>NZ_QUGR01000015.1:0-30378 GCF_003479145.1 Parabacteroides sp. AF18-52
GAGAATTCATCGGAAAACAAGCCACCCTGGCTAAATGGATGGATATAAGTGCCAGTACACTGAGCCGCTTATTAAAGAGAATGAACTATCTTGGACTGGTATCCCTCCAACATGTCATCGGTGGAAGCCGCATCTGTCTGACCGGTTACGATGAATTTACTTTTGTACCTACCGAACCGGAAACCGGAAGAAAGGAAAAGAATGACGTCCCTAACAGTTCAGCGGCAGTCCAAATGGCAGAAGCCGAAGCGAAGATGGGAGGACGAAGCATGCAGGATTCTACAAACTTACCTAACTAATGACGATTATGGAAGCAATAGAATCTGTACACCAGGTGGAAGAAGCGGTGATTTGTACACTCCTATCTTCCGAATCTGCCATATGGCAGGTGGCTCCGGTACTGAAACCGGAGATGTTCAGCGATCCGTTGTTGTCTTTTGTTTACTTCGCAATCTGTTCACTGAACAGCCGGGGTGAAAAAGCGGATCTGGTGACTACTGACATCGAGATGCGGTGCCTGAATGAAAAACGTTGGAAGGAGATGAACGGGATCACGGTGATCAATGCGGCCATGACGCAGATACGGCATACCGGAAATCTGAAACAATATGTCGAAGAGGTGAAACGGCAGTATATGCTTCGTTTGCTCGCCACGCTATTCTCTACGTTGCAAACAAAAGCCAACTGTTTCGATTCTTCTTATATGGCCCTTGTTGAAGAGGCAGAATCGTCATTAATGGCACTGCGGGAAACCGGTATTGCAGGCAAACAGATCTGCCGGATCGGTAAAACGGCCAATGAAGTCCTGAAGATGCACCGCGACAGGTTGGAAAGCGGTATCGATAATATGTGTGTCCGGACGGGTATCGAGGAATTCGATTACGTGACCGGAGGCCTTTACAAAGGGGAGCTTACTGTTGGAGCGGGACGTCCCGGTGACGGTAAAACGGCTGTTGCCATGCAGATTGCCATGAATGCAGCCCTGGCAGGAAAGCATGTTTGTTTCTTCAGCCTGGAGATGACGGCTTTGCAGACGATGAACCGCTTGTTTGCCGGTTACGGGGGGGTGGATGCCAATCATTTGCGTATCGACGGGGCTAATCCGGCGGATTTGACGAAGATGGAGAAAATGGCGGATGAGTTCCAGAACCTGCCGTTATATTTTGACCATACCTCCGCGAACAGCGTGGAAAATATCCGTGCCCAGGTGATGCTTCAGAAACGTAAAAATCAATGTGACCTGGCAGTGGTCGATTACCTCCACATGATGAAAGTAGAGAATCATGGAAAGGAGACGATGGACCAGATGATAGGGCGCAATATACAGGGATTGAAACAACTGGCGTTGGATGCCGATATTCCGATACTCGTTCTTTCGCAGATGAACCGTAACAGTGTGAACCGGACGGATAAAGCTCATATCCCAGACCTGCATGACTTGCGCGACTCAGGTGTGATCGAACAGGTAGCGGATTGTGTGTACTTCGTTTATATACCGGAACGGAATGGAATCGAAAAGGATGAGATCACCGGAGAAAGCCTGCATCTGGTAGGGAAATTATATATCAGGAAAACACGTAACGGGTCAACCGGGATTGCCCGTTATCGCTATAATGAGAGTTACACCCGCATCACGAACTATAATACCGGCAGACGATCATGACAAAGTTGGAGATAGAACAATTGAAATCGTCTGTCTGTATCAAGGAGGTAGTCGAGGGGTATGTGACGCTGGAGCGGAAGGGGAATAACTATATGGGACTTTGTCCGTTTCACGAAGATCATCATCCGTCGTTGGTGGTGAATCCTGAAAAACAAACTTTTCATTGCTTTGCCTGTGGAGAGCATGGGGATGCGATCGGGTTTATACAGAAGATGGAACATTGCACTTTTATGAGTGCAGTAGGGAAATTGAAAATAAATGAGAGAAAGGTAAAGCCTGTCGACAAGAATAGCGACGCGAAGCAACTGTCAACTGTCACTTGTCAACTTTCAACTGAAAAAAACTTGCAGTTTTTTTCCTCCCTTCTGCCTTATGCTTGCGGTAACTCAGAATTGACGCCTGCGTATCTTGATTTTGAAGTAGGACAGTCTCCTGTGAACGTTCCGAAGGAATGGTATGCCATGCGTAACCGTGTCATTTTCCCGATCCGTAACGAAGCCGGACAGCTGATTGCTTTTGCTGCCCGCAAACTAACGGATGGCAATCCGGATGAACCGAAATATATCAATACTTCGACAGACAACGGATATAAAAAGAGCGAAAACCTGTATGCCCTTTACCGGGCAAAAGAGGCTATCATCCGACAGGGCTTCGTTTTTGTGGTGGAAGGTTACAAGGATGCGATCGCCATGCATGCAGCAGGTTTCACCAATACGGTTGCTTTATGCGGTACGGCACTGACCACCGGACAGATCGCTTTGCTGCAAAAATATACGAACCGGATTTGCCTGTTACTGGACGGGGATAAGCCGGGACGGGAGGCGGCACGTAAAATATCTTTGTCGCTCGATCCGGTTTCGATGGAGGTACAGACGATCTTTCTGCCGGAAGGGGAAGATCCCGATTCTCTCTTTCGCAGATGCGGCAAAGAGGCGTTTGTTTCCCTGATCGGCAGGTATCAGTCGAAGCCTCATTTATCGGAAGAACTGTTGTTGACGGCTTGCCTGTTGTTTCAGGATACTTATTATATGTTCAAAGGTTCGCTCTGTCTTTTTACGGAATTATTGAACAGCATTCTCCGAACGAACGACCTGCTTTTGGAGAATAAAGAGAACCGGGCGATATTGACTCATTTGGCGGAAGGCCATCCGGAGTCGGATTTATCACCGGTATTGAAAAGGGTTACGGATGAGTTGCATGCGGAATATGACCAGGCGATCTATCAGGAAAAGGAGCAGTTCGGCTCACTTTATCCCGAGGCTGCCAATGTGATGGAGATGTTTCTGATCCGGTTATTCTTTTTGTATACGGAAAACCGTATCCTACGGGATATACAAAAACAGGTTCGCTTGTTATTGGAAACTGTTCCCGAAAATAAAGAGAAACGCCTCGCCATTCTTATCCATATTGCTAAACGCCGTGAACAGTTACGGCATGTCTCGGAGAATCTGGATAGGCCCGGGGCAGTAATTATGCCAATATGCCAATGGGGATGGCAATAGATTCAGTATTTATCAAAATTGAATGTAGTGTCGCTGGTAGGGGCGGGGTCTGCCCGCCCTTCTCCATCGGTTGTTATATTATTGTCGCAAAGGGCGGTTAAACCCCGCCCCTACAAAACCTGTCATTTGGGTTCAATATTTTCTATTATTGCTACATTGGCTCAAATCTTTCTAATCAAATAATAAATGAAATTTATATCTAAACTAATTATTGGGGGAGGTATTTTACTGCTTCCCTGGAATACGTATGCTCAGTTTACCAAAGGACTGAGTTATCAGGCAGAGACTGGCGTCAGTTTTAGCGGAGGGGAACATACTCCTTTCTGGCTGACAGCGAACAAACAAGGGCTTTCCTCTATCGAAAAGAATAACGGTTATCTGCGTGCCGGGATTTTCCGGGATATGGAAGAGGATAAACGCTTTTCGTATGCTTTCGGGGCGGATCTGGCTGTAGCCTATAATTTTACGTCGACATTCATTATCCAGCAATTATATGCCGATTTGAAATATCGTTGCCTGGGACTGAGTATCGGCAGCAAGGAACGGTATAGTGAATTTAATAATCCGCTTTTAAGTAGCGGGGGATTGACGTTTTCGGGGAATGCTCGTCCTATTCCACAAGTGCGTATCGGTATTCCGGAATATACTGTTGTGCCGGGGACAAAAGGGTGGCTGGCCTTCAAAGGACATATTGCTTATGGTATGTTTACGGATGATGGTTGGCAGAAGGATTTTGTAGCTCCGGGAAATAAATATACGGAACATGTGCTCTATCATTCCAAAGATCTGTATGTGAAGGTTGGTAATCGGGAAAAATTCCCACTGATCTTTGAAGGAGGACTGGAAATGGCTGCTCAGTTCGGAGGAAATGCATTTATTGGGAATGAAAAGATAGATATGCCGAATGGGATAAAGGATTTCTTTAAAGTGTTTATTCCGAGCGGAGGTGGTAGTGAGACTCCAACGGGGGAACAAACGAACATTTATGGAAATCATTTAGGTAGTTGGAATTTTTCACTCACCTGGTATGCTCCGCAGGACTGGACGGTTCGCCCTTATTATGAACATTATTTTGAAGATCATTCACAAATGTTCGGGGAATATGGCTGGAAAGATTGTCTGGCTGGGATAGAAATAACATTTCCTAAAAATCCTGTCGTTAGCAGTTTTGTTTACGAATATATATCAACAAAGGATCAGACTGGTCCTGTTTATTGGGATCATACGTCGGAAATACCGGAGCAGGTAAGCGGTAAAGATAATTATTACAACCACTATATCTATACCGGTTGGCAACATTGGGGAATGGGGATCGGAAATCCTTTAGTGATGTCTCCTGTTTATAATAATGATGGAGAAATTATTTTCAAAAGTAATCGGATGCAGGGACATCATTTTGGAATAATAGGAAATCCTTGTGCCGATCTGCAATATCGTATTCTCTTGTCAGTTACTCGCAACTGGGGTACTTATGATTTACCTTTTTATGAGATCAAAAAGAATGGAAATGCTTTAGCCGAATTAAAATATACTCCCCATAAGTTGAAAGGCTGGGATTTTACCGCATCGTTAGGGCTAGACCGGGGTGCTATGTTGGGGAAAAGTGTTGGTGGTATGTTAACAATCAGAAAAACAGGATGGATACGATGAAAAGATATATAATAGCCGTGCTACTAATGTTGATAGTTAGCGCTTGCGGGAAAACACCGATTAATGGAGATTTGGATGGTCGTTGGCAGATCATGAAAATAGAATATGCTTCCGGAGAAGAAGAAACACCGGAGCGGGCTTATTATAGTGTGGCATTGCATACGATCAACCTGATGCAAGTTGATGTTACTAGCCAGACAGGAAATATGGAATATACCGAAGATTCGCTATTTGTGGTCATGCCCATCAGTAAGGTTGAAGATTTATTGCCTTTTGGTATGAACGATACGGAGCAACGTTTCGGAGTAAAAGAATTAACGTCGAAACATCTGATATTACAATCGGATTATGCCCGGTTGGAGTTCCGGAAATTTTGAGAATAACAAAAAACAAATAACAATATGAATACCGTAATCAGAAATGTATTATTAGGGGGATTGCTGTGGCTGGCTGTACCATTGGCGGCACAGGTCCCCCAGGAGTTGATAGACAAAGCAAAAGCCGCTGGTATGACGGAAGATCAGATTCGACAGGAGATAAATAAGCGAATGGGGCAATCGGGAGCAGAACAGGCAAGCACCAAAGCCTCAGATGCAGTAGTTTCTGACCGTGTCGTCACAACAAAACCAGGTAAAGACAGCATCTCTCCGGAAGAACAACGCCAAATGAATCTCCCGGAAAACGATTTGAAGCAAACTGTTTTCGGACGGGAAATCTTTTCAAATAAAAACCTGTCTTTTGAACCTGATTTGAATATACCCACTCCCAAAAACTATGTTTTATCAGCAGGAGATGAATTACTGATCAATGTCTGGGGCGATTCCGAATTGAACCTGAAACTAAAAGTCTCTCCGGAAGGGACGATCCTGATCCCTAACCTGGGGCCGGTATCCGTTAGCGGACTAACCATTGAAGCTGCGGAAAGCCGTATCCGTCAGGAACTGGGACGTATCATGGCTACCTTATCCGGTGATACAGATGGCGGTAATACGTTCGTATCCGTCAGCTTAAGTCAGATACGTAGTATCAAAGTCAATATTGTCGGAGAAGTCGTTGCTCCGGGGACATATACCTTGCCTTCTTTTGCCACCCTTTTCAATGCATTGTATGCAGCAGGTGGGGTAAATGAGATCGGTTCTCTTCGCAATATTAAAGTGTATCGCAACAGTAAAGAAGTTGCACAACTCGATGTATACGATTACTTGTTAAACGGAAAATATAAAACTAATATTCGCCTGGAAGAAAATGATATGATTATTATCCCTCCATACGATCAGCTGGCGGTAGTACAAGGTAAAGTAAAACGTAACCGCATTTTTGAAACAAAAAAGGGAGAAACTTTACAGCAAGTGTTGAACATGGCAGGAGGCTTTACCGGGGATGCTTATACAAAAGATGTCCGTGTAAAGCGTAAAGCAGGCAGCCGGTATCAGATCGCCACTGTTACGGAAGATAAATATCCGACCTTTACCATGATGGATGCGGACTCTCTGATGGTCGACTCTGTTATTCCTTTCTATGAGAATCGTCTTACTATCACAGGAGCAGTCTGGCGTCCAGGTGAATACGAACTAAGTTCAACTGTACATACCGTAAAAGAACTGATCAAACAAGCTGCCGGACTGAAGGGAGACGAATTTGCAGGTCGTGCCCAGATCACCCGTTTGAATCCGGATTTTACGACAACTGTTATTGCTGTGGATATCCGTGGTATACTCAACGGTTCATCTCCGGACATAGAACTCAAACCGGAAGACCAACTCAACATACCGTCTTTGTTCGATCTTCGTGAACCTTATACGATCAAAGTAAGCGGAGCGGTCAACTATATAGACACGGTACTCCCCTATCGCAACAGTCTGACGATAGAAGATGCTATCATCATGGCTGGCGGTTTGAAAGAATCGGCAGCTACAGTCAATGTAGAAGTAGCCCGACGGATCAAAGACCCGAAAGCAGAACAGAACAGTAATATCACAGCCAAAGTATTCAATTTTACACTAAATGATGATCTGGGATTAATTTCGGCAGACGGAACAACTTCTGAAAATGTTTTTACTCTTGAACCGTTTGATGAGGTATATGTGCGTTTCTCTCCGGGTTATCAGGTACAGCAGGTAGTAAAGGTAGATGGAGAAATCACTTTTGCCGGTGATTATGTATTGGCCGAAAAGAATTCCCGTCTGAGTGATATCATTGCTAAAGCCGGAGGAATAACCCCGGATGCTTATGTAAAGGGAGCCAGTTTGAAACGTAAACTGACAGATGATGAAATGCGCCGTCTTGAAACTTTGATGGAATTGAGTTCTAATAAACAAAGCCGCGACTCGGTTGGATTATCGTTGGCAAATATCAAAGATTATTCAGTCGGCATCGATCTGGAAAAGGCATTGGCTCATCCGGGAAGTGCACATGATGTAGTACTTCGTGATGGAGATAAGCTCTATATTCCACAATTGCAAAGTACTGTGAAGATCAATGGAGCTGTTACTTACCCGAACAGTGTCACTTATACTAATGGCATGTCAGTGGGTAAATGTCTGTCTCAGGCAGGAGGATATAATGATATCGCCCGTAAATATCCGATCGTGATCTATATGAACGGAAAGGTAGCAACCACGAAAAAGACTTTTATCTTCTTCAAACGTTATCCGAAGGTAGAACCCGGTTGTGAAATTGTAGTTCCAACCAAGACACAGCGCGATCGGAAGACCAGTCTGGCGGAAGTCTTGAGTATTGCCAGTTCAACGACTTCGATGGCTGCTATGGTAACTTCTATTATTAATTCAATGAAATAATATAGCAACATGGATACAATTCAAATGAATACTCCCGATGCGGATAATACCCAGGAGATAGACTTGATTGAACTAGCCAAACAACTGTGGGGAGAACGTAAATTCATCTTTAAATGTTGTGGAGTCGCGATTGTTGTCGGACTTGTTGTTGCTTTCAGTATTCCGAAAGAATATAGTACAACTGTAAAACTGGCTCCCGAAACCTCAGACCCAACAAAAAAAATGGGAAACTTGGGAGGATTAGCAGCGATGGCAGGAATTAATCTGAATACATCTTCCGGAGCAGATGCCATCTCTCCAGATTTATATCCGGATGTGGTCAGCAGTACTCCCTTTTTACTAGAACTATTCCCCATACAGTTTACAAATGAAACTGGAACACTCTCCACTTCTTTATATGAATATATGGACAAACACCAAAAAAGTACATGGTGGAATTTTGTTTTACAAGCGCCATTCAAGTTACTAGGAGTAGTGAAAGAATTGTTTTCAAAAGAGGAAAATAAAAAGAATGAAAATGAATTATCATCTTTTCACTTAACCCAAAAACAATCTGCAGTTATTAGTGCTTTGCAAAAACGTATATCAATATCTATCGATAAAAAGACATCGGTTATTACCGTATCCGTTCAGATGCAGGACCCATTGATATCAGCTAACGTTACACAGGTCGTTTTGAATAACCTTCAGAGTTATATCACCAGTTACCGTACCCAGAAAGCCAAACAGGACCTGGAGTTTACTGAAAAAGTATTCAGTGAAGCACGCGAATCTTATTACAAAGCACAACGTGCGTATGCAGCCTTTGAAGATGCCAATAAGAACATCATCTCCGCCAGCTACCGGACAGAACAGGAACGGCTAAAGAATGAGATGACACTGACCTTCAATGTCTACAACACATTAGCCCAGAAGCTGGAACAGGATAAACTTCGGGTACAGGAACAAACGCCGGTTTATACCGTCATACAGCCTGCCACTGTCCCATTGAAAGCGGCATCTCCAAAGAAACCGCTGATATTGATCGGCTTTGTATTCTTAGCCATCTTCGGTGCTATAGGATATTTATTCATCAAAGACCTCTTCAAACCTAAAGAAGAAAATGAAATATCCAATAATGAACCAATATGGCAATAGAATGACTCAGCCATTACAGGTTCATTTGCCGTTGGTTTTAACCAACGGTTTACAGATTGTATCCCTTTTTTGGCTTTAGCCGCATTTCTCTTAAATAGTGAGACTGTTTAAAATGGGACTAAAGTCCAAAGAGAGAGATCATTTACTAATCCGTCAGTTAAAACTGACGGCAAATGAACCTGTAATTAGGCATGTTTTATTTATGACTGATGGCTTACTCGGATAGTTCAATTATTTCTATGCTCTACTGCGAAGCCCAACTGTCATCTGTCACTTGTCAACTGTCAACTAAAAATGTTTCACATTTTTATGTCCCTTCGCGATCTTTACCATTCTTATAATTACTTTGTAACTGAAGAATCCGGCTGTCTGCTGGTTGGCTTCAGGGAAGATTCTGTAACTTTCATTGTGAAAGAGATATGGAATAAAGAACCTCTTTGCCTGGCGGATGTGGACGGTCTGTACGCTGAAATGCAACAGGTCGGAGAAATGTGCAGCTGCAACCAATTCCGCATCCTGGCACATGGCGGATACTTGCCGGAGGCTCTTTCTTTCGAATTGCATGGTTTGACAGTATCCGACGAAAGCTATCTGAAAAGCCTGGAAAGCGGAAAACACATCGAACTCTTCTCCCATAATGAAGCCGCTTACCGAGCTATTGAAGAAGGCTTTCAAAAGAACCGTATCGGAGCTGTCGTGCAGGCTACCGGAACAGGTAAATCCTACCTGATCGCACGTTATATCATCAATCATCTGGAAGATACGATCCTCGTCATTGCCCCTAACGTGACGATCATTGCCGAGATCGAAAAAGCGGTCGGAGGAACCATGCAGCATGTGACCTACCGCACTTTCCAGGCACTGGTCCTGAACAAGGCTGACAGCGAACAACTCAAAGCGGACCATATCATTATCGACGAGTTCCATCATTTCGGTGCGGAGGTATGGGGAAAAGCCGTACAGGATGTGATCGATGCCAATCCGGAAGCCCGTGTATTGGGAATGTCGGCCACCCCGATACGGCCTGAAGAGATGCTCGACACTGTAGAGGTCTATTTTAAAGGCAACCTGTTCCATGAGTTATCCCTCTCGATGGCCTGGTATTACAAAATCCTGCCTGTCCCTGTTCTCGTACAAAGTGTGTTCGACCTGAACAATCAGTTGGATAAGGTGCAGCAGCTACTGAACCGGAGCGACTGCACCTCCGAAAGAAGGCAACATATCCAGGAAAAGATAGATTTCGCCCGCCTGGACTTCCGCGGTTCATGGAGTGCTTCGGAACTGATCAGGCGGTATCTGCCGAAAGAGGTCAAAAAGATGCTTGTCTTCTGCAAGGATAAAGAGGATTTGAAGAATATGATCCCCGAAGTATCCCGCTGGCTAAACCAGGCAGGACTCGAAACGGAAACATTCGAGATCCATAACGGACAGAGCAATCGGGCCAACGAAAAAATACTCCGGAATTTCCGGCAGGACACAGGTAAACTGCATGTCCTTTTCTCTATCAATATGCTGATCGAAGGACTGCATGTGGAAGGGGTGGATGCCGCCATGTTCCTGCGCCGGACAGAATCGTACGTAGTTGCCCTGCAACAGTTGGGACGCTGCCTGAAAGCCGGTTCCAACCATCACCCGGTCGTGCTCGACTTTGTCAACAACCTTTCCGGACGTTCCGTGTATGAAGTGATGACGAGAGACCTGGCTTACCGCCCGGCCATCCGAGCACCGAAGACATTCAAAGGATATACCGAGTTTCAGGTGACCGGATTCCTGTCGGATATCCGCGCCCAGGTGGATGATATGCTGGCCGAACTGGATGCCTGGCCCGTCATGTACGAACGGTTGGTCGAATTCAAAGAACGGGAAGGCCGGTGGCCGCAGGCTGCCGAAGGGAAACTGGGCAATTGGTGTAACACGCAACGGATCGCGTATAAGAAAGGGACGTTATCGAAAGATTATATTTCGCACCTGGAACAGATCGGTTTTGAATGGGAGGTACAGGACAGCCGGTGGATGAGTTGTTTCGAGGAGCTGAAAGTCTTTATGGCAAAAGAACACCGTTGTCCCAAGCGGGGTGAACACAAACTGAATACCTGGTGCAACACTCAACGGCAGGCACGTAAAAAAGGTCTGTTGCCGAATGAAAGGATCCGCTTGCTCGATTCGATAGGCTTCTGGTGGGAACAGGACCTGGATTCGTTATGGATGGAGAACTGGCAGCAGGTACTTACCTATTATAAAAAGCATAAACGCTGGCCGAAAAGCAACGAAGGGAAAGCCGGTGCCTGGTGTAACACCCAACGAAAAAACCGGAAGCAAGGTCTGCTTTCGGCTGAACGCATCGCCCTGATGGATGCCGAAGGTTTCATCTGGACCATCGACGACGTCTGGATGGAGAACTATGGAAAACTACAACAATTCTTCCTTGAAAACGACCGTTGGCCGACCGCCCGTGAAAACAAACTGGGCAGCTGGTGCTTCGTACAACGGAGAGCCTTGAAAAAAGGCGAGTTATCCCCTACCCGCAAAGATCTCCTGGACAAGATCGCATTCCCCTGGACACTGAAATAAAAAACGGGAAGCCGCCGCTGCAGCTCCCCGCTTTCTAATAAACTACATAAAACACTTAAAAGAACAAACTTCTATTTTAGAATGCAACACCGAAGCGTACGCCCCAGTTATTTATACCGTCCATGGTATAAGTCAGGACTTTGCTTTTGTTTGTTGCATAGTTGTAATAAGCGGCTACATGTAAACCGAATTTCTTTTCCGGAGTAAAGAAGATATTCATACCGACTTCGGGAGCTACATAGAATCCCCACTGGCGGTCGTATACTTTCATTACATTCATATAAGTCGACATTTCGCTGTACTCGGCACCTAACTTAGCCGATACATAAGGTTCGAACTGACCTTCGCGGGTAAAGCTGTAACGGAATGCCGCACCGAAAGGCAACTGGAACAAAGAATGCTGCTGGTCGGAAGTGATTGCAGATGTTCCGCTGATATCGAGTGTCTGACGATCAATATATTTATTGTTCGTATGATAAGAAATGAACGCACCTACTGCGAAATTAGGAACTACATAATAACCGGCTTCACCATGAGCACCCCAACCGCTTGTCTTATCGGCAAAGTTGTTTCCGAACGGAGTGTTAAGATCCCAGTCAATATTAAAATACATGTTGTTTACAACCTGGGCGCCAGCCAGTGAAGGAATCGCTAAACAGGCGATAAGTAAAGCGACTAATTTTATTGATTTATTTATCTTTTTCATAAGACTCAAATTTTACTGATTCGCGTTTAATTATTTCCTGATATATGGTGATTGAACAAATGCCTGATCAATCGCACGGATTGATAACTGAGTATCGATCTTATCCGAACCGGACAATAAACCTGCCATATAAGCAGTCCAGACAACCGGTAATTTAGTATCTGCTGTTTTGGGAGTCGGAGATTTCAAATCTACCATTTCAGCAAGCAGTGAACCTACGCTATAGCTGTAAACAACAGGGTACGGATAATACCAATCGTGCCAGTCGTAACCCCATGTCGGTCCCCATCCCGGTCTCCAGTAATTAGGTGCCCAATATCCTGGGTAACCCCACCACCAGTAGTTGTTGTTATAATCATTATACCAATTTGTAAAATAATTTACATTTTCTACAAAAGAAACCTGCAAACCGAGATCTGCATCTTCTTTATCCATTGTGCGTGTATAACCACGACTTTCCATATTGCCGATCACTGTAGAAATAATATTATCAGCTTCTGTTGCTGTCCAGTACTGAGGTTTTTCACTACTACCGATTACCAACACGCTATCAGGTACATAGAATGTGGTGAACGATTTGAAATCCGTTTTGCTATCATGGTTTGTGTACACCACGAAATCATTATCCAGCTTTGACATATCCGGATCTTTCTGACAAGACGCCAGTAAAAGGATCAACAAGAAAAAAGGAATAATCTTTTTCATCTCATTTTAACGTTTAAAACAGTTTATACTATTATTTGTGCTTATATATAAGTTACACATGAAACAGCAAATAATAAAAAAAGGTTCTCTTTGATGTTATTTTGGCCGTGTTAATTAACTTGTTGTAAGACTTATGAACGCTCGTAAACGATAGTTAACTACGAATGAAAATATTGAATAATAAAGGTCTGGAAAGATAAATGGATGACCCACACGGTGTTTTCCGTCTGCGTCATCCACTTTTTTCAATACGGACTTTTTTAGTCGTAAACCTTAAGACTTTGCTCTACCACCCGTACGGGACCGACCAGTCCGGCAGGCTGAAGGGGAGAATCTTTCCGATGGTAACACCATATATAAAAGGCTTTCCGTTCTTTGGAAGGGCGAGGTTGTTTCCGGATGAACCAGTCCGGGAATGCTTTCATTGCCCTCCCCTTTTCTACGCCACGATCTTGTCCCCATTCAAAATCGGCCGGGTACTGTTCGTCTCCGATCAGACGGTTTGCCCAATTGTTGGTTACCGCTATTTCCAACCGGTTACTTCCGGGTTTCAGCCATGAGGTAATATCTGTCTGATAAGGAGGATACCACAGGACACCGGCATTTTCTCCATTGACCTTTACTTCCGCGATATCGTTCAATTCACCTAAATCGAGGATGATCCGTTTATTCCCGCCTATCGAGGAAGCATCGACTTCGATCTCTTTTGTATAGGTCGCCGTACCGGAGAAATATTTTATCGAAGGATCCGGATGACGGCTAAAATCGGATAACACTGAAAAATCCTGCTCGAAAGCGGCATCCAGCTTAGGCTCGAACCGGACTTTCCAATTTCCTTCCAGCACACGGCCGGACTCCTGTATTACATCGACAGCCGGTAAAACCAAATCCGGATAACCGCCATGCTTATTTTTCGGGAAAACAACGAAGACGGATTCATCCGGGTGAAGGGCCAGATCGACATAAGTGGAATCGCCCGACTCTTTCCAGTCATGTACCCGCCGGATAATCCCCCGGTCGGCATACCATAATTCGGGAATCCTGTTTTTCACCCCAAAGGCAAAACGGCCATTCAAATCCGTGTCTGCCGGATTGATAACAAAATAGATCTCTGCGTCCGGCATGCTCCGGTGCAGCACATTCTCCTTCGTGGAAACAAAGGCACTCTCTTGCAACAACATCTGGCAACGGGCGAGATAAGTAAAATAGGCTTTTCCCGGTTTGATCCAGGTTTGGTTCCTCCCAAAATGAGTACCCCACCAGCCCATGCCCATACCCGGCTGATACTGGTCGTCAAAAGGCTGATGAACCCAATGATGCAAGAATAACAGGTTCACTCCGGAAAGGAAACTGCCGTCCGTCGAATGTTTCAGGAAAGCCGGATCTTCCGTATACTGACTGATCTCCGGACGTCCGGTAAATGCCTCGGCACCAACCAATCTTTTTCCGGCCTCCTTTGCGCCATTCGTTATTTCCGGAGAAATAGCCCCATCCCCGCCGGTCCAGAATTCTCCCATAGGCAAATCCGGGATCGAGACACATTCCGCCGTATTAAAAGGCCCGTAGTAAGGCTCCCAATAAAACTGCAAACCGGCTTTATTTATCATTTCTTTGGCTACCTTCCAGCCATTGTCGACATACAAACGGTTGACGACCTCTTTAAAATCTTCGTCAAACTTCCCGATCTGCTCATTTTCTTCAGAGGATTGTTTCAAGGCGATCCACGGAAGCGGGTCGTATCCTTTCTGCCGGATAAAGTCATCCCTGAATCCGGGTGTCCAGTTCTGGTCGCCCGCTTCATAACTGTCGATCAGGATATGGGTGAAAGTCGTACCTATATAATCGTGCAGATGTTCGACCAGAGGGTCCAGGATATTTTGCCAGTGATACAGGCTTTGTTCTTTGCTCATCTTGTCCGCTTCAAGAACTTTTCCGATCAGGTCGTCCGGCAGCGGGTGCGGGTTCGCCATCGTCGGGGCATGCCCGATACGATAAACGGTCCATGTTCCCGCCGGAGCATTCCATTTCAGTAAACCATTTGCATCCATGGAACCGGATATGTCTATCACTTCACCGACCGCCGCATTCTTTTTATCCGGAACAGCCATGACGGTGATATCCCGGTAATAGGTAGCCTGTTTGTTACTGGCCCCCCACCCTTTATACACCGGTAATTCAGGTTTCTCCAAAGAGAACTCGACCAGCCGGTCACCTGTTATCTTCGTCTGGCTGGAGACTAATGTCTGCATGCCTCTTTCCTCGGTGATCCAGGGACCTCCGGTCGTCGAATATCCCGGGGTATTCTGCATACCCAGCTTCAAGCCCAGACGTTTTGCTTCTGAAGCGGCATGTTCCAGGGCTTCCCAGTAGGCTTCACTACGGTATGTCTGTTCAGGCCAGGGATTATTCTCTATCGGGGCCTGCGATTCCTGGACGGCAGAAGTCAGGTTGAAGATAGTCGCGCCTCCGATACCTGCCTCCTTCATGGCTTCCAGGTCTTTGGTTATTCCTTCCTTCGAGAAATTACTGCCCATCCAGTGCCACCAGACATAGGGGCGATAATCCACAGGCGGCTGCCGGAACATACCGGCAAGTTCTTTGATCGTTAAGTCCTTTTCCTGCTGCCGGTGGCCGGAAGCGGAACAGGAAGATAATAAGAATGATACTGATAGTATATATATAAGTTTATTCATAAGTGCTTCTTTCTGTTGATTATGAAAAAGGGTAATCCGTTATGACTACCCTTTATACGATTATTTACCAACCTTGATTTTGTTCCAGGTCTACATCTTTATTCGTATCGATTACGGATTGCGGAATAGGCCATACGCTAAACGCCTTGTTCAATGTCGTACGCGGATAATCCCAATAAGAATATTTCTTGATACGGTCGATGGCAACCGTTCCGCCCATACGTAATAAAGTATTCCAACGGCTTTCTTCGTAGATCAGTTCACGGGCACGTTCGTCCAATATAAGGTCGATGCTCACATCTGAAGCCGTTACCAGATAGCTACATTTTGCCCGCGAGCGCAACATGTTTATATCAGACGCCGCACCGGCATTGTTGCCGACACGCATCTTGGCTTCCGCCCGTAAAAGAATTGTTTCGGGCAGACGGATCAGGTAATCGTCGCGGAAGATACTGCGTAGCGTCCTTCCGTCTGCAGCAAGTGTATAAAAGTCAGGGCCGATCTTACAAGACAAAGGGTACAACATCGTATAGGCTGCATCGGCGGGTTTGCCGCTTCCGTCCATTCGGTACAGGACATCCCAGGGGATTTTTTTTCCGTAATATTCCGAGGTCTTTACATTTCCCAGGAACGTACGGTGCAAAACCGCTTCCGAGTTGCGCAAGTCATCCCCCCATTTGTCGGCATAGATCTGGTCGCGTGCATAGGGTGTCGGGGTGATCTGGCACATACCGAAACCTCCTACATCTTCACGGTCACCTGTAATGTGGGCAGCGCCCTGGTCCCTGAATACCGGTCCGTAAATACCCGGATAATCCAGACAGGCTTTATTTCCGTCCGATTTATAGACTTCATAGTCAGACTGGGCACACCAGATGGCCTCCTTGTTTCCATCCTGATAATCCTGATTACCGATCTGGAACAAATCCCAATACAGGTTTCCTTCGATCGGATAGCCTGCAGAGGTATAGGTATGGTCAGGTGTCTGGTCGGCTACGGAAGAAGCATAATAAAATTCAGGATTTTCATCCTTACGCGATCCGAACCGTTCGGTCATAAGACTATAAGTGCCTGAATCGATCACATCATTGGCATACGAGATCGCTTTATTATAGGCAGTCGCTGCATCTCCTCCTTCGGCCTCCAGCAAGACTCCTTTATCCATATATAACTGGCAAAGGTTATGCTGTGCCGCCGCTTTCACCAGACGTCCGGCATCGGCAGTCGTCACAGGCAGGTCATTCAATATGGCTTCCATCTCATCGATAGCGTACTGGTATGTTTCCATCCGGGTAGAACGGGCATAATCGTATCGCGGAGTGGTCGTCCTTTCGGTAACCAGCGGGACACCTCCGAATAATTCGCCTAAATTACGGTATGCAAAAGCCCTGAAGAAACGGGCCTGTGCGATGATATACACTCTTTCCGCCTCCGAATTCCACACGATGTCTTCCCGGTCTGCAGCATACAATGCCGTATTGGCAGAATTGATCAGGTAATAGAAAGCGGCATACGTATCCTTGAAGACGGCATTCTCCGAATTGATGATACTGTAATCATTGAAACGGTAGCTGAAACGGATCGTCGGGACATCGAAGATATCGGTGCCGTTCCCCATACTATACGACCACACATTTAACTCGGAAGAATTATCATAAGGACAGTAGATATTACTTACCCGGTGATAGCAGGTCGTTATAACCTGGGCAACCTGTTCAGAGGTAGAAAATACGTTGTCGATTGTATAAAATGTCTCCGGATCTTCTTTCAGAAAACCTGCATCATCGCAACCTACGAAAAGAAACATTGCCAACAGTGACGACGCGATATGTTTACTATATATTTTTTTCATTGCCTTACAATTTAATTATTAGAAACTAAGATTTAATCCTAAAGATACACTGGTCATGATCGGATAGGTTCCACTCAGAGCCGTACTACCTGATTCAGGATCTCCCCCTTTCCAGCCGGTGATAGTTGCCAGGTTTTTCCCCGTAAGGAATAATTTGAAATTATTTATTCCGGCATTTTTCACCCAAGGCTGATCAAATGTGTAGGACAGCGTCACATCCTGCAAGCGTACATAAGCACGGCTCTGCAGCCCCAGGAAATAACCGTCGCCGGTAAAGGAGGCCGACGGATATTCATTGCTGGGATTCGTTTCGCTCCAGTAAGGGACGTATAGGCCATTCGAAGCAAACTGGCTTCTGTCGCCGGAAGTGATATAGGCATTCGTATTTCCTTTCCGGAAATATCCGTTACCACCAAAGACTCCGGCAATCATCACATACAATTCCCAATTTTTATATTGTACGGTATTACTCAGGTTGAGCTTGAAATTAGGATCTGTATTTCCTAAAATGGTACGGTCCTTGGCATTGATCTCTCCGTCACCGTTCCTGTCGACATATTTAGGGGTACCGGCAGAAACACCGTTCGCTTCCATGTATTCCGTATCACCGGTCTGAACGATGCCATCCTGTTCATAGCCGAAGATTGCATGAATGGACTCACCAATAAACAAGCCATTTCCGATATCGTCATCTTCCTTTCCGTCGCCATCCAGATCTTCACCATAGAGGTGGATCAATTTGTTACGGTTCAGCCAGAAGGTCAGGGAGGAACTCCAGGTCCACTCTTTATTCTGAATATTAACGCTGCGGATAGTCGCCTCAACGCCCCTGTTCTTCACTTCGCCCATAGAGGAATACATACTGCTGAAACCTGTCATAACAGGGATCGTACGGGAAAAGATCTGGTCGTATGTTTTGGAGAAATAGACATCGAGGTCTACAAACAGACGGCTGTCGAGCCATGCCGATTCGAAACCGACATTCCATGCTTCCGTTGTCTCCCAACCCAGGTCTGCATTACCGATCGAACTCTGGTTGATCCCGTAGGAAGGTTTTCCGGAGTTATCGAAAGGATAATATATGCCTCCCGACTGGCCGTTACTTACTTTTGAAAGCGTGGAGTACTGACTCAGCCCCTGGTTACCGTTTTTACCCCAGGAAAGTTTGAGTTTCATATCATTCAGAAAATCGGCTTTCTTCATAAACGTTTCATTGGTGATACGCCATGCAGCTCCTACAGCCCCGAAGTTACCCCATTTGTTATTGACACCGAAAACGGAAGAACCGTCACGACGGTAAGAGGCTGTAAGGTAGTAGGTATCACTGAACGAATAGGATGCACGCCCGAAATAGCCGATGTTGGTCTGCTTCCAGTTATTCAGCGATATCTTTTGGGTGGTAGCGTAATGAATGCCGTTCAATCCCAGTACTGTATTTCCGTTTGCTGCGAAATCGGAACCGGATAAATTCTGGTATTCATATTTCTTATAGTCACGAGTGGCTACGGCAGTCAAATCGATGTTATGTTTTCCGAATGTCTGATTATAATTCAGAATATTATCGATCACGTGGCTGGTTGTCCTTTCATTCGTGATGTTACCACCCGCACTGCTTAAATAACTGTTCTGGGTGGCGACCGAATAACGGTTGTCGTCATCATATGTACCGTTCGGGACAAAGGCCGATTCATGGGTAAAGTCTCCGGCTTTCCTGTAGTTCAGGTTGCCTGCGAAATTGAAACGGTAGCTCAACCCGGAAATCCAGGGACATTTTACTACGGCGTACGCATTGGCACGAAGGTTATCGCGGTAATCGACATTTTCTTTCTTGGCTTCGTCATAGATACCCCATAACGGGTTTCCATGCCCGCGAGTACCGTCAGGGGTTGCTTCCAGCAGACCGTTGGGCCTGTACATCATGCCGTAGGGAGACAATATCGTCGCACTTCCCACACTTGCCGCCAGACCGGAATAATCGGATCTCGTATAGGCGGCATCCAGACCGATCTGCAACCAGCTCGTGATATCCGTATTCACCTTTGCCAATACAGAGACACGGTTGAAATCATCGCCTTTGATAACTCCTTCGTTCTTTGTGTAAGCGGCAGACAGATAATAATTCATTTTCTCGCCGGCTCCGGAGATAGCGGCCTGGTAATCCTGTATCCATCCGGTACGTGAGATTTCGTCCAGCCAGTTTATCTCATTGCCTGACTTCATATTCAGTTCTTCCTGGGGAGTCAGGAAACTGTAATCCGAATATCCATTGGCAGCAGCCACGGCGTTCAGCCATTGCTCTCCATTCATCAGGCTCGGTTTAAGATGCCATGTCTGCATGCTGCCGCTCGCATTAAAATGAATGACCGGTTTGCCTGTTTTCCCTTTCTTGGTCGTGATGATGATCACACCATTAGCAGAGCGGGAACCGTAGGCTGCTGCCGATGTCGCATCTTTCAATACATCATAAGAAGCAATGTCGTTGGGATTAATATCGTTGATATTTCCCATAAAAATAACTCCGTCCACTACGATCAGCGGATCGTTCGATCCTGAAATAGAGTTCTGACCGCGCACCTGCATGGAAGGTGTTCCTCCGGCAGAATTGGTAAAACCGATATCCAGGCCGGATACATTTCCTTTCAGCGATTCGAGAGCATTCAGGTTGGTTGCCAGCGCTATCGGAGAGTTTTCCAGTTTGACCGAGGCTACAGAGCCTGTAAAATCTTTCCTTTTTGCCGTACCGTAACCGATAACGATCACTTCATCCAAAGCCTGGGTATCTTCTTTCAACCGGATAAACAACTGGCTTTGAGAACCGACCTTTACTTCTTCGGGCAGATAACCGATATAAGAGATATTCAGCGTACTGTTTTCCGGTACGGACAGAGAGAAGGTACCGTCGATACCTGTTATTGTCCCGTTCGTTGTTCCTTTTTCTACGACGTTGGCTCCAATGACCGGCTCCCCGTCTTTGTCGAGAACTGTTCCTGTGATCTTTTTCTTTACTTCTGCAGAAATATCCCCTATGCCAGTGGTGGTATGAGCTTCTGCACGGACGTCGGATATAGCATATCCCGAACTTAAAAATACAGATAACAATACAGTTTTAATACATAGATTACTGTATCCAGATTTGTTCATAATATTAAAATTTAGTTTAACAATTCAGAATGGATTAACTCTTTCTACTTACATTTTGAGATTAAATCATTTTTTAAACCATAGGCCATCTTTTTTAAGGTTAATAACTTCGTTCTGGTAGAACTCCGGTTATTCCAATCATTAATCCATTCATCCGTAAAAGGCTTTTATTCTGGTTATTATGGTTTATTCACCGATTAATTATATTTAGATAAAAAAGGTATACGGAACTATTTGGCCAAAGTGTCATTTTTATCAGAATAAATATCATTTTTATAACTATCGATCAAATTTATATTCCGATTTTTGCCCCGGAGGGTCAGATAAGGCATAATTTACCTGAGTCCTACCAGAACTCGGATATGCCGGAAGGAAGTTATTTTATTCGCTAAAGAAAAGGGAGACAGCCAGTTTCAGTCTTTACACAATACCTGATATAAAAAAAGCCCCAGGTAAAAAACCTGAGGCTATCGATTGCACCCTTACCGGGTTTATCTGCATGATCTTTTTCTAATTTATCACAGAATACGTATACATTATTTTAATGTTCCCTGCTGTGCATCCTGTATCATCTTTTCGTTGGCAAGGATCAGGATCTCTACACGGCGGTTCAATGCACGTCCTTCCGGCGTGTCGTTGCTGGCAACAGGGTCATGAACGCCTTTGCCTTCGTATTCCATACGACGTCCGCTTACGCCCTGGTCGACCATCATATAGTCGTAAACGCTTTTGGCACGTTTTTCAGACAATGTCTGGTTGTAATCGACCTTACCGGTATTGTCGGTATAACCAACGATCTTGATATCGGTATCCGGGTTTTCATTCAGGCTGACAGCCAGTTTACGCAATGCACTACGTGAAGCGTCGCTCAACGTACTGGAGTTGGTAGCAAACAAAATACCTGAATCGAAAGTGACTTTCAGAGCCTCACCATTATTGATCGTTTCAACAGTGGTTTCGGGCGGTAAAGTAGCTTCCAGCTCTTTTTTCTGTTTGTCCATCTTCTTTCCGATCAATGCACCGGCAGTTCCTCCTACAGCAGCACCGATAACAGCACCTAAAGCCGTATTACCTGCCAAAGCACCGATACCGGCACCTGCAGCGGCACCACCACCTACACCGATTGCAGTTCCTTTTGCTGTGTTATTCCATGTTCCACAACTCGTAAATACCACCGCCATACATAACAGTATGGATAATAACTTAAAATGTTTCATCTTTTTGCTCTTTTATAAACTTTATATGAATATAACAGTTTATCAATCGAACATGTTGATAGAATCGCAATATTCAAGTTCTCCCTGCACAATAAAACCGATTGCTTCGGGATCGAATTTACCGACACCATCCTTCTGCGCATTCTTCACTACATATTCAATCAATTCATCTTCATCTATTTCGACATCGGCATCATCGTCTGCATCGTCGTTCAGATAGCCGCGTGATTCATAGAAATCGTAGATCAGGTCTACAATGTAGTTAATATTGTCATTACTGAATTTGCCTTTCAATTCCTGGGGAAGATAGTTCTGAATAAATTTTACAGATTCGTCTTCGTCGTAAATTAAATCGTCTTTGTCGCTCATAACTTTTTCAGTTTAATTGGTTACATACTCATGCAAAGATATTGCTTTAATTGATATTTTAAAATAATTGCAGGCTATTTGATCAATAAGTCCAAAGCATTATTTCCATCTTTCAGTATGTTGTCGATGATGCCGTGCTTGGTCTGGATCGTCAGATAAGTGGCTTTCAATTTGGTAAGACCGATCATCTCGTCTGTAGAAAGTTCGGAACTATACTTGTCATATTTCGTTTCGGCAAATTCGATGTATTTCTTTTCCACCTCTTTCCAGTCTTCTTTCGAATACTTATCGGCACCAGCCTGTACTTTTTCTACAAACTTCGTGAAGTCTTTTATATACGAATCTTTCGATTCTCCACAACTACTCATGACAAAAAGAGCCATCACTGCAAACAGCATCATTAAAAACCTTTTCATATCTTTTCCTTTTTAGATTAATTGCAACAAAAGTAAACAAAAAAAGAGGATCTGCACTGTCCGGCAGAATGAAACTGCCGGACAGGTATTAATCGGCTGTAGCTACGATCCGGTCTGCCGTCCAACTATCAGCTACTATCTGTATCCGGTCTGCGGGTAAAGAAGAGGTAAAACTGATCGTCAAAGTACAGTAGTCACCCGGCATAAGCGTGATATAATTATCCGAATAATGTACGGGAAGGATACGCTTGCCGGTTTCCTTATCCAACACCTTGATGCGATTGAAAAAAGAAATATTCGTTTTCGAATGGAGCGATACCATACCGGAATAGGTTGTTCCTTCCCGTTGAAGAGATACTTTCACCTCCGGCTTTGCTTCAGGCAAACGGGATAAGCCGGAATAATCTTTCGGAAGCGTGGTCAGCCAATAGATATTCGGGGCATCCGGTAATGCAACGGCTACGTTGGAAGGCCGAGTTGGATCAGCCGGTTGCACAGACAGGCGGAGGAAGTAGACTCCTTGTATTTCTTCCGGGACGGGAATATCAAACAAGGGTGCTACGGTATTGGCTTTGGCATCCGACTTTATTTCTTTTTCCCAACAGATCTTACCGCTGGTGTCGTAGATACGTGCATTTACAATCAGATTCGGGTAATCGGACAAGGATGTATTCAACAGTTCTACCTGCCGGGTGACGGGGTTGTAAAACGGATGCAGGGGTTCGCATCCTTTACGTGTACCGTACAGGGAAGCATTTACATCGAGGAACCAATCGTACATCTGTCCGCGCAGGGAAGTCCACGGGTTCTGTGTTTTCCAGATCAGTATCCCGGTATACCAGTCCCAAAGGTGGGAACCCCATCCTTCCATAAAGCTACGGTATTGATCGTAATTCACAACCTGAGCATATTTACAATAGGTTTCGATATCCTTTACCTCGCCGTAACGTTCCAAATGATCCTGATATCCCAGATCCCGATGATATCGCCAGGTCGCATTACGGGTAAAACCTTTTCTCGGGAATCCATTCAGATCTTTCTCCGTCATCATTTCCCGCATACTTTCCACCTCCGGCGAACCGACGGAGCCTGCCTCCGGATTAAACGGATGTGAACGGAAAGTAAAGAACCATTCCGGCTCCTGAATACCGTAAGGACCGTCGCCGTTATCGCCCAGCAGGTTGCGGGTAAAAAGGGAGTCGGTAGAATAACTGACGAACAGGCGTTCGGGATCAAGCTCCGGGAAGACTTTTTCTTTCAGTTGCTTGTCGATGTTTTTTGCCAACGGCCATTCGTTGGCCCCGCACCAAAGACACAGGCTCGGGTGGTTACGTATCATCTTTACCTGGTCTTTTACCGAAGCGATAAAAAGATCGTGGTTGTCGGGGTATTCCCATCGCCGTTCACGAGAGTCCATCTTCATCGGGTCTTCCCAGGCGCCGTTACAATCGCCGCTGCCCCATAAATCCTGGAAAACGAGTATTCCGTATTCATCACAGGCATTATAAAACTCCGGACGTTCGAGCAAAGCGCCTCCCCATACGCGGATCATACGCAAGTTCATTTCGGCATGAAAACGGACTTCATCGCGGTAACGTTCAGGGGAAAGACGCAGTAACCAGTCGGAAGAGATATAGTTACCACCAGTCATATAGATCTTCTGCCCGTTCACAAAGAAACGGCGTCCCCCGTTGTCGGGACATTTATCTGTCGTGATCTCACGGATACCGTATTTGAATTGCTTGCTATCGCTGATCCGGTTATCTGCCTCAAAATAGATATGCATATCGTATAAAGGTTGCTCCCCTACTCCGTTGGGCCACCACAGACGCGGATTTTTTATTTTCAAAGGATCGAAACGGACTTCCCTCTTTTCGTTCGGAGATAAGGTAAGTGGTTGCGTTAAACGGATTCCGTTTGTCTCACAGACCAATACGCCTTTACGCGGAGTATCGGTTATATTCTCCACCTCAACCGAAGTCTTTACAAAAGCATCCTCCTGCATTTTCTTTTCCGGAGAACGGACACCCGGTACTTTCGTCACAACATAAGGCGACCGGACAGTCACTGCACCGGAGGTAGTTACGGATACCTCATCCCAGATACCGGTATTACGATCCCTGATCGGCTGAACCCAGTCCCATCCGGGCGTATATTGCATGGTATTATTACGGGCGATCTGTCCGTCACCGCCTTGTCCGCCGTTCGGATTTCCCGGATAGTCAGGAGGATACACCAGGACAGCCAGCACATTTGCATCTTCTTTCCGAAGAAGTTCCGTTATATTAAAAGATTTCCGCAGGAACATTCCTTCATGGGTGGTATTATTAAGCCGTTTGCCGTTCATGAACAGTTCGGCTTTATAGTTTATTCCCCGGAAGTTCAGCCAGACAATCCGGTCATCCGGTACCTCCGGCGTTTCAAACCGGCAAACAAACCAATAGGTGTAAAAGTCATTGCCGACTTCATAAATATCGGGGATCAGGTTATTGTTCATTCCAAACTCCGGTGCAGGATACAGGCCGTTTCCCAATAAAGTGGTCAGCACTGTCCCGGGCACACGGGCAGGCATCCAGCCCGTTGTTTCCAGAGGTGTGGAGCTTAACAGGTTTCCGTCTGTCTTTATCTCACTGGCTCTCCGTGCCATCCAGCCGGAAGTAAGCAAAGTCTTTTCCCCGGGTTCAGGGATCGTCAGTGTATTTTCCTGTGCAAAGAGGGATAACATGTTGTTAACCAAAAACAACAAGAATATGAAAGATAGAGATTTATGATTCATAATGTATTCTATTTAATAGCCGTAATATACAATAAAAAAACAAAAGGCTTCCTCCGGAAGCGGAAGAAGCCTTTCTCTTTATACATTATTAATATAGTCCGTTACTATCCGGTTAGAAGTTTCTTCCGGTATCCCACCATATACGTGTTGCCGGGCTATCCGGGCCATTCAGCAAACTGACTGCTTTTTCCACCTCTTCCGCATTCGAATCTTTATCGTTCTTCGGATATGGTAAACGTTTGATAAATTCACCATCAGGAATTTTCCATGTATCGGCACTCAGGTTATTAGCCACAGGGAAAATATTCGGATAACCTGTACGGCGGAATTCCGACCAGGCTTCCTGTCCTTCCGGATACATCGCGATCCATTTCTGGTTAATGATCTTATGAAGTTTTTCTTCATTCGTTGCACCGTCATTCCATTTAACCGTACATTTATCAATACCTTTTATGCTATTGGCTGCATTATGAGGATCTTCGAAATCTGCACAGACACCGGTTTCGTTTGCAATATATTTTTCATATTCAGATGCCGGGATAGCATATTCGTCGAAAGAGACTTTGATACCTTGCTCGTACAGGTCTTTGGCAGAACCACCCATATTCCAACCGCGGAGTGCACCTTCTGCACGCAGGAAGTAAGCCTCGGCAACTTTCATCCAGGGTAAATGGTTCGATATCTGAGTTTTGTTTCCTGTATAATCTGCCATCTTGGTTTCTGTTGAAAGATTGACAGAAGAATATACCTGATACACATTCTTATCGACAATAGTTCCCTGGCGGATACCTATATATTGACCGATCTTATTCAATGCATTACCATTCTTGTCGACAATATCCTGTTGTTTACCGTCAATTTTAAACCAACCGACCGGAGTTACATAAACCGGCAAGCGGGGATCGTCGTACCCTTTCAACATACAGACCATAGAAGCGCTGGCACGCATATCATTGTAGTTGACTACAATTTCATTCAACGGATTCTGTAAAGAAGCATCGATGACCTGTACATTCGGGTTACCGGCAACCAGGACACCATATTTATGGTTCACGGCAGCTTCAGCAGTAGACTTGGCCAATTCCGGTTTTACAACAGACAGACGCACGGCCAAACGCAAACGCAATGTATTGGCAAAACGGATCCATTGTTTAAAGTCCGAACCGCAGACAATATCGAAACTATTCAAACGGTTTGCTTCTGCTTCACCTGCATCCACCAAAGAGGTCAGGTCGTTCACAGCTTCTTCCAGCTCGGAAAGGAAAGTGGTATATAGAGTTTCCAAATCATCGTAAGGAACGGACGAACCTCCCTGCATAGCTTTTGAATAAGGAATAGCCCCGTAAATATCAGCAACACGATGCATACCCTGTACACGGATGATCTTGGCAATCGCTGTATAGTCTTTCGCATCCGTCGATTTCAGGATTTCACTGATCGGTTTCATTACATATAACATACCGTCACGGAATGCCTCGCCATTCCAGCCGTCCATCATTGCATACATCGCATTGTTAGAGTTACCGTTGAATGCCGTACCTGTCGCCATATAACCGGAAAACATATCCGCATTCAGATTCTGTTGCAACTGGAACTCGTAATTCTTGTTCTGATAGTTATTATAGACACCTACTATCGGCTGATTGAAACGGGAAGTTACTTTCACCTGAGAAACATCCATCCCGTTCGGATTGGTATTGATATTTTCAAAATTATCCGTACAAGCCGTCACTCCTACCATGAAAGCTACAGCCCACAATGGTAATGTATTTTTTACTTGTTTAATTATATTCTTTTTCATGATTGATCGCGTTATTAGAATGTTACTTTCAAGTTGATACCATAGCTGCGTGTTGCAGGCAAACCAAACGAATCGAAGCCTTTCCAACCGTTATTCGTTGAAACAGACATATCCGGATCGGTCGGAGCATCTTTATAAATGAAGAACAGGTTACGAGCAACGAAAGACAGATTCAGGTTCTTGGAAGCTCCTAACAGGTTGCGGAATGTATATCCTAAAGAAAGTTCACGTAAACGGAAGTTCGTTGCAGAATATACATAGAGGTCTTTTGCACCTTCCTTACCGGCTGTTGAAGTATAGAATGTCTGTGCATCCATTTTCTGTCCGTTACCCAGGTCTACACCACCGTTATCGCGGGCATCGGCTGTTGCTTCCGTTACACCGTAAGCATCCAGATAACTTTGTGTCTGACTGGCTACATTACCACCGATCTTTCCGTCGATCAGGAAGTATAAGCTAAAATCTTTATAGGTAAAAGTATTACCCCATCCCAACTGCCAGTTCGGGTTTACATTGCCTAAATGACGTTCGTCTGTAGAGATGACCAGTTTACCGTCTTTATCTAGCATGAAAGCTCCGTTCTCATCGCGTTCTGCCACTTTACCGTAAATATCGCCGTATGAACCACCTTCAACCAGCTTGAAGTTAAGACCTGCACCCGAACCTAAAGATACACCGTTCTTCAATTGATCGGTAAGTTCCTTGATCTTATTCTGGTTGTAGGAAATGTTGAATTCGGGTTTCCAGCTCCAGTCTTCTGCAAAATCCCAGCGATAATTGATGGAAGCCTCAAAACCCTGGTTCTGGATATTACCGGCATTGATATAATAGCTATCGTAACCGGAAGCCAGCGGAGATGAAATAGAGAAATACTGGTTCTTGTTGTTTGTCTTATAATAAGTGATATCAAAATTCAAACGGTTATCCAGCATAGTCAGATCCAGACCAAATTCCATTGAATGCATCTTTTCAGGTTTCATTTCGGTAAACGGTTCCTTGGTATTCGGTTCCAGACCTCCCAGGTTGATACCATCCATCGGATGAGTGATATAAGCAGGAACGTCGTTACCCACGATTGAGTAAGAACCTCTGATCTTCAATAAATTGATCTTATCTGTCATCGGGATCATCTCATTCAACAGAGCTGTCAGACCGAAGGAAGGATAGAAATAGGAGAAGTTGTCGGTGAAAGCCAAAGCAGACGACCAGTCGTTACGTCCCGTCACATCCAGATAGATCATCCCGTTATAACCGAACTGAACTGTTCCGAATACGGAATTCAAACGTTTACGAGGGTTGGAAGTACGTTGGTTTCCATTGCCGTTGATATTTTCAGGAACGAAGAAGTTTGCTTCCATCAATCCCAGCTTGTCGCTATCCAGAATGACATTTTGTACCTTATTGTCCTGGAAGCTGGTACCTAAAGAGGCATTCAATTCCCATTTTTCATTCCAGGTCTTGTTAAAATTCAACATCAAGTCACCATAGAACTGCTTTGCATCGAAACGTTCCTGACGATAACGTCCGTTCCCGCCGGGAGCCCATGTAGCAGTTGTTGTTGCATGCCATTTACGTTCAAAACGGTCGAAAGTATTATCCACGCTTAAACGTCCCTGCACATTCAACCAGTCGGTGATCTTAAATTTTGCACTGGCGGAAGCCATTACACGGTCACGTCTCTCAGTCGATTTAATCCGGTTTAATATCCAATAAGGATTGGCTGAAAAATCGTCATCCGGAAGATACCAGTTGTGAGCCATCAGGTTACGATCTTCATTGAATTTTTCGAAGTTATCCTTATAATAACCGAAATCACCGTTTACCGGGAATGTATACAGACCTGTCAACGGGTTGATATAAGTACCTCCATGAGGACGATTGGTTCCTTTCTGGCTGATATACGACAAAGAAGCATCGATGGTCAGTCGGTTGCCAAACAAGTTGAAAGTTTCGCGGGTCGACATGTTATGACGCTGAAAGTCATTTGTCGGCATAATACCAAAAGCCGTCGTATTAGCGTACGACATAAAGCTTTGTACTTTTTCAGTACCGCCATTGATCGTTACGGAATTAATAAAAGTAGAACCTGTACGGTAAAAATCGTTCACATTATCCATCGCATGGTTATCGTTGTCGGCCACCTTGTCACCCCAACTCATGTTATTTAACTGATCACCTACTTTGACAGCCCCATAACGTCCTTGTAATTTAGGAAGAGACATAGGACTTTCAAGTGTTATATTGGAAGAGAAATCTACTCTTGCGGCACCCTCACGGCCCTTTTTTGTAGTGATCATGATCACACCATTCGCAGCCATACTACCATATAAAGCCGCTGCTGATGCACCTTTCAGGACATTCATGCTGGCAATGTCATCCGGGTTCAGGTTACCCAATGCGTCACCACCGTCGCGTCCCTCATATTCACCCGCCAACTGAGTTGTTTCCGGACTATTCATCGGAACACCATCGATAACAATAAGCGGCTGGTTATTCCCATAAGCGGATTTATTACCACGCAAAATAATCTTGGACGAGCCTCCTGCACCGGTTGCATTCGGAGAAATAAGCATACCGGCTGCTTTACCTTGCAAAGCATTGATCAGGTTGGCATCTTTTGCACGGGTCAATTCCTGTCCTGCAACCTGCTGAGTAGCATAGGTCAACGACTTTGCCTTACGTTGGATACCCATGGCTGTGACAACGACTTCTTCAATCTTCTGGGTATCTGAAAACATATCTACATTAATTACGGTACGATCGTTAACCGGTTCTTCGACCGTCGTCATACCTAAAAAAGAGAATTGTAAAATTGCATTCTCCGGAACTTCCAATGTATAGTTACCATCCAAATCGGTAACGGTTCCATTTGTGGTTCCTTTTTCTACGACATTACACCCTATAAGCGGCAGATTGGCACTTTGGTCCATCACAACACCACTTACTTTCTTCTGTGCCCATAGCACATTTGTACATGTCCCTATACAAAACAGTACAAATAATAATAAGCCCTTCTTCATAAAGCCAGATTGTTTAGGAAAGTTAATAAATTCGACATTTCTCATACTCATTTTGCGTTAAGTATTGTGTTTTTGCATAAAGGAAACGACTTAGTCTTCTTAGAACTATGCTGTTTTTTACACTTGTTAAATGCAAATATAGAGATTATAACATTAATACCAAACAAATTTCCAACAAAATATACTCCATACATCCGTTTTAACACATGAGTGCTGACATATTGTCAAAAGCATACCCTTGCTATATATATAACAAGTATTAACTCACCATAGTTCTAAGAAGACTAAAGAAAATTAGATTTAAAATAATTTTTATCTCTAAAACTAAAAATCCACATTGTCAGATTTTATCGGCTACCAG
>NZ_QUGR01000015.1:30388-116560 GCF_003479145.1 Parabacteroides sp. AF18-52
AAAATCCACATTGTCAGATTTTATCGGCTACCAGTCATATAACCTCGTGGCTAAACAAAAAAAGGGGCTGTCCAAAGTCGGATAGCCCCTGCCAAATGTATTATTTTTGTCCAATAACTGTAACGGTTATTTAGGACTAGACAATTTATAGAAGATAGACGTTTTGACACATCAATCCATACCCTGTATTCCGTTAGGTTCTATTTATAGAGCTGCAATTTTGAACCGTCATGCAATTGTACGGTTGTTTCAATTCCGTTAGGTTCTATTTATAGAAACCGTAGTTTCCGTTTGTTACTAGGTCAGCTACTGTTTCAATTCCGTTAGGTTCTATTTATAGATTACCTTGATTTTGAAGTTTCTGTTTATCTCTTTTGGTTTCAATTCCGTCAGGTTCTATTTATAGTTTTCAACCAATCTACATACATCTTTTTTATTATTGTTTCAATTCCGTCAGGTTCTATTTATAGCTGATCGGAAAGTATGCCGGTATGATCGGAGCTGTCATGTTTCAATTCCGTCAGGTTCTATTTATAGTAGACGCTTCTGATAACTTACCCCGCGCCGCTTTCCCAGTTTCAATTCCGTCAGGTTCTATTTATAGTACAACGGTTACACCACAACCAACCGGACATATTGAGGTTTCAATTCCGTCAGGTTCTATTTATAGATTGCAGCGAAAACCAAACAGTCTGCCGAAGACTAGTTTCAATTCCGTCAGGTTCTATTTATAGCGAGATCGCTGACGGTAATGCAAGCCAGGATTTAACAGTTTCAATTCCGTCAGGTTCTATTTATAGGAAAACGTTTACCAAACGTTCGGTAGGTCCCATGCGCGTTTCAATTCCGTCAGGTTCTATTTATAGGGTAAAAAATAAAATCCTTCATATTTGATAGTTCCTGTTTCAATTCCGTCAGGTTCTATTTATAGGGGGCAGCTTTAATCTGTTGTTGAAGGTCTTCGTTCGTTTCAATTCCGTCAGGTTCTATTTATAGCATTGTGTCAGCGAACATAAACTGCATAAACGATAGTTTCAATTCCGTCAGGTTCTATTTATAGTTTTGGATACAGTTCCGACCCTACGGCTATAGTCAAAGTTTCAATTCCGTCAGGTTCTATTTATAGACAATCCTCATTGTTCTGTTATTTGATACAAATATAGTTTCAATTCCGTCAGGTTCTATTTATAGTAACCCCTATCTCGTTAGCAAGCTGTCTTTGAGTCAGTTTCAATTCCGTCAGGTTCTATTTATAGCATCTAAATCTTTTCCAATCAGACTGCACCAAAAGTGGTTTCAATTCCGTCAGGTTCTATTTATAGCGTTTATCGGCTGCCACTTTTACAACCTCATGTTCGTTTCAATTCCGTCAGGTTCTATTTATAGTCGACGATGGTAGCCGGTAAAGTGATTATTCCAGGTTTCAATTCCGTCAGGTTCTATTTATAGTGGCAAAGATGCAAAGGTTGTACTTGCATATTTATGTTTCAATTCCGTCAGGTTCTATTTATAGCTAGGTGCATTATTAATCGTATTAGGTTTAATCCTGTTTCAATTCCGTCAGGTTCTATTTATAGGTACAAAAGTTTTGTAGTTCGGAATTAAGTATTACATTGTTTCAATTCCGTCAGGTTCTATTTATAGGTTATCCAGGGCTGTGATCTTCCATTCTTCTTCAAGTTTCAATTCCGTCAGGTTCTATTTATAGTGAGCCACTTGCAGGGGACGATCAGGACACTGTTTCGTTTCAATTCCGTCAGGTTCTATTTATAGCAGCAGGTTTATCCGCAATGCCCAGCAACTTAATGTTTCAATTCCGTCAGGTTCTATTTATAGACGAGGAAAGAGCTAACCTGCTATTTCCCACATGAGTTTCAATTCCGTCAGGTTCTATTTATAGAATCCATCTGCGCAATATAAGAGCAATCTTTAATTAGTTTCAATTCCGTCAGGTTCTATTTATAGTGTACAGGACAATCAAAAGACTTGTTGTTAAGAATGTTTCAATTCCGTCAGGTTCTATTTATAGAAAAGTCAATGGCGCCTCATGGACTAGCCATATTTGTTTCAATTCCGTCAGGTTCTATTTATAGTTTGTAGGTGAATGGGTATTATTGTCAACAGATGCTAGGTTTCAATTCCGTCAGGTTCTATTTATAGTTAAGCGTTGATCTGGAAACGGATATACTTAAAAGTTTCAATTCCGTCAGGTTCTATTTATAGATGATTTCAAAAGAAACAACGTTTGAGCGGCTGCAAAGTTTCAATTCCGTCAGGTTCTATTTATAGAGAAAAAGAATGTGCTTATTGATATGGGTGATTATGTTTCAATTCCGTCAGGTTCTATTTATAGGCTATTCTAGTTTGATTTTTACCAACCCATAACAAGTTTCAATTCCGTCAGGTTCTATTTATAGCAGCTCATTCACCAATTCACGGATGGCTGCCTTTGTTTCAATTCCGTCAGGTTCTATTTATAGCCGTTACAAAAATAGCTATTATCAACGAAAATACAAGGCTTTTCACGATACCCACCTGGCATTTTTTTGTAAATAAAGTTGTCGACCCCCAATTATATAAAAATAACAGGGAATCGACAACTTATATTATTGATCTGATTTTCAGCATGTCAAAGAACGTCTTGAAACACAGAGAAGTTTTATATACTCACTTTTTACTCATAAAAACTGACATTGACAACTTTCATAAAAACTGATCAATACTAGATCGCTCTTTTCCAATCACTTCCCGATCCATCCACTTATCCCAGCGATTTGAAAAAATAATTAAGCTATCCTCATTCTTATCCATTATTTCTCCAGCCTGAATCTTCAGTTCTTTCAATTTAACATCGCTCAATTCTCCTTCAAATACAGAATTCTGAATCCAATTTAAATATTTTCGACAAAGACGAAGCATTTTTGCAACTCTTTTCTCTCCCATATCATATACAAGAATAATATACATCTACCACCACATTTTAAAAGGTTTATATTCTTCCATTCCCAATAAATGCTTACTAAGCTTATAACATTCCAATTTTACTAAATGCCTATAGCTGACATTACGTTTAAGACTACGATGCTGAATTGTTTCAGACATACGATCTTCAATCGCTTTAACAAAAACTTTTTTTCCTGCCTCATTTAAAATACATTTATTTAATGAGGTATTAAAATGTTTGCTTTGAAGTTCCTTTCTATTTAAAACTTTAAAAATTGTACGATCTACAATGATCGGTTTAAATATCTCTGCTAAATCTAAGGCAAGTGAATAACGACGCTCTCCCGGAGTATGCAAATAACTAATCGTAGGATTCAGTTGCGTCTGATGAATAGCTCGCAGACAAAAACTATAACACATCATATTCCCAAATGAAATCAAAGCATTAACCTCATTCTGAGGTGGCTGTTTGCTTCTCCCGTTCATTTGAAAATCATTCAATATCAAATTAAACGACTCATAATAAACCTGACGGATATTACCCTCTAATCCCATCACCTCCTGCACACTCTGAGCTTGGTCCAATTTAGAAGCATAACTTTTCATCTGTTCAATCATGGGCTCCATATCTTTCCCCCTACGATTATAATATTGAAGATTCTTTATCATATTATATGATGCTCCCTCAATGAATTTTTGTGCCACAACCAAACGTTTAGAACAATTTTCATAATTAGACGTTTGAGCTAATAACATTTTACCGGACAGCAAATAATCTTTAGGCATAAAAGATCCGGTATAATTTTCATAATAATCAAAAAAGTGTACAGCGATATCATTTTGTCCTAAAAAATTAAACAAAGCACTATTTGCGACCAATGATCCGAAAACAAAAAACTCACTGACACCTTCTATAGGTATAAATCGGGGTTGCCCATCGTGTTCAAGACCATTTTCATCTTCTGTTACAGGAACAAACTTCAAAGTATTATCTTTTCTACTGAGTTTACCCGGATTAAATAAATAATAAGTTTTCTTCATATTTCATCCTCCTCCGTAATATAACAAAATTCATAATAACTACAATTTTTACATCGAACACTTTTTATAAGTGACGGACAATCCTCAGACTGAATAAATCTCTTGATTTCTGATACCATCCGATCTATTTCAACCACATCATCTGAACTAAGTTCTATTTTATGTGTCTTACGCTCTGTCGGATATTCCAAAATACCTGTCACACCCTCCATTCCATTTTTCAGTAAAACATACATATAGTATTTCAACTGCCAAATATGTGTTTGCTCAAATTTAGGAGATTTTTTAGTTTCATGTATAACCCGATTCTTATGATCATAAAAATCAATCTTAATGCCATCCAATTCTACTTGTTCATAGTTACTGTCACGTTGTAAATAAGTAGAATCTTCAATAAGACGCCCCATAGCCACATCATCCGAAGTATCTTCAAAACGAATATCATTGGCATGAAGCCACATTCTACGTTTACAATAGAAATAATAAGAAATCAATGTACCTGTTACATGCCGCATTATAGTAATAAGTTATTTGTTCCTAACTCTAAACCTTTTTCAAATGAATAATTATTCAAATCAGATAAGACGCGTATATCAAAATAAGTTTTTTCATTTCGATAAGCAGGAGCCACTTGATCTTTCTTCAAATTCAAACGCACATTTATTATCCTATCACTTAACTCCTTAAGTCTATTATTAATTTCTATCCGAACTTTTCTACTCTCTTCAAATCCTGTTGTACTTAAAGACTGTATCACTAAGTCGGCCAACTCTTCACAACTAAAATCATTTTCATCTTTTGGAATATAATATTTATACTGTTCACCAAACAGATCATTATCTATTAATTGAAACTCTCCCAAACGTTCAAACTCAGCATTATTGACACATTCAATCATATTTATTGATTTGTTTCCCTTCTTAAAATCACCTATAGAAAGAGAATCCCGAATAGAAGAAAAGAAATCAGACTGGACAGCATATAATTTATTTTCTTCTATCCCATCAGTAATATATTCCTTACAAAAACGAAGAAACTCTGCAGCCTCTCCTTTGTAGATTACTTCTGAACTAGCTTTTCCTTGTTCCTTTTTTAATTGGAAGAAATAAACATCTCCCATTTCCGGAAAAGTATTATTCCTATTACATCTTCCGGCACTTTGAATAAGACTTGGCAACGGACATAAATCCCGATATACTACAGGAAAATCAATATCAACACCAGCCTCGATCAATTGAGTAGATATCAAAATAACCTTTTCATTCGCATTCAAAAAGGCTTTTGCCATTTTTATTTTTTCACTCCGATCAGAAGGGGTAAAGTGAGTATTTAGTAGGATGACATGAGATAATTCTTCCAGTTTCTCATATAGCTCCTTTGTATCACCGATAGTATTCAAAATCACCAGACAAGATTTAGTCTGACTCAAAACATGGTCAACCAAATCCTGTAGCATAAATTTGTCATTATCTACCAAATGTATTTTATACCGATTAAACGTTTTATCCGAGAAATATCTTTCAGGAGTTATCAATTCTATTGGCTGATTATCAGAATATTCTTTAAACAACAGATATGGGTCAACCGATTCATCGGTATAATCCTTTACCGGAAAATCTAATTTGGGCATAGTCGCGGTAGACAATATAACATACGAATTATTTTTACGGCAAAAAGCTTCCAGCCATGCAGAAAAAAAGATATATAGACGTGGAGGCAATGCTTGCAACTCATCTATGAGGAATATTCGATTTGAGAAATTAGGTAATTTCAATAGCGTTGCATTCTTATTACTTACCAGGGTTTCAAAAAATTGAACAAAGGTTGTTATAATAAAAGGATGGTCAAATGAATGTTCAGCAAAATCTTGTTGAAGTATCTTTTGCAAATTTTCTAAAGTCGGATTTACCTCATACAGCTCCAAGGCTGTAACCAATTCTTGATTATTTACTTTCGAATTCACTGGCAAATAATCAATACCATCTTCATCCAATATCCGTTGAACTTGTTCGGTGATAGAGAGGAAAGGTAAAGCATATATGATACCCAACGGTCCTTTTTGACGTTGTATTTCTTTAGCAACAGATAATAACGTATAAGTTTTTCCCGCACCAGTTGGAGCTGTTATAGTGAATACTCTCCCGGATGATAATAAATGGCGAGAAATATTCTTTGTAGCCTCTACCCGAATGGCCGTTCTCAAACGATTTAAATCAGATGAAACTGGCCCTTGATCAAACAGTTGAAATTTCCGAGCTAACGCCAAATCCATATCTTCGATAGCCTGTGGAATCCGATCCTCAAATTGATACCAAACATTATTTCCGGCATCTCTTTTATCTGCATGTATTAACGATGCAAATCCGAATTGGGTATCCATAAAATACTGCAAAGCATTTACACGCCAAAATTTCAAGTGTAGATGTTTTACGAACCTACTAGAATTTTGAAAGTCAAATTCATCATAATCTATTGAAAACAGGTTATGTTTGATTGACAATTGCTTGGACAGAAAGGAAGAAAACGGCAACTCATTCTTTTCGACAAACATAGCCGCATTAGTTATTTCTTCCAAATTCAATAAATCTACAAAATTAGGTAAATCTCCATGATGATGGGCTATCAATGCGATTACCTGCCGAAACTTAATCTTATAGTCAGAAGTATTTTCAGCCTTAAGCAACTGTCGGCAGGCTTCCCCATTTGTCTTTGCAAAATAAACAAATGCAAATACAGATAAATAAGAATGATTTGAATATCTCCCGCCATTAACACCTGCTAGTTTTTTCTGAAAATTAGGATTTATCTTTCCAAAATCATGAAAAAGAGCAGCCGCTTCAGTGATCGATAAAGAAGTATATTTGCGGGATTTTTCAATAACCCCGCAAATATGAACTTCTAATAGCTTGTCTATATGCGACCAATAATTCATATCAGACACCACTGTGTTTCTCCATTAAACAAATAATGTTCACCTCGTACCTTAATCGAATGACCGGCAGATGGATAAACGATTGAGACATAACCTTCAGGTAAGTTCCAGAAATCATTATTCTGAAAACAGGGTATCCGGTCAAAACCTATACGTAACGTATTCGTTTCCAATCCCTCCGGAATATGTTTGCTTGTAACAAACCCTTTTGTAGAAAACACACCATCGGCCACACATTCAATTTCACCGTCTTCCTCCCATCGGATTTCTGCAGGACAATTGTGTAATCCTAACACAGGATTATAACAAGCTTTTCCCTCCTTGCAATAATCGACAAATGATGTAAATAAAGCTTCCGAACGCTGATTAACAAGGCAAAGTATAACTTCATACTCAGGATTACGAAGAAACTCCATCTGCTTCGGTACTTTATCCCAATCATTTGTTGCACTTCGAAAAGTAAACCCCCATGATTGCTTCTTTACCTCATTCTTTACCTGTACCCCATATTTCAAGTCATCACACAAAATAGGGAACAGGCATCTCATTTCCTCCCGATTCTTACCAAGCACAGCTCCGATCATACCAACGAGTGCCGTCTTTGTTATCAAATCATGAGAGAGCGGATTATTATTGGTCTCAGATCGTCGAAACTGTGCCCAATTTCCTTTTATATTTAATCGAACACCTTTCATACCCCAGATTATTTTGTAAATATATCGATTGACTTGATTTTCTCATTTCCCAAAGCAAGAAGTGCATTTTTTATAGACTCTATTTCCGTATAGAAGCGTACTTCTTTCACTTTTGGGGAATCTACCACGGCTTTTAACCCATTAAAATCAAACTGAAAATCAGCCATTCCACGTATTTGCTCTTCTTCTTTCTCGGATGTTATCGTTACTAATTTATCGACACCATACAATTTATCATTCGGAGTATGATAAACAATCTGAAGCAACAGCACTGAATTCTGATTGGATTTACTTCGGGTATTTGCATTATTTATACTGTTCCAAAGTGCTTTAAACATTTCCTGTACATCTTCAGTAGTCAGTCCACTATTCTTTGCCGAATAAGGATTAATCCAACCGTGAATCTGATTAAGAGCATAAGGCACTACTGTTGTCGTACCAATTGCTCCCCCCGATTTATCTGCACTGGATGAAAAAACAGACGTATTTTGATGAATACGCAAATCAATCTTATTCATAGATGGATTAAGAAGAGCAAATTGTACCGGACCTGTAATATTTACAGCTGCATCTTTTTCAGTGGAGATCCCACCGAATAAACGAACATCGATACAATGTTTTATTAAATTCAGTGCTTCCTCTTCCGGTTTCTTCTTATCTAATTTTTCACATTTATATTTTACTCTCAGAGATTTCATCCTGGCAGAAGAACCTGATTCTTTACTACCTTCTGCAATCTGTGACTTATCATTGAAAACATATATATCATATTTATCTTTCTCTATTTCATTCTGTTGAATAAAATAATCCCGGATAAAACGCTTAATACGAACGTCACTTACTAAAATACGTTTTGTTTCATCATCATAACGTTGTTCCCCTGTAAAAGGGTCACCATTAGGTATTGAATAAGTACTATCGTACCAAAAAAGAATTTCTGATTTTTCCTGTTGATTTTCCATTTATATTCATAATTTAATTAGCATCCGTTATTTCTTCTTTTTCCTCAATAGGTTTTCTCGAATCGTAATAACTTTCAAAAAAACCAAGTGAGCAATTATATTTGCTATACTTCTCTCCGCCAAAATCTTTAACGATATCAGCAAACTCCATATAGGCTTCTTTTACCCACTTTTTAGTCAAACCATGCATAACCAACTTTTCATTAAGAAAAGCAGCAAACTTTACCAACTCGTCCAACGAAGCTGTTCTCCGGGAAAGATTCCCTACATAAGATTTCTCAAATGATTTAATCGGACAATCTTTCTTCCATGACGCAAACTGTTGAGCCATTATACCTAGTTGTTTACCTAAAGCATAACTTTTTGAATCTTTAATCGTCATAAGCGTATTCTTTTTTTGTATTTTCATTAGAAAATAAAAATCATATTTCAGTAGATTAAAATTTGTATTATCGTTTCGGATATTATATTCTACCTTTTCCAAAAATGCAGGTAGCAAAATAGGATCTTCATAATAAGTATCCGTATAAATCTGAGGCAAAGCTTTCAAGATATGGGACTGGAACTTTTTCTTATCTTTCGTCACATCACCCAATAAATTCTGAAAAGAGTTACGGATATGATATTTAAAACCCTTAGCATTAGGAAATTCAGCATAAGCCATTTCCTCAACTTCCAGTCTACATTCAACAATCCGTTTATGAACCCTTCTTAATAGAGATTTCTGTACATCTGAAAATTCTATCAAGTCTGAAAAAACACCAGCCGGAGAAGCCGGAACATTTGTAAAAATGATATCAAATTTAACAGAGTCATCAAAATCGTTTCTCAATAAACCTCCAAAGGATGAATCACATGAATCTTCCTCATCCACAAATGTCATATCGGCTTCTTGCTTATCTTCCTGCTCCAATGTGTTTTTATCCCGTTCAAAAAAACAAACAACCATATCTGATGTCAGCTGCTCTGAATGAGGCAAAGCTATTATACCTATTCCTCCTATACGCATCAGTGGCTTCTCTGCTGCATTTCCCGCATACATTAAACTGATGATATCATCACGCGTAAACAAACGATTCTTATATCCTGTTTCTCCAAATCCGGGAGTAACACCACCCAATGTTTTATATAGATACTTATCCAACATAACCTTATCAGTATCCGGAAGGCGTTTTACAAGACTTTCCGTCAGAATAACATCTATATTATCAACTATACCATCCATATCTTGCCAGCTTTTCCCTTCGAAGTTAAAGTGTAGCACAACAGAGGTCTGATTTTTAAGAAATTGCTCAATATATTCAGCCTTTCTCCTGAATTCGGAACGAAACTTTTGAATAAATGGATTATCCATACGGCTTGCAGCATCTTCGCTCAACCAAAAAGAAGATTTCTTTTCTACAATTCCATTTTTTTCTTTATCAGCCCATGTTCCATACATCCTATAATTTCCGCCTTCTACCAGCATCCCCTTTTTATCTTCATAACAAGAATATACCAAATCTCCTAACAAGTAACGCTTGGAAGAATCTTTTTTCGATGTCTTGAAATTTAGATAATAAATAGACTTGATCTTATCTTCGTCTATAATACGTGACATAGAATCGAAGTCAAAAGAAAAACGATCCCCATCATCAACAACATTCACTTCATAGAATGTGGTAGTAATGGTATTTCCTTCTTTATCTTTCTTCTTTTCTAACGCTTTTACGTCATTTATCGCCCAATTTATCTGATCATGGTATTTCCACGCTTTTTTGGTTTTACGATAGAATTGACCTATTTTTATTACTGTATCTAAGCTCATAATATGATTACATAAAAATATTAACGCATTAGTAATTTTAAAATGAAATGTTTTATATATCTTTGCCCCCGAAATAGAATAGAATGCACCAAGTAAACTATCTTTGTCCCAATAGTCGAAAAGATGCATCAAAAACCAAAAGGAATTGAAATTTAGTTAATTTCAAATGTGTTTATTTTAACTACTAATCGAACCTCAAGGTTTTTACCTCACTTTGTCTAAAAGATAAAGTGAGGTTTTTTATTTTATTTCAACCATTCCAAAACCAGAGCTACCTTTTTCAGCAATTCCTGACTCATACATTATATTCATTAACTCTTTTGGAGCTTTCATCCTAAAATTACAAAGATAACCCTTTACTCTCGTTTGTTGAGGTGTTCCAGCTTTTATAGTTATTAATTTTGACCTAGGTTTATCTAATACAATAAAGTCATAATCTAACTTTCCTTGATAAGGTTTTCCATAATAAGCCACATACCGATTAAGCAAACTCACTAGAATAGCACCTTTCGCATAAGGATCAGCAGGAGAAAGATATACCGTTTTACCATTTTCCTCTCGACGGGAAATGCACATGGGTGATAATGTCTTAAACTCAGCTTCCTCTTCGCAGTTCAAAGCAGGTAACATCTCTACACTCTGTACCTTGAATTGAACAACGTTCTGCCTATTACCCAATTGAAATGTTTGTTCCATAAAAATACCTTGAATAAATTGCCGTGTTGATTTTTCGGGAAGGAAAGATATATACCATTCTACTGTATCGCTGTTTATATACAAACACCCATGCTCCTTATCCAACCCTAGAGACGGTATAATCAAAGATGAATATGTGAATAGCTTGAATTGTTTTCCCTCCAGTTCAAACCCATTATCATGTAACCAGTTTGCATAAGATTCATTCGACAACGAAAGAATTTTGTAGATAACCGCCATCTGCTCATACTGATAATTAAAAGGCAAACGATTCCCGTATTTCTTGTCAACTTGTAATACTATTTTAAATCTCATTGCGTTTTCTTTTGACTGTAAAGCTAAGTAATTAACATACTCGATATCCCAAATCGTATATGTTAATAAACACAAAGGCTCCAGTTCTATAAAGAACCAGAGCCTTTTCATATTCAAATAGAATTATATTTAATTCTTAAATACCAGTCCATCCCCTTCCCGATCGATAATGATCGGACGGTTCTTATCGATCTTCATACCCAGTATCTCCTTCGACAGTTCGTTAAGGACATATTTTTGGATAGCACGTTTCACCGGACGGGCACCGAACTGGGAATCGTAACCTGCATCCGAGATAAAATCGACGGCAGCATCCGTAAAATTCAAGGCAACACCATTGTTAGCCAGCATCTTCTTCACACTGTTCAACTGCAAGGTAACGATCTTACGGATCTCTTCCTCATTCAGCGGAGTGAACATGATGATCTCGTCGATACGGTTCAGAAATTCCGGACGAATGGATTTCTTCAGTAATTCCAGTACCTGTATACGGGTTTCATCGATCACTTTTTCGCGGTTGTCGGGCGTGATCTTCTCGAAGCTTTCACGAATCAGGGATGAACCCATATTGCTGGTCATGATGATGATCGAGTTCTTGAAGTTCACGACGCGTCCCTTGTTATCCGTCAAACGACCGTCGTCCAATACCTGCAACAGGATATTGAATACGTCCGGATGCGCCTTTTCGATCTCGTCGAACAGGACGACAGAATAAGGTTTACGGCGGATTGCTTCCGTCAACTGGCCACCTTCATCGTAACCGACATATCCCGGAGGTGCACCGATCAGACGAGTCGCACTGAATTTCTCTTGATACTCACTCATATCAATACGGGTCATGCTGTTCTCATCGTCAAACAGGTATTCAGCCAACGCTTTGGCAAGCTCGGTCTTACCCACACCAGTCGTACCGAGGAAGATGAACGAACCGATCGGACGTTTCGGATCCTGCAATCCGGCACGGCTACGACGCACCGCATCCGCAATGGCTGTAATAGCCTCTTCCTGACCGATCACACGGGTATGCAATTCGTCTTCCAAGCGGAGTAGTTTGTCGCGTTCGCTCTGCATCATCTTGTTGACGGGAATACCGGTCCAACGGGATACCACATCGGCAATGTCTTCGCTGTCGACTTCCTCTTTGATCATGGCGGCAGCACCCTGCATAGTGTGCAGCTTGGCCTGTATTTCCTTGATCTCTTCTTCTTTCGCCTGCAGTTTGCCGTAACGGATCTCAGCTACTTTGCCGTAATCGCCTTCACGTTCTGCCTTATCGGCTTCAAACTTCAGGTTCTCGATGTCGATCTTATTCTGCTGGATCTTGTTGATCTGTTCCTTTTCGCTTTCCCACTGGGCTTTCTGTTTCTTTTCTTCTTCTTTGAGGTTGGCGATTTCCTTGTTCAACTGCTCCAGTTTCGTCTTATCGTTTTCACGTTTGATGGCTTCGCGTTCGATCTCCAGCTGTTTAATACGGCGGGAAACTTCGTCCAATGATTCGGGTACCGAATCCACCTGCAAACGCAGACGGGCAGCAGCCTCATCCATCAGGTCGATCGCCTTATCCGGCAGGAAACGGTCGGTAATGTACCGTGTCGAAAGCTGGACGGCAGCAATAATGGCATCGTCTTTGATACGTACCTTATGATGGTTTTCGTACTTCTCTTTCAGACCACGCAGAATCGAAATAGTATCCAGTTCATCCGGTTCTTCGACCATCACAACCTGAAAACGACGTTCCAGCGCTTTATCTTTTTCAAAATATTTCTGATATTCATCCAGTGTCGTTGCACCGATAGAACGCAATTCACCACGTGCCAACGCCGGTTTCAGGATATTGGCGGCATCCATAGCCCCGTCGCTCTTACCGGCTCCTACCAATGTATGGATCTCATCGATGAAAAGGATGATCTCGCCTTCCGACTTGGTCACCTCGTTGACTACGGATTTCAACCGTTCCTCAAATTCTCCTTTATATTTGGCACCGGCAATCAATGCACCCATATCCAGGGAGAAGATCTGTTTTGATTTCAGATTCTCCGGAACGTCACCACGAACGATACGGTGTGCCAAGCCTTCGGCGATAGCTGTTTTACCGACACCCGGCTCACCGATCAGGATCGGGTTATTCTTTGTACGACGGCTCAGGATCTGAAGCACACGACGGATCTCGTCATCACGACCGATCACCGGGTCGAGCTTGCCGCTACGGGCACGTTCGTTCAGATTGATGGCGTATTTATTCAGAGAGTCGTATGTGTCTTCTGCCGACTGGCTCGTTACTTTATTTCCCTTACGCAATTCCTCGATCGCTTTCTCCAGTTCTTTTTCCGTAACACCGGCATCTTTCAAGATCTGCGAAGCCGTACTTTTTACGGTAAACAAAGCGAGAATGATATGTTCCAGAGAAACATACTGGTCACCCATCTTACCGGAATAATCGATTGCTTTCTGCAAAACGGCATTCGATTCGCTCGACAGGTAAGGTTCGCCACCGGATACTTTCGGATAGGATTCTATCTGACGATCCAGCACCATGTTCAGATTCTGGATATTGACACCCAGTTTCTGGAAGAGAAAGTTTGTAATGCTTTCACCCGTCATAATGACAGCCTTCAGCAAATGAACAGGTTCGATCACCTGTTGGTTATTCTTCTGAACCAACTGCACCGCCTGCTGAACAGCCTCTTGTGATTTAATTGTAAAATTGTTTAAATTCATACCTTATATTACTTTCTTGTTATCTTCTTTATTTTTAACTTTCACTGATAACTCTACAAAATAAATACCATAACGAAAATAAGTCATTTTGTCAGTATTATTACTACACATTTTGCACTTTCGGTAAGAAAACAACAAGAAAGCAAAAAAGGTTTGCGCAAAAGCAGGATTACTCCGGATTAGCCCATTCAGAATTCCATCTTATAACTGATAAAAGGAATCATACTGTTGAAATAAAAATCCTCTATCTGCTGTGTTGCCTGGTTGTATGACTGTCCCATATATTGTTTTCCTATTAGGTTTTTCACCTGGATAGCAACGGTTCCGGAGCATCTTCGATAATTCACCCGGTAAGTCAGGGAGATATCCGATACGGGGCTGATACCTTTGCGACGATGGATAAACGGCGTAGACTCGTCATACACAATATCTTGCTGCTCCAATGTCGCTTTCAGATCGACCGGAGAAGTTGGACGGTAACCCGAAAGGGCGATACGGGCATTCAGTCCCAAGACTCTATTTAAGCCGTTCTTCCGGCGGAAAGTAAATTCTTTTCCTCCCAGGATATTTGCAACATACCGCGTATTGAACAGCGTATTATGCCAATCGCCCTTATCATCTTTATAACGGGAGTCGAAAAGCGAGAAGGTCACCATATAATAGTATCCCGATTGCAGGAAACGCTCCAGGGTAAAATCAATACCGACATTCATGCCTTTACCCGTGTTCACGAAAGGCTGATAGAACAAAGGGGGCTGCACGGTGAGGTTAATGGTAGAAAATGTTCCGCCCTGCAACACCGGGACATTATACAAATATTGAAAATAAGGTTCGACTTTCAGCCTTAGAAGCGGAGAGATAGCCCAGTTATAACTCAATACATTATGTAAGGAACGTGTCATCTTCAGGTCTGTATTGGGTGTAGTAATACCTCCGTCTGCCGCCGGAACTTCCATAAAATAGAAATAGAGAGGTGCTATCTGCGAATGAAGTCCCGTACCCAACATAAGGGAATGATGGCTGCTGAGAGTCCATTCAACGGAAAGACGCGGTTCAATAGCAAAATCTCCGTTCAGTGCAAATAAGGTTGTATTGAGACCACCGGTCAGCGAGAAAGAGCGGTTGAAAGCATATTTGGTTTGTGCATAGGCTTGCAACAACTGGGTATTACAGTGTTTATTAGCAACGGCTTGCATGATCCTTTCATCATCCGATTTCCGGTAATCGATCTTATCGAATAATTGATCCCAACGGATGCCGTAACGACTGTGCCAACGGGAGGAATGACGATGATTGAGCCGGGAAGACAACGATAGTTTATAGCTACGGTTCAAATTATCGATATCGGGAATGGAAGTAGTCGGTTGCTCAACTCTGCGCCTGCCGAATTCGAAATCCGTATCCGACAAAGTAGCCGCAAGCGTGGTGGACAGATACAGGGAAGAGTTGAACGACTGCTTGTATGAAATACCGGCTGCACCGGCCCGGTAGGCCATTTTCATATCCGTACTTACCGGAGGCGTCGTCCATTCAGCCGGATCGTCTTCCGCTTCTCTTTCCGACTGCGAGTTTCCTCCGATGCCCCATAGGGAAAATGTACCCATACGTCGTGTAGGCAAGTTGATCTTGAAAGCTACATCTTCATAATGGATAGATTGTTTACCGGACATTTCCGATATGAAAGACTTGATAATACCCAACGTGGATACGCGTACATTAAATAGATAAGAGCCGTCATAGTCTCTCTTGAAAGGGCCTTCGGCCGCAAACTCCGCACCTTGTATCCCCAACTGTGCCGTAAATTCGTGCTTCCTGTCATTCCCGTTACGGAACTTCATATCGAACACACCGGCAACGGCATTCCCATATTCTGCAGGAAATGCTCCGGTATAAAAATCCGAATTAGCAAGCATGGAACTACTGAACATCGTAAATGCACCTCCCCCTGGCACGTCATCACCGCCATTGAAATGACTCGGGACAGGAATATCTACCCCTTCCATCCTCCACAAAACCCCGGAAGGAGCGTTTCCACGGATAATAATAACATTTGTTTCCGCCGCTCCGGTCGTGACTCCGGCAAAGTTTGCTGCCATACGTGCCGGATCATCCACTGCTCCGGCATAACGTCTTGCCTCTTCAACCGAAAAGGTACGTGCACTGACAGAAGCCATATCGTTCTGGGGAAGGTCTTTCCGTCGGTGGGCGATGACTACCACTTCGTTCAGTGCCTGCCGGCTTTCTTTCATTTCGATAGCAAGGACCAGTTCTTTTCCACTGGTCAGTTGCAGTTCGGAAAGTTGTAATGGTTCATATCCCAGATAAGAGAGTTGAAGATTGACTCGACCGACAGGTACACTACCGAGAGAGAAATTACCTGCCGCATCGGTTGTAACGCCTGTACTGCTACCTGCTAACATAACGGTAGCCCCGATCAACGGAACTTTGGTTTCCATATCTACGATTTGTCCACGGACAGTTTGAGTAAGTTGTGCCTGAATGCCAAGGGGTAAAAGCAGGAGTAAAACTCCTGCAAATAGAAGGTGTCTTAAATAGTTCATCTTTGTTTATCGCGTTAATTAATCCGCGACAAAGGTAGATGGTCTCCGTTTGAAAGTTCTTGATAATTGTCAAGACTCGTCCTCATCCGATAGTTTTCTTCGGATACGGCTCACAGTTTCGGGAGTTACACCGATCAATGAAGCTACATCTTTCAGGGTTAATTTATTCATGGAATGATCCGCAACTTTCAGTAATTTCTTGTAACGTTCTTCCGGCGTGTCACAACGAAAGGAAAAGATCAGTTCGTCACGACGAAAGAATAGTTGCTCGGCTATATGCCGTCCGAAACGCTGACCTTCCATACTATATTCGTAAAAGTCGATAACCTGCTGATAAGTCAACCTGTAAACGACAGCTTCAGAAATCGTCTGTATGGAATATCTGGCCGGGACATGGTTCAGCAAGGCATAATATTCTGTTACAAAGCCGTTAGTATTGAAGCCGATCGTCCGTTCCTCACCCTCTGCATCACAATGACTGAAACGAAATTGCCCGTCCAATACGGCACCCAGGTACCGGCATGGTTCTCCCTGACGGACAAAGTACTCCTTGCGTTTAAGGTTCACGATCTCCCCCATTTCCATAAATACACCGGATAGCTCTTCAGAAATATTCAGGCGGGACACAAACTCTTTCAAATCAATCATACATACAAAGATATAGTATTATATTCGCCATACAATAAAAAAGATCGTGCACTGTGACTTTTTCACGCGCCGGGGTACTAATCCAATACAAACTAAAAGAGAAATGAATATGATAAAAGGTGAAGCAGACTTCCTTTCTTCGCTGGAATCGAACATAAGCATACTGATCAAGATCGCCCGGGTGTATGCTTATACCACGCACGACAGGAAAGACCTGATCAATGACATCATCCTCGAATTGTGGAAGTCGTACCCGAAGTTTAAAGGCGACTCCAAAATATCGACCTGGATCTATCGCGTCTCGCTCAACGTGGCGTTGAATGTCAAACGAAAGCGGGACAATAACAAAGTATTGTTTTTCGATGAGTTGAAGGTAGCGGACGGCAGTGATATCCTCGAAGTCCCGACCGACAACTCCTCTGAAATCGGCCAACTCTATCAGTGCATCGAAAGTTTATCGGAACAGAACAAGGCGATTATCCTATTGTATCTGGATGATAAATCATACGAAGAGATCTCTCAAATCCTCGGTCTGTCCAGGACAAACGTCAGTACACGTTTGAACCGGATAAAAGAGCAATTAAGAAAACAAATGAACCCCTATAAATGAATCGTTATGGAACTCGATAATATAAAAAACAGCTGGAAACAGGAAAACCAGCAAATTGCAGCGAATGTACATCTGAATAGAACAGCCCTGATGAAAAAGATTTCGGCAGAAACAAACCGGATGAAAAGAAAGAATCTGTTACTTTTGTTGTTCAGAATACCTTTTCCGGTAGTTATACTTACTATATTATTTTCACACATTCATATCCATAACATGGTTAATTTCTATATTGGAATAGTGTTGTTTCTGGCTTTTTCCTGCTTTGCTTCATGGGGACTGATAAAATATTATCTGAATCTGAGAAAGCTGGATATAACAGATTCATATCTTGAAAATAAAAAGACTATACGGGAACTGGAGTTATATAAACTGAATGTGACGAAAAGGAATTACTATTGCAGCCCGGTGGGAATAGCCGGCATTTTCCTGATGATCAATGCGCCTCTGTTTACTACTACCGAAGGGGCTATCATGTTACTACTTATCATGGCTATCATGGCTGCCTCCATATTCATAAATCTGAAATATGTCTTACCGGCACAGTTCAAACGGTTGAATAAGGAGATGGAAGAGATTCGGAAGATGGAAGAGGAATAGGCAAACTCAAATCCATTTGTGTGTTCGAATTAGCGATGTATAATCCTGTTCGTTTCTGAAATAAAAGAATATCTTTGTACATCAAGGTTTTCACTTTGTAAAATCGGGTCTAATATACCATATTAACAGCATGACAAGAAATAACATATTCGACTTATTATTTACTATTCTTTGTATATCAGGATGTATCTCGTGCAATAAATATCTATTGAGCGAAAAAGATAAGGAGATAGAAAAGGAAGATATTCCCATTGAAGTATTCGAAGCTATTTCAAATATCGACCTGTCTGCCCGAAAGAATTGGGTACTGATAGTAAATTATGAGTCGATATATGATTATGCGATAGACAAAAATACGCTCAAAGCCATTCCTAAAGATACTCCCTGCTATATTTGGGGTCCCAACATAATCGAAAATGAGGATGGCATAGATTGGATCAGTCCGGGGTTAGGCCCGATTATTCTCTTTGCTTCTCAAAACTATTATGCTAATTTTATATCTTACACAGATACTACATCTACAAAGATTTTTGACCAAACAACCGAAGATAAATTATTAGCTGCCGATTGTTTGTCTTGCCTATATTCAGGAAAAGTATCAACACATCTTTCTGATATTTTGGTACATAACAATTGTTTACTGGATTTTGAATTGAAGAATGTTCCCGAGTCTACAACTGTTATGGTGAAAAGCCGAGTACCTATCCAACCATTCAGATATAAAACGAATCCACAACATTATAAAGCGATCGTATTTTCATATTGTGGAGAAAGAGATGCCGAGCTTTACATTACCATGGATGATAAGATCCATATTGTTAAATTACTTCCAAAAATAAACCGCTCCAATCTGAGTAATGATCTGTTCCCAGATACATACCGTTATACAACCCCCGATACATATTATAAATTCACTTTATCTTACGACGAAGAAAAAGATGTATTTTCAATTGAAGATGCGGAGAATAGTGTGTGGAGCCAGATGCCATAAATTCATCGATATTTAATACAAATGATATATGGTTATTTCACTTATTCCATATCTTTACACACATAGAAAAACTTATAACCAACAAGCATAAACACATGAGAACAAAAGATTTACTATTATTACTTTTCCCTTTATGTACAATCACTATTGTATGTTGCAATACAACGCGTAACCAGACGGCCTCTTCTTTCAAGAAAGAAACAACCATTACAGACAGTAAAGCAAACAAGGTTGCAGACCTCAATGATATCAAGGCTATATTCAAGAATAATGCACCTTATACTTACAATAATGGTTTCATTCTCAATAAGTCAGGAGAAACAATAGCCTATTGCTCTAATGGTTACATTTTAGACAAAAACAAAAAGACACTAGGCTATTATTCTAATGGTTATATACTCGACAGCAATTATAAAACCATCGGAAATTATGCTAATGGATATATAACTTTAAAGAAAAACGAAACGGAGTAAGAAATACTAAAGACAAATTCTTCAACTGTTCCGATAACTTAATGATCTAGCATTTAATCGCTTCACTATTTCCTGAAACTCTCGTGGTATTCGTTTCATAACTTCCTGTTGAATATCATCCGGTACACCATAATAAGCCCCGGCAATTCCTCCGGTGATGCAAGCCAGCGTATCGCTGTCGCCACCTAATGAGACGGCCAGGCGGATGGCGTTCTCAAAGTCCGTACTTTCCAGAAAGGCAATAATTGCTTCGGGAACCGTTCCCTGGCAACTGACATCAAAACGATAGTCCGGACGTATCTCGTCACAAGTACGGTCCAGATCATAAGAAAAAAGAGATTCAATAGATCGCTTGATCTCCTGCTTACTATTCCCATCCCGTGCCATATAAACAGCAGTAGCAGTGGCCTGCGCTCCTTTAATCCCCTCGGGATGGTCATGAGAGACCATAGCAGTTCCTTTAGCAACGACCAACGCCTCTACCAACGAAATGCATCCCCATCCGACAGCACTCACCCGCATCGCCGAACCATTCCCCCAACTGTCATAAGGTTGCGGTTTTTCCTCCTGTAGCCAATGGCTGAAACGAGCACCATAACCACCCATCGGACACGGATATTTACGTCCGTACTCCTGCATGATTCCAACAAGGTTTCCCCTATTCAGTAACCAATCAGCTATAGCGACCGTCATGATCGTATCGTCCGTATAATTACTTTCATCTGTAAACAACGGAAAATCCATTGTCTTTATATTATCGAATTCATAAACGGAGCCGATAATGTCTCCTGCTATTGCACCTATCATCGTATGTTAATTAATATTCTTCTATTGCATAAAAATAATAAATATATTCAAACATGACTCGCTTATACTAAAAAAACTATACAAATCATCGATTTTTTAAAGCCTTCGGATATATTTGTGCACTTATTCAAATTCAAAACAGCATTTAATATGAAAAAAACTATTTTGTGTGGTCTCTTATTGCCTATTACCACACTGGTATTTATTGCTTGCAGCGGAAACAGTAATCTTACAAACCAATTAAAAGGTTCCTGGATAGCCCCGATCAACGGAATGCCCGAACAGATGGAAGGTTTCGAACTGAAAGACGACGGACTTGCTTCTTCCATCAATATGGCGACACTGGTTTATGAGAAGTGGGAGACCATTAAAGTGGATAATACAGATGCCCTGGTCCTTCAGGGGAAAAGTATCGGTAACGGACAAACGCTCTCATTCGCCGACACATTAAAGATCGACAAGATAACCGAAAACTCACTGACTCTCACCAGAGACAATTATACCAGAACATATTCAAAAAAATAAAGAAAAGCCATTGCCTATAGATAGAATAGGTTTATAGGCAATGGGTATCTTCAATCATGCCATAATCCTGTCCGAACAATATTTCTTCCGTTTACAGGTCTTACAGGGAATCCCCATCCAAAGCTCATCGAACTGTTCGACGGCTTCCGTCACCAGCTCTTCCACCGAGGTAAAAACTCCTGCCTCGAAGTTACGGTTATCTTTTCCTTTCATTCCTAAGGCGGCTCCCGTTAAGTTTGCCGATCCGATGTAGACCTGCTTCAAATCGAATATCAATAGCTTAAAATGAACACGAGGACAAAGTACGCGTTCCATACGGCTCCAAAGCAAAGGATATTTATCGAAGTCATCACGGAAGTTCTGCCCCGGTTCCTTTGCATGGATCAAACGTACTTCGACACCTTCCCTGACCTTTTGCTCCAACAGTTTAAGTAAAGGGACAGCATCTTTTCCTTCTTTGATGTAAAGATCTTTTATATCAGCCGTCCCGATCCAAACCGTCCGCTTCGCCTGCCGGATAGCTTCAATCAGGAAAGAGTAATGTTGTTCGTTTTTGATGTATTGGAGCATAGAATATATCTTTATTATTTATCTTTTCTGTCAAGTTCTCTTTCGGTATAATGTGCTTTAGCTATAGCAACAGCACGTTGCAATTTTTCAGACAACAAATTCTTATCGGGCAGTTGAGTATAATATTGTGCAACTTTAATTGGACTTTCTTCATCTAGCATCAAATACTCAATATGCTCTGTATTTCCTTCAGAACATAGAATAAGACCTATAGGAGATTCTTCATATTCTTTTCGTTCATTTTTGTTTAGATAACGAAGATAGAGCAGCATTTGTCCTTCATACTCTGGTTTAAATTTTCCAAGTTTCAAGTCAATGGCTACTAATCTACGAAGCCCACGATGAAAAAAAAGTAGATCGATATAATAATCTACAGCATCCACTGTGATACGTTTTTGACGACTTAAAAAAGCGAAATCAGAACCTAACTCATTAATAAACTGCTGCATTTGTGTAATAATAGCCGATTCCAAATCTTTCTCAGAAAAGCAATCAGACAAACCGAGCATATCAAGAAAATAACTACTACGAAACACCAAATCTGGAAGAAGTTGGTTTGTATCTTTTACATATGCTAATTCTTTCTTTATCACATTTTCAGGTTTTCTGCTGATGGCAGTTCGCTCATACAACTGTCCATCTATCTTTTGATCCAATGTTCGAGTATCCCAATGTTCAATATGACACATTTCCATATAAAAAGATCGGGCAAGTTTATCTTCAATAAACATTAATGAACGCAAATGAGTCCATGTCAATTGTATACGCGTTGCGTATACAATCTCTTCTTCTGAAAAAATATACGCAGCGCGTATACAATGTAAAAGTTTACGATCCCCCCAACCGTTACCATATTTTTCTGTCAGACGTTTAGCTAATTGCTTCACAATTTGTTTTCCATAATCTGCACGTTGATTATAAAGCACATCCTCTTTAATCCGTTTACCAACATGCCAGTTTATCAAACATATTTCCGTATTCAGATAAGTCGCCACCCGGATACGCCTGTTGTCAATTATCTTACAAACGTCCGTATACAAACTATTCTCTTCGGGTAAAATCATTTCTATATTTTTCATTTTACTTCAAATTAGAAGGGGTTACACAAAGGTAATAAAGTTTGCTACTTGATTTACAGTAGGGAAGAGAGTTTATCTGTTTTCAACATAGATTTAAGAAAAACTTGTTGTGTACTTACCTAAATAGTAGGCAAGTACACAACAAGTTTACAATTTATTATCAATATTCCCTAAAGAAGATTTACTTAACAAGAAACTTCCTTTTCTGATCTTTACAGGTCAGCAGATAAATGCCATTCTCCAACGAGAAGCAATACTGACCATTTCCATCAGTAATATGTGAAACTACTGCTCTTCCTCTAATTTCATAGATTATAAAACGGGTATAAGCAAGAAGCCCTTCCACTTTTACTTGGTTACCAAAAACTGAGAGACGGAATTTATCGGTATTTATTTTATTTACGTTAGTTTCTGTTTGATAAGTAACTATACTATTACCGGCAAGTTTTAACTGAGACACATTATTATAATATATCACTTTTTGTAAATCACTATCAGCCAACTGATAGCCATTATAACCGACAGCAACAATTGTTCCGACAGGAGGTGTTTCCACATAACTAATCTGCCAGTTGTTTCGTAAAGAAGGATTGACCAACAGACGATTTCCGTCATTCATTAAAGTCAATCCATCCACTTTTGCCTGTCCGCCGATTTGTAAATTCGCCCAGGTGTAAAGGGCACAATCTTCATTTCCGGAAATCTCACCACCAGTCATACGGAAAAAGCAATGCTCACTGACAAAGACGCCCCCACAGCCATCCGTCACTTTGTTTGAAGATATTTTGCCGCCAGTCATAATGAACTGACCACCGCCATTATTCGCCACAGCTCCAATCTGACCGGTATTGGATGAAATTTCACCATCGGTCATGGTAAATATACCTTCATTATAAACTGCACTTCCATAAGCACCGATATTACCGGTAATTGTTCCTCCATCCATTGTCAGTTCACCACCTTTAGCAATACAAACAGCACCGGAAGGGGTATCGGCTTCAATTCTTTTACAATTCTTTATTGTAACACCGTCTTTTAGTTTCAGTTTACCATACACAATCAGCGAACCATCTTTTAAGGAAACTCCGTTACCATCGATCGTTATATCATCCAATTCCAAAGAATAGCCGGAATGGATACGGAGCATGGCATACGGGTTATCGTTCCCTCTTATTAATGAGCCACCTTTCAAACGGATATGTTTATAAACGTTCAAAGGTTTATGTAAAGTTATACCGCCGCTGGGGATAAATATTTCAGTAGGACTATCTTCGGTACCTTCCGGAGCGTTATCAATAGCACCTCCAAGTTCGTCCTCGGTGGTTGGCTTGTTGTCTGGGGTTGGATCGGGAGAGATATCCCCATCATAAGATATAATATAATAATTACCTTTTGATTCATCATTTCCAAAAACACTTTCTATTCTAATCACATATCCATTTTCATCAAATTGATATTTATAGGTATAATAAGGAGTAGCAGAATTGTTCTTTTTAATTCCTTGTAACAAGTTTTTATTCGGATTACCTTTAAAACCAGCAACTGCAAACCACCAAACATCTTCCTGAAATGTCTGAACATCTAATATTTTGCTCAAATCTATATTACTCTTATTTATAACATTGGTATAAATATAATATTCGTCACTTCCTCCATTTCCATTTTGGATATTACCATCTTCCCACGTATAATCTTGTGATGATGTATAAGTACCAGAATGATACGTATAAGATTGAGTATATCCATTTTCATCATATTCAAAAGTTAAGTAAGAATCATCTCCTATTTCTTGTTCCTTAATAATATAACCCATCTCATTCAAAGTACAATTTACAACATCTAATTTAGGAGATATTACAGTTCCTTGTTCATCTAAAGCATAACCACTTAAAGTTAAGTTATTCCCTGAACGTTCAAAAAAAAGATGTCCACATTCCACCCCTGTAACCGCTTCAGTAATTCCGAACCCCTTTATTTCTGCGACCTTCCCTTGATTATCATATTTAAACTGAAGAGTTTGTAACTTTTCATTGTTAGATTTTCTATAAACGATTAATTGACTAACCATTTTCTGAGAACTTTTTAAAGATGATACTATAGGATATTCATATCCTATTTCTTTCTTCAAATCCAGCCTCAACGTCTTCTGAGATAACGCCGTCAAAGGAAATGCCACAATAAACCCGATAAACAAAACGATAGGAATAATCCACTTGTGTAACATGTGTTTCATAATACTAGTATTCGTAACACCGAGGCCCGGAGTGTCAGTATAGAAAAGAAGTGTGAGCCTGTTAGTTTATCCTATCAAAGAGGCTCTGGACTGCCCTACCAAAGAGATAAAAAAACAGCTCACACCTTTATCATATATGAAATACATATACAACAAGGATGAACGTTTCAAATTACTCCACTTTGATAAGAAATTGTCCAGATTTCTTTGATAAGGAATAAGCTAAACGCTTCTATAAAATTTATGTCAGCCCAGGAAATAAATCCTTTGCCGGAACAAATATATAAAATGTTTAACACAGAAACGCCCTGTGAGCTGTTTATTTTTCTTCTGAGTTGTAATGCTACTTTAACAAAAACGGTACGCAGAAACTCTATTCTTTTATCTTTTCTTCATTCCTTATTCCCGTCAACCAATTATCCCTTAGCATATAACACTTCTTTTTTCTCCTCCTCAGCCAGATTATTTCCCCCTGCTCGTTCAGCTTTTCAAATCCATCAATACCTGATAATAGCTGCAATGGTTAAAACAACATACAATAGGTGGAAGAAACCAAGCGTTCTTCTTTCAATTTGGAAAAGATATTTTCCAACGGTTCCTTCTCCGTCATCTCTTTTCGCTTGGGAAGTACAGCGCGAACAAGCAGTATAACCTTCAGCTTATGTTTCAGCTCGGGTGAAGCACAATAGACAACATTATTGAAACGGATCGATTCAGCACGGATTTGTTTAGAGTTGGTGATGTCTTTCGGAGTCTTGTTTCCCCTATCTCACGGTTCAGCGGGTTCTTATTGAACGCATATTTAACACACATAAGCAATAGATTTAAGTTTTAAGCCCTTGTTATTTAATGCGAAAGATAATGATAAGTTTTCTTTTTCGCAAGCATAAAATTAATTTCGTGCATGCTAAAAGACAAAAAACATCAGAGATCAATAGTCGTTTATCAAATATCTAAAACTAAATATTCAAGTCTAAGGAGTTTGTGCTTCCTGTAAAACCATTATCTTTGTTAAAGCTATAATAAAATACGAGATGAAGAATATTCATAAGATGAAACTAGAGGGCTTCATTATACTAAGCCTCACATTTTTATTTTCATGCTCACCAAAGAATGACAAAGGATTACATATAGATGCACAAGTCGAAGGTTTGCTAGCCGGAGATACAATTCTTTTCGTCCAGTATTCCATACCCGACTGGGAGGAGGTTATGAGCGATACGCTTATTATTTTGAAAGACGGCTCTTTTTCTTTTAATGATATGATCAGCCAGACATCAAATATCATCGTTGAACATCACCCGAAGTATACCCAACGGCTAGAGTCTTGTAACAGAGGATGCCAACTTTATGCCCGTCCCGGCGACCAAATACAATTGACAGGTAATACGGAATTCTTTCCGGCTTTACACAAGCAGGGAGGTCTTTATAATGATCCCCGGTTGAATCGCATCATCGAATTAGAAGACAGCATGACTATCGAAAGGAATAAGATATATCGCAAAATGATTTATTATATCAATTTGCAAAATACAGACAAGGCTTATTCTGATTCTATTATGCACTATAATAGAGCATACACAAATTGCCGTTCACAAGAGTTGAAGGAAATTACCAAAGTATTTCGCTATACGATTAATGACAGCGAATATGCAGCCCTAGAATATCTGAATAGACTTTCCGATGTCAGCTTTCCGGAATTCAAAGAACGCTTTTCACGCTTTACTCCTGAAATACTTGCATCAACAACTGGAAAAATATTAGCCAGAATGCTAAAGGTGAAAGAAAATATCGAGCCTGGCAATATGCCCCCGGATTTTACTGTCACGGATAATAACGGAAATAAAGTATCCCTTTCCGACTACCGAGGTAAATATTTACTTATCTATCATTGGGGACTCTGCCCCGGTACGATATGGTTACACCCTCGCCTGCTGGAGCTATATAAGGAATATCACAATAAAGGTTTTGAAGTGATCGGGTTTACCAAAGACGATAATCTTCCGGAAATATTAAAGGAGAGTCCTGAAACACAACCTCTATTCGACCAGCCGTGGCACACCGTCTATACCTCACAGGAAAACAATAAGTTTATTAAAGAAGAATACTACTTCAACGGAGTTCCGATCCTGATGGTTATTTCGCCGGAAGGTAAAACGTTATACAGAGGTTACAACGAGATCTACCAGCCCCTAAGTGACCTATTAAATGAGAAACTAAGTAAAAAATAAATTCAGATAAAGAAATATGCTAATCATCCTCACGTCGGCAAAAACGATGACCGGCACCTCTAAAATAAAGGCCCCCGCAGGGACAATGCCCCGTTTTGCACAGGAAGCGAAAGAAATAGCCTTGAATATGGCACAGTTCTCGTCGGATGAGCTGAAAAAGATATTGAAATTAAATCCTAAGCTGGCACTGGAAAATTACAACCGGTTTCAGGAGTTCCATACGGAAGAAGTACATCCCCTGCAAGCATTGCTGGCATATACCGGAGTTGTCTTCAAAAATATCAACCCGAAGGACTTTTCGGAAGATGATTTCCTGTATGCCGACGAGCATCTGCGGATCGCATCTATCTGCTACGGACTACTGCGCCCGCTCGACCTGATCAAACCTTACCGGATGGAATATGAAGTGAAACTGCCGGAACTGGGTGAAGGGAATATGTATAATTACTGGCGTCCGCGTCAGACCGAGTTGCTGATCGATGAAGTGAAAAAGAACGGCAACATCCTGATGAATCTTGCCAGCCAGGAAATCCAGGGGGCATACAACTGGAAAGAGGTGGAGAAAGCCGTCCGCATCATCACGCCGGAGTTCAAGGTATGGAAAAACGGAAAAATACAGACCATCGTGATCTATACGAAAATGGCACGCGGACAAATGACCCGGTACATTCTGAAAAACCGGATCACCGACCCCGAAGCTCTCAAAGATTTCTCCTGGGAAGGTTTTACCTACAATGAAAGTTTGTCAGATGGAGACAACTGGGTTTTCCTGCAAAGCTAAAGGGGATTATATATTATTATCTCCAGTACAAAAGAAATCGACCTTCCACTCAATAATCGAAAGATAAAAACGTTATATTTACGTTCCTCTTTTAAATGAATTATGAAATGAAAAAGACCTGTTTACTGTTGCTTTTGCTCGTTAGTATAATCTATATAAATGAAGGTTACCGGATTATTAGCGAAGGTATGTTGGTGAAGAGTACCGACAAAGGTTCCCTGTCGGATATTGCCGAGGAGGTGATAGCTGTTCCCCTGGAAACAAAATCGGACTGCCGGTTGAAATATGCCACACAGATCAAACGCGACAGGAATGAACTGTTTCTGGTAAGCGACGGCCAGCTTTACCATTTCGACTGCTCCGGCAAGTTCATCAACCGCATCACCAGCAACCAGCATTTTCCTGTTGCCGACTATGTCATCGACCCGCTCGAAAAACAACTGATTGTTATGGATAACAAGGAAAACGTCTATTATTATGATTACGACGGGGCGTTACTGGAAAGGAAAAGCCTTGCCGGTATCAACCCGCTGAAAGCCCCTACCCGCCTGATGTATTACGATCGCCATATCTGGATAACGGCACAGGCATTGTCGCCTTCCAAAGAAGATGCCAATAAACAGTGCATGGACCAATGGCTCTATAAATTCGACACGACACTCAACCTGCAGGATGCCCGTAAACTGACGGCTGCCGACCTGGGACGTTTCTATCTCGGTGCCTGTTTCTCCACGGAGTTGTCCGTTGCCGACGGAAATGTGTATGCCTATTCGCCCTCCACGCAGCCGGACGAACTACTCGCCGACACGCTTTACCTGATCAGCCGGAACCAACTGAATATCCATGATGAATATTCCTCGATCCTGCCTCTGTGTATAGCCGGACGTTACCTGGTTTCCACCTATTCGAATGCTGCCGACGAGGAACAGAATTACACGTTCTGTTATGACCGCCGCGAAGAATATGCTTATAATGTAACAGGAGGTTTTGAAGATAATTTCTATCATACGGGAAGAGTTCCCGACTTGCAGGCACTGGATGTTTACAACAGTTCTTTCTGTTACTGCCGTTCGGGGGAAGAAGTGAAAAATACTTTTCCGGACCGTACAGAAGAGGATAACCCCGTTCTGTTCATTGTCCGGATGAAAGCATAAAAGAATAACTACTTTTTAATTAGAACAATCTGCCGCAGAAACGGACTTTCATGACCGGATAAACAGTCAGCTTATCCATGATCTTTGAGAAGCTGTCGTCGCTATCGGTCAACGCGCTGCCCAGATCACCGGAACTTGTGTAAAGTTTAGGTGAGCCATGGAACTGTACACCCAATTCAAACTGCACGCCGATACGTTTCTTAGGCACTGCACGTCCGAATCCCAGACCGATATAAGGACGGAATCCCGATACTTTAAGGCCGCCAGACACATTACCGTTCTTATCGACTGCGATCGTCTGGTCGCCGATAACGATATTTGCATCACCGCCATTCTGTATGTATTCAGCCAGTTCATCACTGTGCCCGTCGATTTTTATCATCTCCTTACCACCGAAATAAGCACCGGCAGTCACAAAGAAAGAAGAGCTCAGGAACGGATAATAATTGACCAACAATTCGCCGGAAGCACGTTTCGTAGTACCTCTCAGGTCAAGGGTAGATGTTTTTTCACCCAGTTCCGGATCCGACAGGTTCACATCCGCATCTGTATTAATATGAATACCCGGCATGAAAGAAACACCACCGCGAATAGCAAAATGAGGTGTAACAGGAGTTGCCACATCAACGCCGATACCTGTCGTACCAGCACTTACACCTACTGAAAGAGAGTTGAAAATTCCCAGTTCCTTCTGAGCGGAAACCTGGTTACACAATACGCTCAGGCATACGAATGCCCAAAGAAAAATTACCTTTTTCATACTGATAGAGTTTAATAAAAATACTAGTTCAGAGTCTAATGAAAATATATATATAAGTTCGGCGCGAAAGTACAAAAAAAGTAAATGATATGAAAAAAAGTATGTGTAAAAACGATCCGGGGAGGTATAATACATAAAAAAAGCAGAGTTTCGCAGACTATTCAATTAATAATTAAATAATACTGCGAAACTCTGCATATGTTATGCGCCCTCTGCATCTCCGGATACAGACGATGGCGACTCACCTTTCGGGGGTAGAATTATTCTTCGTCTTCGCTATCGTCTTCCTTGATATTGTGGAAAACGTTCTGTACGTCGTCGTCGTCTTCCAGCTTCTCGATCAGCTTGTCCAAAGCTTCACGCTGCTCAGGCGTTACTTCTTTCAAGTCGTTCGGGATACGGACAAACTCGCTGCTTGTGATCTCAAAACCGTTCTCTTCCAGATATTTCTGGATAGCCGAGTTCTGTGCAAATTCACCGTAGATAATTACTTCTTCTTCGTCCTCATCCACTTCATCCACACCATAGTCGATCAGTTCGAGTTCCAGGTCTTCCAGCGAAATACCTTCCTTCTTGGCAATATGGAATACACACTTATGGTCGAACAGGAATTCAAGGCTACCGCTTGTACCCAGCGAACCACCGTGTTTGTTGAAGTAGCTGCGCACATTAGCAACCGTACGGGTTGTATTGTCTGTCGCTGTTTCCACGAAGATAGCGATACCATACGGGCCGTATCCTTCATAGTTCATTTCCTTATAACCGGTGAAGTCTTTTTCTACAGCACGCTTAATGGCACGTTCTACATTGTCCTTCGGCATGTTCTCCTTCTTGGCGTTCTGCATCAAAGCGCGCAAGTGGGGATTGTTTTCCGGATCAGGACCGCCGGCTTTCGCCGCAATAGTGATTTCCTTACCCAGTTTCGTGAATACGCGGGCCATATTACCCCAACGTTTAAATTTTCTTGCTTTACGGAACTCAAACGCTCTTCCCATATTATATGAATGTTTTTATTGTTATAAATGAATCATTATCTCAATGATGCGCCCAGTTTGTCTTCCAGATTCTTCCGGATCTTCTGCATGATCGCATCGATTTGTTTGTCGTTCAATGTCTTTGTCTCATCCTGCAAGTAGAAACTTACGGCATACGATTTCTTTCCTGCCGGCAGGTTCTTGCCTTCGTAAACGTCGAACAGGGAGATATCCTTCAGAAGCTTGCGTTCGCTGTCGCGGGCAATCTTCTCGATTTCGGCAAATTGTACCGATTTGTCAAGCAACAACGCCAGGTCACGTTTTACTGCCGGGAACTTAGATATCTCAGAGAAAGTAACCTTGCTCTTCTTCGTTTCTTTCATCAGCAGTGTCCAGGATAATTCGGCAAAATATACGTCAAAGTCGATATCCATAGACTTGCATATCTTACGGCTGACAATACCGAAAGTACCCAACTCACGTCCTGAACCGGTCGTGATGCTGATACCTGACGAATAGATATCGTTGCTCAGGTTTCCGAAGATCACTTTCTTTCTGTCGACACCCAGGCGTGCCAGGATATTTTCAACGTAAGCCTTCAGTTCGTATACGCTGGATTTCTCGTCGGCATGTGCCCAACTGTTCTCTACACGGTTACCGCAAACCCATAATCCCAGGCGATAGTCTTCCGAGAATTCAGCTAAAGTTGCGTCTTCGCGTTTCTTTTCAACATTATAATCGTAACAGTTTCCGAATTCGAAGAAACGGATATTGCCGTTCTTACGTTTCGCATTGTGTTCGATGCTTTCCAGACCGCCGAACAACAACGTCTGACGCATACCGTTCAGGTCTGCACTTAACGGGTTCATCAGCATGACGCAATGAGAAACCGGATAAGTAGTCAGTTCATCGTAATAAGCGGAACGAGTCAGCGAATTGTTCATGATTTCATTGAAACCCGAACCGCAGAGCTGTTCTGATATCAGGTTCTGCAACTGGTAACCACGGTCAGTAGCAGTCTTGTAGCTCAAGTTCGATTTTACATTCTCACTGAACTCTATATTATTATATCCGTAGATACGAAGGATATCTTCTATCACATCGACATCACGCTGTACGTCGATACGGTAAACCGGAACATGGATAGTCAGACCTTCTTCAGTCTCTGAAACGATTTCCATTTCCAGGCTTTCCAGAATACTTTTAACCGTTTCCACCGGAATATCCTTACCGATCAGGGCATTGATCTTGTTATAAGTCAGTTCTACCGTATAAGGCAGCATCGGACTCGGATAAACATCCTGGATAGCACCGGTAATCTTACCGCCAGCTACTTCCTGGATCAACAGAGCGGCACGCTTCAATACATAAATGGTATTGTTTGCATCCAGACCACGTTCGAAACGGAAAGAAGCATCGGTATTCAAACCGAAACGACGAGCCGTCTTACGGATCCATGTCGGATGGAAACAAGCCGATTCCAGGAACACATCCGTAGTCTGTTCCGTCACACCTGAATCCAGGCCACCGAACACACCACCGATACACATCGCGTCTTCCGTGTTACAGATCATCAGATCATGATCGGTCAACGTACGTTCAACACCGTCCAGGGTAACGAACTTCGTTCCTTCCGGCTGTGTTTTCACAATCACTTTGTTTCCTTTTACTTTACCAGCATCGAACGAGTGCAGAGGCTGCCCCATTTCATGCAATACAAAGTTAGTCACGTCCACTACATTATTAATAGGACGCAGACCGATTATAGTCAAACGGTTTTTCAACCATTCCGGACTTTCTTTTACCGTTACGCCTTTGATCGTCACACCGGAGTAACGCGGACAGGCTTCCGTATTTTCAACGGTCACTTCGATAGCCGGAGTTTCATCGTCGATCTTGAAAGCGTCCACCGACGGGCGTTTCAGTTCTGTCGGCTTACCGTTCTGTTTCAGGTAAGCGGCCAGGTCGCGGGCTACACCGAAATGAGAAGTTCCGTCCACACGGTTCGGAGTGATATCCACTTCCAGCACGTAGTCGCTCTTTACATTATAATACTCCTTGGCCGGAGTTCCTACAACTGCATCAGCAGGCAATACGATAATACCGGCATGGTCTGTCCCGATACCGATCTCGTCTTCCGCACAGATCATTCCGTTAGACTCGACGCCGCGAATCTTCGACCGTTTGATCGTAAAGACTTCGTCACCGTCATAGAGTTTCGTACCGTTCACAGCGACAACCACTTTCTGGCCTGCTGCGACATTAGGTGCGCCACAAACGATCTGCAAAGGTTCTTCACCGCCTACATTTACTGTAGTAATATGCAGGTGATCTGAATTCGGGTGTTCCACACAGGTCAGGACTTCACCGATAACCAGTCCTTCCAGGCCACCTTTGATAGTTTGAACTTCTTCTACTCCCCCGGTTTCCAAACCGATAGAGGTTAGTGCTGCTGATACTTCTTCGGGCTGCAAGTCGAAATCAAGATACTCTTTCAGCCAGTTGTAAGATATATTCATTGTTCTAAAATTTATTCAATCACGCTACTTTGCATCTGCGGTTTTTCCGCTAACGCCAATTTGACTGGCAAAAGTACAAATAATAGAACTATTATTCAAAACGTGCACAGACTTTATTCTTGCATTGTTTTAAAAAACTTATAAATCAACGGTTATTCCTGACAATTCATTCCAAATTTCTTTGCCTAATAAAAAAATCAATCTAACTTAGATGCGTATTTTCAACCGATGAGATTAGCGAGGGAACTAACAAGACGATTGGAAAACCTAAGTAAATGATTTAAAACACTAGCATTCATCATAATAACTATATGTCAGGCAAATCTTCATTGGTACAATCAATCTTCCTTCCGCTGTTATATCTCCTGCTTTTCAGCTCCTGTTCTCATGCAGCAAAGAAAAAACATATATTGATCATTCAATCTTACGAATCCAATTTCCCCGCTTATAAGGAAATGAAAAAAATCCTGGCAAAGCAGTTACAAGAAAAAGATATTCAGGCAGAAATTTATTCCTATTACCTGGACTGTGAACAGAACCTGGAGAAAAAGCAAAAAATAAATCTTTTCGAGAAACTGAATGAACTGTGTTCCTGGGAACCGGATATTATCCTGACGTTCGACGATCAGGCATTGAACATTCTACTGACCTGCGATCATCCGTGTATTACAACAATCCCGGTCGTTTTCACCGGAGTCAATTATCCCAATACATCCTTTCTTCAGAAATATCCTAATATCACCGGATTCCACGATAAGCCGGATTATAAAACGAATATAAAACTGATCGAACAGCTGATCGGAAAATGTATCGTAGTCAGGGTTACCGATGGGGAGTACATCGACCAAATGATCCTGGAAGATATGAACGAGCAGATCAAAGATATCTGTAAGATGAATGACCTTTACTCGCCCGACAGGATACGCATCTCCGGAAAGAACGGTATTTCCCTGAACGGGGAAAAGAAAATAGAGCCGGATATTATGTATGTAAGTACAATCAACGGTAAATCGACCCGGTCACTGATAAAAGGGCTGGGCGAAAACTACTACAATAAAGCCTATCTCGCCACCAAAAGAGATTATCTGACTCTTTCCCTGGGCCGTTTCAGTTCATTTCCCGGCTTTTCCGTTATTTATGAAATGATCGAAGTAACAACGGAGTAGCCGGCGGCTTCGTCACCCCTCTCGAGGGATTAACGATCCTGGCTGCCAACCGTATTGCGGATATACTGAAAGGCGTCCCGACAAGTAATTTCTCACAAATTACAGAAACGAGTAAAGCGTACGTATTCGATTACAAGGTATTGGAACAATGGGGCATCAGCAGAAGTAAATTACCTGCAGGTTCTTTGTTCGTGAACATGCCTTTTTATATACAGTATAAGATATATTTCATATTCTTGCTTATTCTGGTCGGGATCTCCCTCATCATTATTATCACTTATCAGCGTATACTTTACAAAAGAGAGAACATCCGGAAAAAAGAGATACAGGAAAACCTGAGACAGGAAAAAGAGTTCCTGTCATTTGCCCTGGAAAGCGGTAACATTTTTACTTTCCGTTACAAGAACGGTACCTTCCTGTTCGACAAGGAATTCTACCATTATCTGAATATACCGGAAGAGCCGATCAGTGCAGACCGTTTCCAGAAAGCGATCCATCCCAGCGAACAAGCGGACTTTCTGCTAAACCGTTACAAACTGGATCATGGCTTCGCCTCCCGGCAAATCACTAAAAGACGCTACAACTTTAACCAAAAGGGATATCTTTGGTGGGAGTTCCGTTATGCACAAAACATAAATATCTCGAACGGAGAAACCGAGATCGAAGTAAACGGGCTTTGCCTGAATATACAACATACAAAAGACACGGAGGATGAGCTGATCAATGCCCGCAGGAAAGCGGAAGAGTCGGATCAAATGAAGTCTGTTTTTTTAGCAAACATGAGCCATGAGATACGTACGCCGTTAAATGCGATCGTCGGCTTCTCCCAATTGATAGCTTCCGAAGACATGGAACTGGAGGAAGAGGAGAGATTGGAATTTATAGGTCTGATCAATAAAAACAGCGATCAGCTACTAAAACTTATCAATGATATTCTGGATCTGTCCCGCATAGAATCCGGGCATATTTCATTTGCTTACGAAATGTGCAATATGAATGAATTGATGGATGATGTATACAATACGCACCGGTTACTGATGCCTCAAGGGGTAGAGTTGCGGAAAAAAGTACCGGAAACACCCGCTATCATCAACACCGACCGCATCCGCTTAACACAGGTTCTTACGAACTTCATCAACAATGCGACTAAATTCACGACGCAGGGATATATCGAGATCAAGTATGAATACAGTTCCGACAACCGGTTTATCCTACTGTCTGTCAGGGATACGGGAAAAGGAATCCCTACGGATAAGATACAACAGGTATTCGAACGTTTCCAGAAACTGGATGAGTTTGCCAAAGGCACCGGTCTGGGACTGGCTATCAGTCAAAGTATAATCAAGACATTCAAAGGAACGATCCAGCTGGAGTCAGAAGAAGGAAAAGGCAGCAAGTTCACTGTATCGCTACCTTATGAACCCGCATCACTCAGTTAACAGTTTATTGGCTTTAGCCTCTTCGCGCCATTGAGGTATCACTGTCTTCAGAAAAGCTTCTTTGGCTTCATTTTCGGTTTGTATATCGAGACCGATATACTTCTGTGCTTTTTCTTTCGTAGAAATATCCGGCATGGGAACATCGCCTGAATATCCGAGCTTAAAAAGAATCTTCATTATATCCATCTGTGCCTGCATGACCTTATCGATCCCGGTTCCTAAGACGCGCAACACCTCCTGCGGAGCATGAAAAGAAGCTCCGTGCGATGCGACACAAAAATCCCAGCGCCATTGTGCCTGCCTGATCAGTTTCAGCACCTGTTCCATTTGTTTCTCCGTAGCTCCCCGGTCCCAGGCAAATTTTGCTTCGATATGCGCTTTCGCCAATTCCGTTTCCAATTGCTCACGTATTTCCGCCACTTTGGTCTGACGGTCATAGACATCCTGACGCAAGGTTTCTTCAGTCTCACGATGGCAAGTCTGGCAGGTCCGGTCGATCATAGCCAGAGGGCTTTGTACATGGTGGTCGTTATAACCTTCCTGGTTTTCACCCACATAAGGCATGTGGCATTCTCCGCAGGAAACACCCCGGCGGGCATGAATCCCCATCTGTGCCAGTTCATAATCGGGATGCTGTGCTTTCAGCAAAGGTGTCCTGCTCAGTTTATGGACATAGTCGGAAAAACCGATCCGGTCATAATACGCCTCGATATCTTCCACCGAATATCCATTGTCCCAGGGAAGGACCACCCGTTTATCTTCTTTTGAAAAATAATATTCACTATGACACTGCGCACAAACCAGCGAACGCATCTCCTGCTCCGACACATTATCTATGCTCATACCTTTCCGCGTGTAAGCTTCAGTCAGAAACAAACGGGGGATATGCAACTCCATACTCTCCGGATCATGGCAATCCGCACAAGCAACCGGATTAATGATCTCACTTCCCCAGGCAGCCCATTTCCTTTTATAAAAAGCTTCCCGCCCGATCTTATCTATCAAACGTGATGCATCCGAACTTTTGCAGGCCCAGCAGGCAGCCGGTTGGGGACCGTCATTTTCTCCTTCGGGTGCCCCCGTCCTCAAACTGGTGTACATATCATCGATCGCGTACATATGTCCTCTCGGTGTACAGTAACTTTTAGAGAAGGCATACCCGGCCCATAGAATAACGAGGTTCGGGCGTTCTGCCAAGAGGTCTACGGCCTGGTTTCCGTTGAAGAGACTGGCAAAGCTGGTATCCGCAGTGTTTTTCCAGCTACGGTATTCTTTGGAATAACGTAATTCGAGTTTGTTCGCAGATGAATTTTCATTTATTTCCTGATTCCCGGTATTTACATCATCGATAAAAGTAATATTATCCTCCCTGACAAGCCCATATCCGACAGACACAGCCAATATTCCCAATATGACTACCCCCAACAAGACCAGATACAGATATCTTATATTCAGCTTATTATTCATTTGAATCAATTTGTTCGTATTATCTCACCCACACTCTTCAAAAACCTTTGATTTTCCAAAGTTTCGGACCGTGACGCAAATTTAGTAAAAAGAAACAACGAGCCAAGCTATATCTGTCATTTATAACAGGAAAAGATTCGTCCTCATTCCGCATATCCTCTGTCCTCCCGGCGAATCTTATATGCATTTGCATCCTCATCCCAAAATAATGTCGTATTTTTGCATCGTTTTATCAGATAAAAATATCCAACGAGAGATTCTTATTATGCGTATCGACATACTTACTGTACTTCCTGAAATGATCGATGGAATGATCAATTGTTCCATTGTAAAACGGGCACAGGACAAGGGCCTGGCTGAAATTCATTTACATAACCTGCGTGACTACACAACCAATAAGTGGCGGCGTGTAGACGATTATCCTTTCGGGGGTGAGGCCGGTATGGTGATGCAGATCGAACCGATCGACCGGGCTATAACTGCACTGAAAAGCGAACGGGAATATGACGAGGTGATCTATACGTCGCCGGACGGGGAAACATTCAACCAGCCGATGGCGAACAGCATGTCGTTGCTGGATAATATGATTATTTTGTGCGGTCATTATAAAGGTATAGACTACCGCATCCGGGAGCATCTGATCACCAAAGAGATATCTGTTGGCGATTATGTGTTGACGGGTGGCGAACTGGCAGCCGCCATTATCACCGATGCGGTCGTACGATTGATCCCCGGAGCCATCGGTGACGAACAAAGCGCCCTCTCCGACTCTTTCCAGGATAACCTGCTCGCCCCGCCCGTTTATTCACGTCCTGCCGAATACAAAGGTTGGAAAGTACCCGATGTCCTTCTCTCCGGCCACCAACGGAAGATAGACGAATGGCGTTTGCAGCAAGCACAGGAACGGACTGCCCGGTTGCGTCCGGATTTGCTGAAAGACAAATGATCCATCTTTTTAGCAAGAAATTACCACCACTACAGGAATATAAGCTTTTGACAAAATGATTTCCTATCGGTTATTTCAGGAACATATAGATACGTTAAAAAATATTACCCGCTAGGGTATTTTCATTTACCCGCTATATTAATCCGATTTACCCGGTAGGATAGTTACATTTTGACAATTGCCTTTTCTCAAAAAAGTTATTTTTTTACCTTTCCCATTCTTCCCTGTAAAAACCCGACCACCTCAACATATAGAGCCAAAGTAAACCCGATTTCTCAGCTCCCATTTGGTTAAAATAAACAAAAAAGGGACTTCTGTTGTAAGTAAGCCTAAGTCAGATTTTGTCACTCTAGTAAAGTTTACTTTAACAATAATAGTTATGAAAAACATTTCAAGAAGAAATTTTCTGAAGACAGGAGCGGTAGCTGCTGTCGGCCTGACTATTGTACCGGGTTCCGTACTCGGCAGGACTTTCGGGCATACGGCTCCGAGTGACAAACTGAATATCGCCGGAATCGGTGTCGGTGGCATGGGACGCCGTAACCTGGCAAATATGAACACGGAAAATATCGTCGCACTCTGTGATGTCGACTGGCATTATGCCGATAAAACATTCAAGGATTATCCGAATGCCAAACGTTTCAAAGACTGGCGTGTCATGTTTGACGAGATAGGAAAATCCATCGACGCTGTCATGGTAGCAACGCCCGACCATACCCATGCCGGGGTCACCGCCCATGCCATCACATTGGGGAAACATTGCTATACACAAAAACCGCTAACTCACTCGGTCTACGAATCGCGTCTACTCACTAAACTAGCCAGAAAATATAAGGTAGCCACACAGATGGGTAACCAGGGAAATTCATTCGACTGGTGCCGCCAGATCGCAGAATGGATACAGGCAGGCATCATCGGTGAGGTATATGAAGTCCACTGCTGGACCGACCGTCCGATCTGGCCGCAGGGATTAATGCAACCAAAGGAGGCGGCCAAGTGCCCGAAGACTCTGGATTGGGACCTCTTTATCGGTCCGGCACAGAAGCGTCCTTACCATCCGGTGTACACACCCTGGAACTGGCGCGGCTGGTGGGACTTCGGTACAGGAGCATTAGGCGATATGGCCTGCCATATCATGGACCCGCTGTACTGGGCACTCGACCTCAAATATCCGACCAGCGTTATTGGTAGCTCCACACTGAGTAACCTGTATTCTCCCCCTCATGCCCAGATCGTAACCTATACCTTCCCGGAGCGTCCGGTCAAAGGAAATGTGAAAATGCCGGAAGTAAAAGTCTACTGGTACGATGGTGGCTTGATGCCTCCACGACCGGACGAACTGAAAGACGGTCAGATGATGGGTGATGAAAACGGGGGGATCATTTTCATCGGCACGAAAGGAAAGATCATGACCGGCTGTTACGGAATGAACCCGACTTTATTGCCTGTCTCCGATATGGAACATTTCAACCAACCAAAACCGACCCTTGCCAGGATCAAAGGCGGTAACGGCGATATCTGGTCGACTAACGCCCATGAACAAGACTGGATACGTGCCTGCAAGGAGTCGCCCGAAAACCGGACGGAATCCTCTTCCAATTTCCAGTTCTCAGGCCCGTTCAACGAGATGGTCGTGATGGGTGTCTTGGCAGTGCGGCTCTCCGGATTACAGGGATTGCACCGCGAGTTGCAGTGGGACGGTGAACACATGCGCTTCACGAATATCTCTCCGACGGACAAAATAAAGATCGTAACGGTAGACGATTTCAAAGTGATAGACGGCGATCCCCGTTTCGACCGCCGCTTTGCCGAATTCAACGCGGCAGAAATGGCCGACGAATGGATCAGGCACACCTACAACAATGGTTTCTCCTTACCGGATATGCCCCAATAACCCCACTAAAACGAATCGATCATGAAAAAGCGAATATTCAATATCTTACTGGTACTGGCTTGCGGCTTGCTTGTCATCCCCGTGCAGGCACAGACCAAAGCGGAAAAGAACGGCTGGCGACTGGGAATGCAGTCGTATAGTTTCCATCTGTTCACACTGACGGAAGCACTCGACAAAACCCGGGAGTTAGGCTTGAAATACATAGAAGTATACCCCGGACATAAGCTGGGCGGCAAATGGGGTGACCGGGTTTTCGACTTCAATCTGGATGCCCAAGCCCAAAAAGAACTGAAAGAACTGGCTGCATCCAAAGGGATAAAGATCGTCGGTTGCGGTGTATATGTTGCGGAGAAATCCTCTGACTGGGAAAAGATGTTCCGTTTTGCCCAGGCGATGGAAATGGAGTTCATCACCTGCGAACCGGCACTCGGCGACTGGGACCTGGTAGAAAAACTGTCAAAACAGTACGGAGTCCGGATATCGGTACACAACCATCCCCAACCATCCGATTACTGGAAACCGGAGAACTTATTGCAGGCTATCTCCGGACGTAACCCTTCGCTCGGTTCGTGTGCCGATGTCGGACATTGGCGCAGGGAAGGACTCGATCAGATAGCATGCCTGAAAAAACTGAACGGACGCCTCATCTCACTTCACTTCAAGGATATCGCAGCTAAAAAGGCGGGAGAAAAGGAACAACACGATGTGATCTGGGGGACAGGCATACTGGATGTCGAAGGGATGTTGAAGGAACTGAAAGCACAGGGTTTTAAAGGCGTATTCTCAATCGAATATGAATATAACTGGGATAATTCCGTTCCTGATATCCAAAAATGTATAATTTATTTTAATAAAGTAACAAATGAGATACTTTAATCCCATGCGTACATGTTAACCGTCTGCTTTATATGGGGAATGTTCAACCGGAAATCTATCCGGTGACATTCCCATGTTTTTTTTATTCATATACAAATGTATTAATGATACGAGACGAAGAAATAATCAAGCGAATCAAAGAAGGAAACATAGATGCGTTCAATGCTTTATTCAAAGCGTTCTATATGCCACTCTATTTTTCTTGCCGGAAATTCATTGCTTCTTCGGATGAAGCAAAGGATCTTTTACAAAATGTTTTCTTACGCTTTTGGGAAAAACGAGAAGAAATAGATATACATACTTCTTTGAAAGCTTATTTATTCCGCTCCGTTCAAAATGAATGTCTTAACTATCTGCGATCTGTTCCTTTCCATATAAGCGAAAAAAATATTCAGGAAAATACTCAGGCGGATATCTCCGATTCCCATGCAACTCCCGACACGGTACTAAGTATCATCGAAATGGAACAAATCATCAAGAACACCATCAAACAACTCCCTCCCCAATGTAAAACAATATTTATCCTGAGCCGTCTCAAAGGGCTAAAAAATCAACAGATCGCACAAAAGCTAAATATATCAGTACGCACGGTAGATACCCAGATCTACCGTGCGCTAAAAATATTGAAAGCCCGATTGAAAGACTATCTGGCTCTTTTTTGATAATAGGCTTTTCCTATTCCTTCCCTTCCGTTACTATCTCCCCTTTTACATTTACCGGAATATTATTGAACGGGTCTATCAATTCATCCAGCAAAACGGCAAATTCCCTGCGCGTTATTTTCCTGGACGAATTATAATTGGCCAACCCAAGCTTTTTCCACAAAGACGCAGGTTCATCCTCCATAAAACTCTCTTTATTCGCCTTCACGGCCTTTCCTAATTCACTTATAAAAGTAAATGCCTCTGCTAATGTTAAGGTAGAATCCGGCAAATCCGGATCAAGTTGAGGATAACAGTCTTTTAAACCTTTCCGTACGGTATTTCCGGTTAACAGGGAATCTGCGTCGAACCAGGTCTGATTAGCCCAACCATAATTAGCTCCTCTTCCCCGTAAAATTCCTGTAGAACCGATCCGTTGCAAAGCTCCGAAATGTTTATCTTCCACCGGCAGATCAAGATAAGGCAACAAATAACAACCTGCATCCAACAAAACGTTCTGAACATTCCGCACCGGAATTTCCGAAGGGTACTTTTCTCCCCGGACGGCAAGAGCAGCCAAAGCTCCTGCCGCCTGGCCTATCTGCATCAAAACAGGTTGGGTCCGGGTAGTACCGTTAGCCAGGTTAGACACAGATATAGATTTTTCGGTAACAATCAGATTTTCTATATCTTCCGGCAAAAGAGAACCCAACGGTAGTCCGAAAGAGGGAACCGGATAGAAATACAGATTAGGCAACTCGGTCCAGCCTGAGTAACGGGCATGATGATGGTCTACCGGGTAGTCACCGACTGCAATACAGGTTCGATATAATTTTTCCGGTTGATTGTAAGGGTCCGTTATGTGATTTAGCGTGAAACGCACTTTTCCATGTATACGGCGTGATTCACGATGATAAGGTATGAAGGGTAACTTGTCAGCTGTAGGATATTCATCATCGGCCAAGCCTAGTGTGTTATATCCCAGTTCCGTCTGAAGAAAATACAAATAACACATTGTAAAGTTCTTTGCCATATCCAGAGCCACTTCACGTTCGGAAGAGGACATTTCAATCAAATTCACGTAAAAGTCATTGCCTTCGATTGGCCAGTTAATCATATACTTATTGTTCGGCAATTTCCCGTACCGCATCATGTGATCACAGTCCCACACCCGATCAGGTTCTTTAGGATCCGTACATTCAGGTGTTTTACATGTACAATAGAAGACGGAAGGGTCGTAATTTTCCGGACAAGGGATAGTGACATCTTTCCCATAGTCTTTCAGAACAGCGACATACGTAATATCCTGTACAATATCATTGGCTTGCTCCGGGGCTATCGACTCACCGCAAATACTACGTGCCTCCATTCCGATGTCGTATTTCACGTTACATAGTTTCGCTACATCTCCCAATTCCGTTCCATCGATCAAAACCTTGGTACGGATTGTCTGCTGCTCTCCCGATTTGTCGATCGTCACAAGCCAACCTTCCTGCAAAGGAGTAATTTCCTTCACCAACGAATTATACCATACGGAAAGTAACTTTTCTTTGGCAGCCATCCCCTTCAGAACCTTATTCATAGCCGAAGGCTCCGCAGCAATAGTCGAAACCCAAGCAGTATGCATCACGTCTTCGCTACCATAGTGTTCTATCAATCCTTTTCTGAATTCCCCGAACAAACCACCAGGCAAATTATAACAACCGTCGATACAACTCACCCCCGCTGAAGTCAATGCGCCACCCAACCATTCATGTTCTTCCAGGATCAACGTATTGCTTCCCATCCGTGCAGCCTGAATGCCTGCAGTACTACCGCTTGCACCACCGCCGATGATCAGAACATCCACTTTTGTTTCCGGATGACACCCCGTTAAAAACAAAAGATAAATTATCCATATTCTTTTCAATAGATCATATTTCATTTCATCCGTCTTTTAATGTTTCATAAGCAAAACGGGCATAGTGCCCTTCCAAGCCACCAGCATACCTCCGTAGTACACTCTCGCCTAATTTATCGGCATCACCACAAATATATAAGCTTCCGGCAACTAATAATTCTTTCAATATCCGGTTGCGATAAGTTATATCATGGATATAGGGGACCACCCGGTTTCTTGCCACTGCATAAGAAGGTAAATCATGATAACGCATCCCTTCCAGCGTAAGCAGTTTTCGCAATACAGGAACCGCATCCCGGCTACAGATACACTCGCAAGCGGTAGTTATCGCGCGGAAATGAGAGAAATGATCTTCCAGCCGGAGCAATTGTGCCTTTTCCAATATCACCGGCAATACGGCAGGATCACCGGTATTACCCAACACCATGATCAGACGATCCAATGTGCTCATACACTCCCCGAATTGCGCAGATGCAGTATAATGCCAACCTTTATCCCATTCTTTACAAGACCGGATCTTTTCTGCTATTATCCGGGCGTGCTCCTTGTCACCCAAAGTACACAAAATACCGGCATAAATTAATTCCGCCTCACCCGAGACTGTTCCTATTTTCTTTTTCAGCAAAGGAATACATCTATCTTTTTCAGCTAAAAGAACCTCCAGGTCTTTATAATTATCGGTGACATTTTCGACGGCAACCTCCAGATCTTTACCGGTAAATCCTTTAAACTCCTTCTCTTTCAATACTCTCTCCGGAAGGATCCCTTTACCGACCAAATGTTTTTGTATCTGTTTTATATTTACTTTTCGTAACGGCTTCTGCTCTTTATTGGCTGTAGCCGCCAGATAACCGACCGAATATCCTTGATTCTGCAAACATGGCTGCATACGGATCACAGGCATAGCATCTCTATGGGCACTCGCTCCCAGCCCCGTTACTAATATTCCATCCAATCCCTTCGGCAACAAAGCCCTCAACGGGACATCCGCATCATAAATGACATGCCGCTTACCCGGAGGATTCAAGGTAAAGAAAGGGTCGACAGTCATACCGTGCGTATCAAAGGAACTGCGATGATAAGAAATGGTATCCGGATAATGGCGATGATGAATGATATCGTACACAGAGATAACATATTCACCGATCATCCGCCTTCTTTCGCGCGTCTGAGGAAGTTTTCCTACATCATACTGACCTTTGTATTTCACTTTACTCTGAACGAACAACCGGCTAACATCCAACACATCCGAATCGTCAATCAGGGTCCAGTCTGTATTGTTATAATAGTCATTCGGATTAAAACGGGAAAGTCCTCCGCCTTGTACTGCTATATTTTTTTTGCCGGTGTATTCGTAACTTGCTCCGGCTGCAATAGCGATATCAGCACTTCCGGTACTGTCAATTACGGTATTGGCTAAAACGACTCCTCTTCCCCAAGGGGTAGCAATAATGATCCCCTCCACCTTATCATTTTTCACCAACGCTCCGCAACCTATTACTCCGTACCATATATCTGCTTTGTTTTTCCGTAATTCCCGACGGTACCACTCCATTTTCCAGTCAGCCCTGAATCTGCCATCCGATTTTATCTGCCTGGGATGATCGGCGGGAGCCATTTTTCTAACACCCTCATCTATCTCCGACGTAAATCCTTCCCGGAATCCATCCCAATAACAACCGATGAATCCCAGTGTTGCCAGTCCACCCAAACCATGCAAATATTCCAGGACCAATGTTTTAGATTTTTGACGGGCTGCACCTATTCCGGCAGGGGCTCCGGCTGTCCCTCCTCCCATTACCACCACGTCATAATTACCCCAAACAGGTAATACCCCTTGCGGCAAATGAACATAACCGTTATCAGATTGGGGACGCAGGGGATGCAGCATTTCTCTGACTTCTCCAAAGTTACTGCCGTGAGCCGTTACCGGTACGACCTGTATCTGTTTTTCAATTTTTATTCCGGCAATACTGTTTGAAACATGTTCGCCTATAATTTCACCTAAAGTCATACCGTTTACCGGACGGAACAACCAAGCTGCAATATCTCTCGGTAAAGCGGCACAAGGTCCCATTAGCCAGAGGTTTTCGACTTTATTACAAGTAAACGCCTCTTTCGGCAAAGCATGAACAGAAAGAACTGTATCTATTCCATCTTCCTGATATTTAATGAGGCTAGGAACATATGTGGTTTGCGGAAGCGACGCTAAAGACTGTATTTTTTCGGAATAACTGCTTTCCGGAATGATATGCCAGGACGGAATGTACCAAAGTACATCCGAGCTATCCACCTGGTCGGCATCCCAGGTTATATCTCTGATAAACTGCTCGGCTTCCATAAAAGAAGCATGCGTCTTCCCTTTCAGGGGATAATTGAAAGTATAACGGATAACAGGATACTCTTTCCCCTCGGATGAGAAAGTAAAAGGCATCGTTTCCGCTGAACAGATCTCCGGAGCTTCTTTAACGGAATTACCGACAACCGTATACTCAAAAATATGATTTCCAGGAGTAAAAGGAGTGAAAGGGATACCACATAATTCCGCAATTAAAGCGTGTGGTGTTGCATCGATCACTGCTTTGGCACGGATAGCCTGCCGGCCTGAACGGTTCACCAGTACCACGCCTGCCAAAGTACCTTTTATATCTTTTATTACATCGGTTACATAGCTACTATAAAGAAAATGGATACCGTTATCGATCAGTTCATTCTCCAATATGGTTTTCACATGAAGGGGAAGAGGGCTTTTATATTGTGTATAAAGTATCTGGCTCTCGGATTTATCCGGATACGTTTCACGGGGATCATTCTCCGGAAAGTATATTTTCCGGGCAAGGGCTGTTTGAGGCTGTTCTTTCCGTTTATCGACCTGATACATGAATGAGCCGCAAATATCATCTCCCAAATAGGGAAGCGGAGCTATCAGAAAAACATTACTTCCGGCACGCCTGGCTGCTACGGCTGCTGCAACAGCTCCGGAACTGCCACCTACAACAATAACATCCGTTTCTTCCAGAAAAGGAATATCACGTGAAGTTTCATTACAATATTCCGGAGACTGGATAAAAGGATGCATCCTGTTCTTCGCTTCCGTAAAATCCCCCACAGTAAGCAAGGCACTTCCGGCAGCTGTCACTTTAAGAAAATCTCGACGTGTTACCATAAATTCTAAAATCGTTTATTTGAGGACAACACAGGATGCCTATACAGGCACCTGTGTCGCTTTGGTTTATCAATAACCTTCATTCTGCGAAAGATTTGGATTCCGGTCTCTTTCCAACTGAGGAACAGGCCATAATTCAAATTTTTTATTCCAGAAACGATTCCGGTCACGAACTTTCAGTTTACTTTTATAAGCGTCATAATTGGGGATATCATTCAAATCAGTCCGTTCAGACGTTTTAAAGTTGGGTATATCCGTAGAAGCCAGACCTTCATAACCAATCTCCGGCAAAGGAAGTCCGTAGGTAGGTTGGCCATTTTCCAAATCACCGATCCCCCATCGTCTCATATCCACATGATGCAATCCTTCCAAAGCAAATTCCACTTTACGTTCACGACGGACCAGTTGGCGCATTTTATCCTGATTTCCTATCCGGTCTGCCGATACATCCGGCATAGCTACCCGGTTACGCACCTGGTTAATAGCATCATATACCGTATTATCCAGTTCATTCAACTCTATTTTAGCCTCTGCATAAGTCAATAAGACTTCAGCATAACGCATAATCGGTATATTACAACTTTGGGCACTGATATTCTCGGCTGTTTCATTACTGAATTTAGCCCAGATATATCCAACACCGGCATTACAAAAACTGGCCCATGCCGCCGAACTGTTTATATCTGCATTATTTGCCAGATACCAGGTATTTGAAGAGAAATCATAAAACTGAGCCTCTATATCATAGGCATTGATTATCTGGCGTACAAGATTGCCATTATTCACAGTGGCCGTATCGCCGTGCATCCAAAGTGTAGAACGGAAACGGGGATCACGGTTCTTCTGCGGATATCGCGGATCGTATAATGAAGATTCGTCGATACGCTTTCCGTCTATGCATTCATACGTATCTGCTAAAAGCATGGACGGATGTCTACCTGTCTGCCCGGTATTTCTGGATACCTGACCGAAGGCAACCACATGGGTCTTTTTTATTCCCTGGTCAGAATACATTAATTCCCATAACATTTCGTTCCTGACATCAGCCTTTGCCTGTCCGGTTATATTAAACAAATCATCAAAACTCTGAGCCAGTGATCTCTGTCCGATCACTTTCCCAGCGGCCTCGGCCGATATACGGAAATAATCCGCCCCTTGTCCCCTATAATTGAGACTACCGCCTAAAAGAGCAGCCCGGGCTTTTAAACCGTATGCAACCGCTTTATCCACACGTCCACGGCTTGTAGCAATCCAGGGTAAAGCTGATGCGGATTCTTCCAGGTCAGTCAGAATAAAATCAAGTATATCTTCTCTGGAAACCCTAGTTTCTTTATATTGCTCAATAGTGACCGGATCTGTGAAGAAAGGAACATCCCCATATGTCGCTATCAGATTATAATAGGCGAACGCCCTGAGCACTTTCACTTCTGCCAAATACTGATGAGCATTATCACCCAGTCCGTCAATATACTCTTTTGATCCGTATATCACGGAGTTGGCGCGGGCAATCACAATATATAATTTATTCCAGAATGTTTTTACTTCATTATTATCCGGATTGAGTCCGCCACCCGCTCCTATCGTCGTATTTTCATTTCGTTCAAAGGCCATACCGGTATAATGATCAAGTGAAATATTAAAAGGTATGGCATAGCCAAGCTCCATATATAAATAATTATACACTCCTTCAGCTCCACTTTTAATAGCCGCTTCAGACTGATAGAAACCGGAAGATGAATAATCGGAAGATGTTTTGTCGAGAAAATCGGAACATCCTGCCAGCATTATGACAATGATTCCTGGTATTATATTGAATAATAACTTTTTCATATATCTATAATTTTTTAAAAACGAATATCAACACCAAATGTAAAAGTCTGCATTACCGGGTAGAAACTACCTCTATCTACTGAATTTTCAGGATCATAACCTTTATAAGCACTACAAATCGTAAATAAATTCTGGGCACTGGCATAGATTCGTAAATTATCGATATGCAATTTACTTAATATTTTTTTAGGCAACGTATATCCGACAACCATATTTTTCATACGTAAATAAGCTCCGCTCTTGATCCAGAAATCAGATACGATATTATTCGGATTATTGCCGGATCCGTCGATCAGAAGCAACGGGAATTCTGCATTCCTGTTTTCCGGTGTCCAATAATCCAACTGGTTCTTAAAAATAGTACGCCCAACATAGAAAGGACGTGCCCCCGCTTCAGTATATAGGATATCCCGTTTTCCAACACCTTGTAAGAATACAGTAAAATCAAAACCTTTCCATTCTGCTCCGAGATTTAAACTAAATTCATACCGAGCATACGGATTACCGATCACGGTACGGTCGTAATCATTTATTTCGCCATCCGGTTTTCCGTCCGGTCCGCTAATATCTTTATATCTTATATATCCCGGTTTTATATTCTCTTTGTTTCCGCCATATACAGGTGAGGCATCGATCTCTTCCTGAGTCTGAAAATAACCATCAGATACATATCCGTACCAGGAACGGAGCGGAAGTCCTTCGCGGATAATTTGTGTATCTATATATTCATTCCCATACAGATTGGTAACTTCATTTTTCACATCCGATAAATTTCCGGTAATATGGTAACCGACATTTCCTATCCGGTCACGCCAGGAAACCGACAGGTCCCAGCCGTTATTTCGCATAGAACCGGCATTTTCCCAGGGTGATGACAATCCTACATACATCGGGATAGGAAATTGTTGAAGCATATTATTTATATTCCGGATATAATAATCAAAATTCACGCTCAAACGTGAATTGAGTAATGCGGCATCTATTCCGGCATTGAACTGGGTCGACTTTTCCCATGAAATCTTTTCGTTGGCTACCTGGGTCTGTGCAACACCTGTCCCTTCTTTCTTATCAAACCAATAACCGTAACCGGAAGCTATGGACGCAGCATAGGGGAAATAAACGGGATTACCTCCTAAAATAATATCCTGATTTCCCAAGGTTCCATAAGAAGCACGTATTTTTAAATTATCCACCCACTTTTTAGCCGGGAGAAAAAAAGACTCTTCAGAGATTCTCCAACCAACAGAAAATGAAGGAAAAAAGCCCCACCGATGCCCTTTCATAAAACGGGAAGAAGCATCCCATCTGCCGTTCAACTCCAGCAAATAACGATCTGCAAAAGCATAATTCACACGTGCAAAATACGACATCATCGCCCATTCGTTACGTGTTCCGGCATTAGATGCTGTTGAAATATCACCATGATTCAACTCTTCAAATCCTTCAAACTCAAAACCTTTTCTGCTTGCAGAAAATCCCCGGTTGGTCAGTTCTTCTGTCTGCATACCTGCCAATATTTTCAAATAATTTCTGAGTATGTTCGTTTCATAAGAGGCCTGGGCATTGAACTGATTGGTGATCGTCTGGCTCCATCCTTCATATTTCGAATTTCCGTTAGCCGGATAAGTCGTTTTAAAAACACCGTTTTCATAGGTGTCGTAAGGATTGATGAATGAATCCGACTTATACTCGACTTTACGACTGCTGTAACTAGCCAATGCTTCAAAACCTTTGAAAGGCTGTAGTAAGACAAATCCTTTTATACCCAACTCAGGCGTTACACCTGTCGCAACACCGGCTACTTTGGATACAGCTATAGGATTGTCGCCATTCTGTCCGAATCCCCAACTGCCGTCATTATTCACACCTGAAAAGACAGGGGTGAAAGTAAGAGCTTTGTTGATTATGCTTTCCGGGCTGTCCAGACAGGGATTAGTTGCTTTCGACTGACGAATATTGACATCCAAACCAACCTTCAGCCATTTGGTCAACTGGGCATCTGTATTTAGACGCAAGGTCATACGGGAATAGGTGTTATTCGAGATTTGTCCATCCTGATAATAGTAACCGCCATTTGCAAAAACATGGAACATCTTGGATCCTCCGCTTAAACTGACAGAGTGGTTATGTACTAATGCCGTATTTTTAATCACAGCCTTTCTCCAATCCGTATCGTAATAATTAATGTTATCCGCCCCTTGTGTTCTGTATATATTAAGAATATCCTCCGAATACTGGGGATCCATATCGGCATTGGCACGAGCAACATTCACCGCTTCCATGTACTCGATCGCATTTACCGGATCAGGCATGGAAGTTGGTGTATTCAAACCGACATAACCGTTATAGGAAACTTTTACACCTTCCCCCTGGGCACGTTTCGTTGTAACCAGGACTACCCCATTGGAAGCTCTCGATCCGTAGATAGATGCAGATGCCGCATCTTTCAGTATAGAAACAGATTCAATGGCATTCATATCGACGTTGTTGATGTCTCCTTCTACTCCATCAATGAGAATAAGAGGAGAGGTAGAAGAGTTCAGGGATCCCGTTCCCCGGATAGTAATATTACCGCCGTCGGCTCCCGGCCTACCGGATGATTGTACCACAGAAACACCGGGGATCAATCCCTGCAGAGCTGTAGACGTATTACCGACATTACGTTTGATAAGATCCTGGCTGGTAATATTCTGTACCGCTCCGGTAAGATTGATCCTTTTCTGGGTTCCATATCCTACCACCACCACTTCGTCCAACCTTTTCGTGTCTTCTTCCAGGATTACATTAAGTAAGGTTTCATTCCCGGTTTTTATAGTCCGGGGTAAATAACCCACATAGGAAAAAAGTAAATTAGCATTGTCCGGAACATTTTCTAATGAATATTGCCCGTTCTGATCGGTTATCGTACCCGAAGTTGTTCCCTCGACTACCACATTTACACCTATTAAAGGAGAATCAGTCGGATCTACAACCCTGCCGGTTATACGCTTACCTTTCTGACCCGGATTAGGAGATATATTTTTAAAATATTTATTGGTCAACACAATATAACTGTGATCTACTACCTTATATGTAATATTTGTTCCTTTAAACAATTGTTTGAGAACATCCTCTATAGAAGAAGAGAAAACATTTATTTTCACTTGCTTATTGGTATCGATCTGCTCATCATTATAAAAAAAATGATAGTCACTCTGCTTTTCTATCTCTTTAAATATATCCGTAATGTTCCCCTGCGAAATATTCAGGGTAATCACTTGCGATTTACCGGTTGTAGCCTGTACCGGAAGCACAAAAGCACAAAGGCAGATGAGTATAATATACCTGAAAAAGCAATACCAAACTCTACCGTATTTTTTCTGACTCCTTATGGAAAAATAATTTAGCATAATCATTAATTTAAGATTAAACAACTATCAGTTTATAAGAATATAGGCTATAATAAGTACAACAATACATGATTTTTTCTTCTATACTTTTTATTCCATAGGCTATGATATTTATATATTCACACTATCTATTCAATAATAACCGTATCTTTGACCATCCGAAAATTAATAGATGTATTTATTTTTATTACTTTCAGGATATCCGTAAGTGATTCATTATTATTAAAATAACCACTAAAACGTAATGTCTTTATCCGCTGGTTCCTGAAATGAAATACAACATCATAATTACGCTCCAGTAACTTCGCTATTTCTTCCAGATACATCATTTCGAAAGACAATCCTCCTGCTCTCCATTCAGTGAACAGTTGCGTCTGATAAGGCATTGTCTCTATCTTGTTTTCATTTTTATGATAAATAGCTACCTGATCGGGATTCAATAAGATTTCTTGTTTTGTAGAGAAAGGATGTACCATCACTTGTCCGGAAAAAAGTGTTGTCGTCAATTTGGCTTCATTTTCATACGCACAGACATTAAAGGCCGTACCTAACGCTTTTACTTCCAAGCCATCTGTTTTTACAATAAACGGTATATCCCTGTTTTTGGCTACTTCGAAATAGGCTTCACCAACCAAGACTATGTTCCGGTTATTTACTCCATAATCCACCGAATATTCAAGTGAAGTACAAGTATTTAACCATACTTTAGTCCCGTCAGGAAGTTGCAGGAAACTTTTCTCGCCTTTACCTGTCATTATTTTATAGGAACAGCTTTTCAAAGAGTGATCTTTCGGATTCATCTGAAAAAAAGCGGTTGCAAGAAAAGCTCCTAACAATACAGCTGCAACTAATTTCAGAAAATGGGAAAAAAGTTTTCTTTTTCTCTTCAAAACAGAATGAGCCATAGATTCCTGTAAAATCGTGTCATAAAGTCGTTCCCATTCTTTATTCACATTTACTTCATCCAGCAAATTCTCTTCCAATATTTTATTGATCTGCTTGTTCATCATTATTGTTTGTGTACTTATATCTCTTATTCTTTAACTATATCTGTATCGTTTTCAATAGTATGACACAATTAAACAAGACATTACTTACAAACAAGGCTGTATTTTTTGACAAACAGATGTATTTATCAGCACATATCTGATATACTCCCCAAATAAAAAGCGCAGAACGAAAAAAATCGTCTGCGCCTTTACGCTGTTGCTAACTACCTATCTAATTAAAATACACAAATCTTTCTTTTTCTGCCGGGCCATCAATTGGGCCATATACAAGGAACGGGGGAAGATATTGATTTCATTCCGTCCTTCCCAGATGCCATCCGGACGATCTGTAAAATGACCGGGATACTTCTCCCCTTTCAAGCCGATACAATAATTCTTTCCGGAAGTCCACGGACTCTGTACCGCTGCGCGTTTTACCCGGCAGTTCCATACGACCTGCGTCACACCTGCCCAGCCATGACCGCTTCCCATCTGTCCGCGATCCTGTACATTTATTTCTCCATCGGTTACGATATTATCATATAAGGTACCGATCGCCCAACGATGATGCGGACCTATATCCGCAAATGTCTGGGAAGCCGTGCAGTTATAGAATACGTTCGGTCCGCAAACCTGTGCACCGGTCACATAATCATGACGGCCTTCCGTAGCCTGGCAGTTCATAAAGAGGTTTTGTTGTCCCCAGTTGTTGAAAGAGTAACGATATCCCCCTGTTATCAAAGATTTCGATTCCAGGCAACGGCAATCTATTACAGAAACATTTTTGGCAGAACGTTCACAACTGACAGCCGAGTAAGCAAAATAACGGGCGGTAATATTTTTCACCCAACAATTCTCCGCCTTATCCAGTTCGACGGCGATCCAAGCATGTTCCAGATCCTCGTAATCTTCGAATTCAGACTCAAAGCAGATATCAGATACACCGACTTCGCTGATACGTCCGTCAAAACGATATGTATAGACCTCTCCACCACCGAATCTTTTATCCATTTGCATAACGACGGGATTGTCGATAAAAATACGGTTTCCTTCTACTTTGACGATCTCCCGTTCAAACGCCAGGTTATATTCCTGCGGTGTCCATTGGCGCGTACCTTTCCGTTCCACGATCTGGTCCATCTTAATGGCATGTATCCACTCCTGTGTGCCGGGACGGTAAACGATCACACGGTCACCCGCTTTGAATCCTCCGGTTGAAGATACGCAGAAGGAATGACTGCCGACCGGTACAAAATCATCTGTGATCTTCACTCTTGTACCCTGTACTTCCTGCATATCCCCACGACCTTTCACCTGTATCAACGAACGTCTTTCTTTTCCGGTAGCAATCAAACGGGTTTCATTGATATTGTCTCCTTCTCCTTTCAGGACAATGCCGCTCGTATGGATGACAATCGTACCGGCTATCTTATACACACCCCGTTTCAACAATATGGTCCTGCGATGCCCGTTCTCATCCGGACTTCTGCGTGCAACTTCATCGATAGCCTGCTGGATCAATGCACCGCTATCTCCCTCTTCAGCAGGAAAGACCTCTTTTACGACCGAATATACGGGAATACTTTTATCCCCGTGGTGATAACCTACCCGGCTGAAATCCGGGATCGTATTTCCGTCTTCATCCGGAACATACGTCAAAGTGCCTTCATCACTGATTCTGACGAGGGAAGATTGCCATGCCGGAGGTAACTTCGTTTGCGCATTACAAACGAATGTTACCCCGACTGCCAATCCAATTATTACATATTTAAATGCGCTCACTTTATACTTAATCTTCTATAATCACACGGAAACCTACATTATGAACTTTCTGCCAGGGCAGGTAAGATTTGCGATAGTACGCTGTTGCCGTTTTCGGATGGTCGGTCCATGAACCGCCGCGAACAACTTTTTCCGATCCGCTACCCTGCATTTTCTCGCTGTACGGATAAGGCAGATAATCGGAACGTGTCCATTCGGCTATATTGCCCTGCATGTCATACAATCCCCACGGGTTTGCCTGATAACCACCACCTTTCACCATCAGCATGTTACCGTCGTCTACATTATTATCTTTCGGTTGGAAAGTATAATATTTATACCAGGGATCAGAAGGACTCATCGGCTGGGGATTCACACCTCTTACCGCCAGTTTGTTCAACTGCTTATCACCCATATTTTCATATTGGGAGAAGTCCGTATTCAACGCTCCGTACCAGAAATCGTCTCCGCTACCCGCACGACAAGCCCATTCCCATTGCACCTCTGTCGGCAATGTCACTTTCAAGCCTGTTTTCTCACTTAACTTCTTGCAGAAAGCCATTGCTTCTTCCCAACTGACACGGATAGCAGGTTGCTCCGGATTGTTAGCCGGATATCCCTCGTGTACATGGTCTTTCCAAAGTTGGTTGACGAAACGGCTGTTATGATCCGGGAAGATCGTACGGAATTGTTCGTTACTTACTTCGATCTCCGCCATCCAGAAGGCTTTTTTCACTTCCTGCTTGTTTGCCGGCGAATAATCGGAATGTTTCCGGTTTGTACCCATGACAAACTGACCGGCAGGGATACGGACAAAATTCATGACAATGCCCGGAGCCAGTTCGATACTTTTCTTTGTCTCCTGTTCTTTTGCCAACATATCTTTGGCTGCATCCGCATCAAAAGGCCAGCCTTTCACCTTCACCTCTTTATCTTTATATTCCTGACGTTCAGGTTTTACAGGAGACGGTTTCGGCTGTTTAGCCAAATAGTCGGCATAGTTGCGGATTTCTATCTGCCAGTCCACACCCGAGCCGGCATATTTTTCGGTCAGTTCCGTACGACGGCTGATCTGTTCTATGCCTTTAAATATATTTGCCTTAAACTTACTATGGTAAGGAGCATTAAAGTCAATCCAGTTATATAGCGTACCCCATTCCTTATCTGTTAATTCCACACCATGATGTCCCGTTCTCAGCATCTTGATCAACTGGCTGGTGGAGGCATGATATTCATAAGGGTTCAACACTTCGATTTCCGCTTCCGGCCCTTGGCGATGTACGTATGGATGCAGGTTCAGGTAACTTTCACCAAATCCGGAGAATTTGTCGATACGTCCACCGGTAAAGTCAGCTAATTTATTGGAACCGTCATGACAAGCAATACAAGCCCGGTCGAGGATCGGCTGAACTTCCAGTTCAAAGGTGAACGGACGCTGGCCTCCTTCCGGGAGGGTGATGGCATGCGGTTTGATTGTCGAAGCTACCACCCGTTTCGGGATAGGTATCTGATTCTGATCCTCATGGCAACCGATACAGGAAACGGTTTCACCCGGCATACCGGTCAGCCAGCTCCTCATCCATTGTACCGCACGTCCGCACGAATCGAGCGGCTGAAGCGAGATAGGCGTATTCGCCGGTATAGTGAACAAGGCTGAACCATCTTCTTCTACCGGAACGGTTCCGAGCAAACGTTTAATATCCCATCCGCTCTGAACACCCTGCGCCCAATGATCGGACGGTGTTCTGTTATAAGCATATTCATAAGAAAGCACACGGAAGGCTTTCACCGTACCGCGTGGTACGCCTTTCAATCCTTCTCCTTCGTAAATATCCTGAATGAAGACTGTCGCCTCTTTCGTTCCGGGTTTCGTACGATCAGGGATAACCGGAGGAACCGGTGTCTTTCTGACCGGTATCGGATGGATCAATCCTTCGCCTTCAAATTCTGCAATCAATGTTAAATTGTCGAATACATCCACCAGATAAATACCCCACAGAGCATTCGGATTCAATTTGGCAGCTACCAGGAAATATTTATCATTCAATGGATAAGGTTTAATGAACTGAGGCCAGACATCATCCACCAAACGGTCTTTAACGATCGGTTCTATCTTTCGGTCACGGAAAGGTAACTCCTGCACCATTCCCAGTTCAGCCTTACGTCCTTTGGACGGATCGAACAGGATCAGGCGACCGGAACGTGCAACGCCATGATGACCGGAAATAATTCCGATAAAACCGGATGCCTGTCCAGGGATCGGCTTGGCATCGAACGTACTGTTCGGAAAATAAGAACCGCTACCGTAAAGTGCTTTCTGTTCCGTTCCGTCCGGATTCATGTGCATGACAAAGCGGGAGAAATAATGCGTCAGGTCGGTATATTCCCAACGGGTGTACATCACCTTGCCGTTATTCATCAACACCGGCGACCAGTTAGCATCCTGGTCGAATGTCAGACGGCGCAACGAACCGTCCTTCGGATCGTACAGGCACATATTACCTACTTCGTCGTTACCGTTGACACAAGGCACGCCGTTATAACCGATATTAGATATGGCCATGATCTTACCGGAAGGCAGCCAGGTGGCATCAAAAAACTCCAGATCTTTTTCCGGCGATTCAACCAGTTTCTTCAAACCTTTTCCATCTATACCGACTTCAAAGACCTGCCAGCGTTTATCAGTATCGACCATAGAGAACATGATACGGTCGGCATCCCAATGCAGTTTCAGATCGGGAACGGACGAGCCGTTATCCGGTTTGAAGATAGTACGCGACTGAATATCGCCCCGCAGGTTTGACAATTCGACGATTTCCGCATCGAATCCGCCACGGGCGGCGGAAGTCTGGTTCGACCAGTTATTATTTTGCGTACCCAGTGAACGGGGGTTGATCTGCCGGGCATTCGTCCCTATATGATAACGGCCGACAATCAGTTTATCCATATCCAGTTCCGGATTAGCCAGCAGGATATCATGTTTCAACTGCAAAGCATCCTTTGCCTCTTTTATAGAAGTCGCATCGTTCGAATAGATACCGGAGAAACCTTTACTTACCAATGCTTTCAGTATGGAAAGCCTGGATTGATTGGTATCCTGGTCAAACGATTTGTTACGTTTCATATCATTAAAAGCCTCTTCGACGGCCCGTACATTCAACCAACTCAAAGATTCCTGCAATTCGTATACCTGCATAGCATCCTGTGCTATATTCAGATAAGCGATCACCTGTTTATCCAACTCTTTTTCCTGACCGACAGTAGCGATCCGGGTTGTAAAATACGCCTTATCCGTCAACAGGTCGACAACGGACTGAGCGATATGTTTTTCTATATCGGCATTATAGGTCGTAACCAATGCTTTCATATCACTTCCGGCAAACGGAAGGAATTGTGCCGATTCAGCCGGGAAACCGGCAATAATATCTTCGGATAACTCTTTTCCGGTTATTCCTTGCAAGCGGAAAATAACTGTTCCCGCAGAGGAACGGTTTTCCAGTCCGATCTCAGCTTCAAAGCGGACATATTTCTTATCCAAAGGTACGACGATCTGTGTATTGGCATTCGCCATGATCGTCCGTTCATAGGTTTTTCCAGCCATAACGACCGGAACATTTTTGGCGTTGGCATTAAAGACCAGGCGCCCTGTTCCCGTTTCTTTGAAGGTATCCTTCAGGTCATTCAGCCAGACAGACGAGCCGTCGGCTGCGATCAGCCGTGCATTGGCCCATACAGCCTGGTCGTCGGCAGTACCGTCGACAGTACCCCAGGTATAAAGCACGATTTCATCCAGTCCTGTTACATCGGCGGTAAACTTTTCAGCTGCTTTCTTTGCTTTTATTACTTTGGATGCGACCGGAAGAGAGCTCTTTTTCATTTGCTCATAGGCATTCTGTTTGGCAACAGCGATTCTTTCCGACCAGGAAGCGGGCGCATTCCCTTGCTTTTTCTGCTTTTGGGAAAAGGCAGAAAGTGAAAAAGCAAGGCAGGCTGATAAAATAATTAATCTCTTTTCCATGATATCTATCTCCTATATTCAGAGAAGGAAGCCCCGCCAATAACAGCGAGGCTCCTCACCCATACTTAAATTATTAGCGAACGATTAATAGTTCGGATTCTGGATCAACACTCCGTTGGAGAAGTCGATCTGATCTTGTGGTAACGGAAAATATTCGTGTGCCTTCGACCAAGCTGTTACATGTCCTGTCAATGCCGGGTCAAGTTCCAGTCCATTCAATTTATCCATGATTTTCCAACGTTTCATATCATAATAGCGAATTACCTCAAACGGAGTTTCCACGCGACGTTCATGACGTATTTTCTCACGTAGCTGATCTTGGGTAAGATTTGTCGGCAAATCGGCCAAACCGGCACGTGTGCGTACTTGATTGACCATTTCGGCTACACCACCGAGACCTAATTCATTAGCAGCTTCAGCTTTCAATAGCAGAAGTTCACCCCAACGCAGATAGACGAAATCCGTTTCACTACGGAAACTTGCCCCCCACGAATCACCTTCTTTCATTAACGGTGTCAAATATTTTACCATCGCTTTCTTCAGATCACTCTTGGGTAATGACAGTAATTCGCCTCCAGGCCATTGATATTTATCATCAAAAGCAACAATCTGTCCTAAACGATTATCACCTTCCTCATAATCATTTGTTAGATTAGCCACCGGGCGAACTGCTGCATAATCGCCATATATACGGTCAAAATCCGTATAATTATTGGGAGCCAGATATTTGATAGAGAAAACAATTTCAGTACTGGCTTCCTGAGTATCATAAGTAAAATTATCGGCATAACGTTCTGTCAATGAATATCCTTTGATTTCATTCAACAAATTATATGCTTCCTGTACCTCGTCACGGTTAGCTATTTTACCGTCTTCACCATACGCATGAAACATCAGCAAACGTGCCTTTAACCCCTGGGCAGCACCTTTGGTTGCATGTCCTCCGGCTCCCTTAAATGTTTTATCGTCCATTTTGTCAATAGCAGCCTGCAAATCAGTGATCAGGTTTTTATAAACTGTATCCAATGATTCTTTCGGCATGTTTTGAGTCGTAAGATTTAACGGTTCAGTTGGATAAGGAACTTCCCCATAACACAAATAAAGCAGATAATAACAGTAAGAACGAAGAAATAGAACTTCACCTTCATACTGATTACGTATACTACTCATATCTGCTCCTTCGTAATTTTTCAACTGATAAAGAAAAATATTCATACGGGCAATTGCAGAATAAGCTTCTTTGTAAAGGTCAGGTATAAAACCGGTCATCGACGGATCGATGTTGTCTGCCTGAATCATATAAGATAAATATACATAAGAAGAACCGGAACTCCCGTAAGCATTATCTGTCAGACAGTCAAAAACGATCGACCGATGTGACAATGTATTTTCCTGCATGGCCTGATAACAACCAGTCAAAGCAGAATCAAAATCAGACTTGGATTGCCAGAAGATAGTTTCTGACGGAGTGGTTGTCGGAGGTGTATCCAGAATATCAGAACAGGAAGATATTGTCATCATACCGGCAGCCAATAGTGATATATATGATAGTTTATTCATTTTCATAACTATTTTACGATTAAATTAAAATTCAAGATTTACACCAAATGAAATGATACGGTTTTGCGGATAATATACCAAACGTGTCCCTTTTGTGGAATTATAGTTACGTTCGGGGTCGCCTCCCTGCGGGAATTTAGTAATTGTCAGCAAGTTATCACCGGAGAAATAGAAACGCAGACGTTCGATCTTCGCTTTACTCGTCAGTGCTTTCGGCAATGTGTAGCCAAATGTCAAATTCTTCAAACGGAAATAAGAAGCATTATACAACCAATAAGTACTTTCACGCTGGTTCTTGGCACCTCCTAAATCTGCAAAATACAGGCGAGGATATTTGGCATCTCTATGATCTTCCGTCCACATATTGTCTATATAATCCTGAGAGATAGGAGAACCCTGGTAGAAAGGACGTAATCCCCAACCACTGGCATAGTGCTTGGCGCCCTGTACACCCTGCCCCATCAAAGAAAGGTCGAATCCTTTCCAACTGGCACCCAGATTAACAGAATATTCAAAATCCGGCAAACGTCCACCTAATACTTTACGGTCATTTTCATCAACGACACCATCCGGTACTCCATTCGGGCCACTGATATCCGCATATTTGATATCACCCGGCAATGTTTTGTCATTAAACTGTTTAGGTGAATTTGCTACGTCTGCTTCATCTCTGAAAATACCAATTGCTTCATAGCCATAATATGACTCATAAGGCAGACCTTCCTTATAGATCAGACCTTTAGAAGAATCTATATAATCAGCACCGTATTTCGTCAGTTCGTTTCTCGTACGATCGAAGAATACTCCGGCGTTGTAACTCATACCTTTAAATATACCATTCTGAATATATCCGTTATAAGCCAAGGATACTTCGATACCTTTATTTATCATTTCACCGGCATTCACATACGGAGCCTTCAAACCTAACAGTGAATTACTCTGTGCCTGACGAAGAATATCGTATGTTCTTTTCTTATACCAGTCGAAAGTTACATTAAAACCATTGAAAGCAGTAATATCAACACCAAAGTCGCCGATAGAAGTAGATTCCCATTTCAGGTTACGATTAGTAAGCGCAGTCTGAGCTACACCGGCATCCAGATTCGAATTATCAAAACTATAATCCTTACCGGTCGTAACCGATGCATAATAAGAATAGAGATCGATGTTCTGGTTACCCAAGATACCCCATGAACCACGCAGTTTCAGACTGTTCAACCATTCCCAGTTCAGATCCTTCATCCATTCTTCTTCAGTCACACGCCATCCCAGAGAGAATGAAGGAAATATACCCCAGCGAGATTCGGAAGAGATACGTGAAGAACCATCATAGCGGGCATTTACTTCCAACAAATAACGTTGTTTGAATGCATAGTTGGCACGGAAGAAAGCAGACATAATTCCCCATTCTTCAGATTTACCGGTATTCGTCTGTACAGAAGAAATACCTGTCTCCAGTTCATGCAACGGGAAGTCATAATTCTGACGATAGCCTTCCAGTTTATCCAGTTTATAATATTCCAGGTTGTAACCAGCCATTACAGAGAAATCATGTTCCTTATTCGGAGTCGCCCAGTCATATTTCAAATAAGTATACAAGTTATAATAAGAACTATTATTCATCGTACTTGTCAAACCAGTACCTCCCGTATTCAAGGTTCCGTTCTGCTTTCCATCGTGATAATAATAGATAGGTGTCGGCAGAGCTCCCCAAACTTTATCATGTTGCTGTTTGTAACGCATAGCACCTTTAGTATACCAAGTCAACCCCTTGATCGGATTTACTTCTAACCAGGCCTGTGCATTGACATCCGTATTGACAGTTGTTTTGAAATTTTCCGTTTCTACAATTGCAACCATATTCTTATTGTTAGATTCAAACGAAAAAGCTTTAGAAGCATAGCGTCTGATTCCTGTTCCGTCATCCGGCAACCAGGGCATATAGGTCGGAGCCTGTGAGATTGTCGACAGATAAGCATCCGTATCTCCTTGGCGAGTTTCCTGGCGATTGCTACGGCTACCGGTAAAGTACATTCCGAATTTAACCCAGTTATTCACTTGCGAAGTAAGATCGAGCGTTGCATTGTAACGCTTAAATTCCGAGCCTTTCAATGTTCCCGGCTGGTTGACCATACTTAAAGAAGCATTATAAGAAGTTTTACCGGTCGTACCTGCAATACTCAGGTTATGCTGTTGTACAAAGGCAGGATTAAACATATAATCCAACCAGTTAAAACTCGGATACTTGGTAGGATCGGACGGATTGGTATAATTAGCAATCATTTCATCCGAGTAACGGTCTGTTGCTGGAGCACCGGAATTGTCTTTCGCCATATTGAAGTACTTCATATACGTCGGAGAATCCCATACCAGATCCAACAGAGTTGTCGGATTGTAAACGGCGAAGTTACCGTTATAACGGATTGAAACACGCTCTTTCACATCTGTACCATTCTTGGTCGTGATCAAAATTACACCGTTTGCAGCACGCGAACCATAGATAGAAGCCGAAGCGGCATCTTTCAACACCGAAACACTTTCAATAATGTTCGGGTCGAGGGAGGCCAGGTCTCCCTCGACTCCATTAATCAGGATTAATGGGTCAGAACCAGTACCCGAATAAGTACCCTGTCCACGTACACGTATCTGAACAGACTCGCTACCCGGCTGACCTTTGTCGGAAGTGATACGCAAACCCGGCATTTGCCCCTGTAACATTGTTGAGGTGTTAGCTACCGGACGTTTTGCAATTTCTTCGCCGGTTACAGCAGATACGGCACCGGTCAGATTCACTTTTTTCTGTGTACCGTAACCAACAACAACAACTTCATCCAAACTTTGAGAATCTTCCTGAAGAGTAATTTTCAGACGGGTATTACCTGTCACTTTTATTTCCTGATCCTTATAACCAAGATATTTGATCAATAATACATCCCCGTTTTTAGCCGGAACGGTAAAGTTTCCGTCTACATCTGTAATAATCCCTGTGGTTGTTCCTTTCACTAGTACAGATACTCCGATCATCGGATCTCCGAACTCATCCAAAACAATTCCGGAGACAGTTTGTGTTTGCGCAAACAAACTCAAACCTGAGTTAAACACCACCATTAATAATAATAATCGCCAAAACGATAAAGTGGCCTTCTTAATTTCCTTTTTCATTTAATCATGGATTTAATTAGACTTAAAATTTCAACAAATTCAATAACACAAAGAAACATATTCTCTTTTTCACAAAAGAAAAATATACTTCCAATTTAGTATTAAATTATTCTATATGAATAGTTTGAGACAAAAGTAACAGGAATGTGATACAAATTTATCAGTTCTCTTGTCCCGGTCTGTCTTTCGATTGTACAAACTCTGTCGGAGTACAACCGTAAAAAGCCTTAAAAGAATTTGAAAAATAAGAGTGGCTATTAAATCCAAGATGTAAAGCTATTTCGGAAACGTTCATTTCCGATTCTTTTAATAGTTTCGCAGCCATCTCCAACCGTTTATTACGGATCAGCTCCATAGGAGAAAGCTCGGTAATGGATTTTAGTTTGCGGTACAGGTTTGCGCGACTGATACCAATCTCCGTGCATAACAGTTCCACATCCAGTTTATCATTGGAGATATTCTGCTCGATCACATCAAATAATTTCTGAGAGAAACGTTCGTCCGCCGATTTGACCTCTATTCCCATCACTTCCGGAGAGAAACGCTTTCCATACAGCTTTTTCAACTGTTCCCGCGAAGCCAGTAAACTACGGATACGCGTTTGCAGCACATCCATATTGAACGGCTTTACAATATAATCGTCCGCACCAGCCTGGAATCCTTCCTTGATATGGACAACCATGGAACGCGCCGTCATCAGGATCACAGGGATATGCCCTACCCTTATATCGTTTTTGATCAGCGTGCAAAGTTCCAGTCCGTCCCGTTTCGGCATCATAATATCACTAAGGACCAGATCGGGAAAGTCCTGAACTACTTTTTCATATGCTCTTACACCGTCAGCCGCTTCTATAACGGTATACTCAGCTTCCAGACTCTTTTTCAGATAACTTCGTACATCTTTATCGTCTTCGACCAGCAAGATTTTATATTTCGGTCCTTCCACTTTTTCCGGAGCAGGAAGAGATGCGGAAATATCATCTGTATTCGTTACTTCCGAAATCTTATCAAACTCTATATTTTCAATCTGGTCTTCGGAAAAAGCGGAACGGGAAATCGGGAGAATCACAACAAAGCAGGCTCCTGACCGTTCCGTATTATCTACATAGATAACCCCACGATGAAGCTGTACGATCGTATATACAAGGCTCAGGCCAATACCTGTCCCGGACAGATTGATTCCCGACGTTTCCGGAATCTGATAGAAAGGAGTAAATATCTTGTCGACTTCCCCTTCTTCTATCCCCTTACCGGAATCTTTCACCCGCAATACCAGATAGTTCGCATTTTCATCCTTATACAACCCATCTGTTTGCTTTGTACCCAGTCCGTTCCATGATTTTTCCGATACTTCCATCGTAACGGATTCACCGGACGGCGTGTATTTGAATGCATTCGATAAAAGATTGAAAACAACCTTTTCCAATAAAGACTTATCGAACCAGGCATTGATCGTCTTAGGCGTACAATTCAACGAAAACTTCACTTCGTTCGTAAGAGCGATCTGGTTAAAGGCATAATATATTTCCTTTATATATTCGCAGACATCTCCTTCACTGACCTTCAGGTCCAGACTACCGGCCTGATTTTTATGCAGATCCATCAACTGGTTCACCAGAAGCAGAAGTTTCTGGGCATTCTTATATATAATGGAAAGTTTGTCATGCAATTCTGCCGGAATATCCACCCGTTTGACCAATTCCTCAAACGGGGTAATAATCAGCATCAAAGGGGTACGCAATTCGTGGGAGAAATTCGTAAACAGGCGGATCTTTGCTTCATGGAACTCCTCCTGCTTCTGTTTTTCCAACTGTTTCAGTTTCAAACCGGCTTCCAGGTTCCGCTTAATATTTACATAATGAAGAATCGCATAACTGATAACAGCCAATGCAATAACATAAAACAAATAAGCATACCAGGTCCTCCATAAAGGGGGTTGCACGATAATGATCAGCGAACGCCCCTGCTCATTCCAGACACCATCGTTATTAGATCCTTTTACATGGAAAACATATTTTCCCGGACTTAGATTTGTATAGAAAGCGGAGTTACGTCCTCCCACATAATTCCAGTCGGTATCATATCCTTCCAATTTATAGGCATATTGATTTTGTGTAGAATAGATATAATTCAATGCCTGGTAGGTTATTGAGAAATTATTTTCATTATAGAGTAAGCGGATCGTATCCATACTATCCAGCACTTTATCCAGTACCCCCGATTCATCCCCCACTTCGATCGGTTGATTATTGACAGACAGTTGTTCCAGTACTACCGACGGAATATTCTCATTCTTATCCATCGCAGCCACCTGGAAAGTGACAAAACCATTGCTCCCGGCAAAACAAAGATTCCCATCCGGCAAAGCAATCCCGCTATGCAAAGTAAACTCCCGAATATCTATCCCGTTATGACGGTGGTAATTCCTGACCTCACCTCCTACGGGATCAAACATGATCAATCCGTTCACGGTACTCATCCACAACTTCCGGTCGCTACTCTCTACCAACGAGCAGATATTATTATCCAACAATCCGTCTCTGGCCGTCATAACCCGTTTAACATGTTCTGTTTTATCAAACTGGAAGATACCGCCCCCATACGTCGATACCCATATTTCGCCTGACTTTGTACGGACAATGGCAGAGATATAATTATTAGGAATACGATAGCTTTCCACTGTCGCTTCATTCGAATATTTCGTCAATTGTTTTTTATTGGTATCGAAACGAAGTAATCCGTCAGCTGTACTGCCTAACAGCAACACACCGTCTTCTTCTTCCAGGACACAACGGACATTCGATAGATAAAAAGGTTCATCTACATTATTGGTAAAAGTCGTGACCAATCGATCGTTTACAAAACAGGTCAGGCCAAACTCCGTAGACGCACCTCCCACCCATAAATTTCCTTTACGGTCACGTATAATGGAATAGATAGAATATTCAACCGGATATTTATGATAAAGAGAAAACGTCTTGGTCCTGATATTAAATTTATAGATTTCCCCTTTCGTCGTCCCGCACCACACATATCCGTCCTCATAAAAGACAGACTTGATAATATTCGTATTAAAGGCAAAATGGGCAGACGGGTCGATCAGATAATAATGCGACGTATTCGTCTGATAATTATAGTTCAACAATCCGTATCCCTCGGTAGCTATCCACAAATTGGAGGGAGATTCATATGTTATCGCTCCATAAATCCCCGTCCTGATATTCAGTTCATCTTCCGGCCGGTGAAGTACAAAACGATTGGTAAACTTATTCAGGTAATTGATCCCCCCGGCAAATGTCCCGACCCACAACGTATGATCATGGTCCACACAAAAAGCATAGATAGAATAATGACTTAAAGAATGGTTTATATCATCATATCCCGCCACTTTTACTATCTGCCCGGATTCAGGATCCAAAGCGAATATACCGTCAAAAGTCCCGACCAGCAGTTTCCCCTGCCATTCGACCAGGCAACGGACAGTATTATTGCTCAGTTTGCTGTTCTCACTCGTAAAAGACAGAACCTCATTTTCACGTAAATTGATCTTGTTCACCCCATACTTGCTACCGATCCATATCTGTTTCTGCGTATCCTCATATATGGAGGTTATATTATTGTTATTCAACGGCATATTTTTAGATTCGCGGGTAAAATGACTGATTATGTTCATTTGATTGTCACACAAATAAACTCCTTTGTCCCTTGTTCCGATCCAATATCGTCCTGCACTGTCTTCAAATAAAGCCGAAACAGAGATATCTTCGAGCCCATTATCCAAAAGAATCCGTTCGAAACGATCTTCCTCCCTGTTAAAACGGTATAATCCGCCCCATGTACCTACCCAAAGGTAACCGGCAGCATCGGAATATACTTTGGTAATACTACTCTGGGTTAAGCCATCTACTCCCGAATTATATCTTTTAATCCGATCGGTATTCAAATCTATCCGGTTCAGCCCGTTGTTCGTTCCCACCCAAAGATACCCCTCCTGATCTTCTGTGACCGAAGCGATCGAGTTACCGGACAAACTATGTTCATTCCCGTCTTCCCGGCGATAAATCACATACTCCTTTCCGTTAAACCTGTTCAGGCCGTTCTTCGTGGCAAACCATAAATATCCTTTTGAATCCTGATAGATATCCATGACGGATAGCTGGGAGATACCTTCATTCAAATCCGAATTAAAGGAATACAAATAATTAGTCCTTTCTGCATGTAATATCGATGCAAAAAGGACCAGAAATAATATGAAAGACAATCTCCTTATCATGGTAGTTGAATCTGATTAGATAAAACAAAAATAGTAAAAGTTTTGGTTAATGGGAACAGGTCTTTACATCAATTCCATAAAAGCGGTCGGTATGCCTTCCGCTTTAACTGCAACCATGCTCTTCCCTTTATTCAGATTGACTTTGATACATGCCCGACCATTGTAAGCCTGTACCTTCCGGCTACCGGTAGATGTCCCCTGATTCTGTATCAACGAGCCATCGCCTGCGATTTCAAATTCAATGTATTTCTTTGAATCGAGGCAACGGACGCCCTCTTTATCCAGAAGCTGTACTTCCAGTAAAACGGTATCGCCTTCACGGGAAACGACAGATAAGGTCGCCACAGCTTCTTTACCCCATTTTGCCGTCTGGTACTCCTGGACGATCTCATCCGTGACCTTTATTTTTCCTTTTACGGCAACTGCACGTATCTCGTTCTTACCTTCCTCATATACACAATTCCAACGCAAGCCGGCAGCCGGATAATCCTGACTATCACGTTTCTTTATTCCCTGGCTGACACCGTTGACGAACAATTCCACCGCTTCACAGTTAGAATAAACCAAAATTTCCTTACGATCCCCTTTGTTACCCCAACGTACAGGCCAGCTATGACCGTAAATATGTACCATCGGCTCGGTAGTCCAATACGACTGGAAAACATAATAACTCTCTTTCGGAGTAAAGTCACGCTCGACGACTCCTTTCTGGTTCACATACGGAACCGGATTTTCAGGACGTACAGGCGTAGAGAAATCCTTGAACGGCCAATAGGCAGCACCGGTCAGCCACGGCATTGTCTCCTGTTCCTTCAAATGCCAGTCGATCAGGCGGACGATATAGCTTTCAGACCAGTCTCCGTCTTTGGATGCACGGGCGGCACCTCCATACAGGGAAGCATCCCCGTCACGTTCATCCGCGCCTTTCCCTGACTCGATACCTTTCAGGTTGGCAAACACATTTTCCGAATGACGGCGGGCATGGCTGTCACCTCCCCACTCGACATGCAGGAAATGTTTCACTTTCTTCATTTCTTCCTCAGAGACCGATTTATAATCAGTGAACACACCACGATACCAACCGGCCCAGATAGAAGGCGAATAAACATCGACAATATCACTGCAGAACTCGCAACGGCGGATAGCCGTCATACGGGTATCGTCCAGACGATGTGCCAGATCGTGCTGCTCCTTCATAAAGGCACGGATAGCACCTTTATCGAATGTACTGAAATCATTCGGCCAGTCGTTTTCATTTCCCAATCCCCAGATAATGACAGAAGGGTGGTTATGATGCTGGTCGATCATATTCGTCAACATGCGGCGTGCCTGTTCTTTATAGGTTTCTCCGCCAAGCCCTCCGCGACACCAGGGCTCTTCTTCCCAAACAAGAATACCCAGCTCATCGCAAAGCCGGAGGATAATATCCGACTGCTGATAATGTCCGAGGCGGATGAAGTTGACACCCATGTCTTTCATCATCTGCATTTCCGTACGCATCATTTCTTCGGTCATAGCCTGTGCTACTCCGGCATGATCTTCATGGCGATGTGTTCCGCGAAGCAAAAGACGCCGGCCGTTCAGAAAGAACGGGCCTTTCTCCTTAAATTCGAACTGGCGGAAGCCGAAACGCTCTTCAGTTGCCAAGGTTTGTCCACCGGCATCGATCGTCAGTTCGCAGGTGTAAAGAACCGGTGAATCGACATCCCATAAAGCCGGGTTCTTGATCCTGGCTTCCGCAAGGAACTGATTACCGAGGGGTAGGATGTTCTGTACCGTCTGAGAATATATTTGTTTATGCTCTGCATCATAGATAGCAACGGTGACATTCGCTTTACGGATATCTTCCGGGTTATAGAAAGAGGCCTTTACTTTAACGGTTCCCTCTTTCCTGTCGGCAGAAAGTGCCGGTTCGAGACGGATCAGTTCAAAAGAGGCTTTCGGCAGATAAACCAGGTTCAGGTAACGGTAAAGACCGCCGTATAAGTTGAAGTCCGACAAATCGGACGGAATCATTTCCAGATCGCGTGAGTTGTCGCAACGGACTGATAAGGGAATTTTCCCTTTGAAACGTTTCATTAACTGATCGTCTGCCATAAAGGAGTTCACAGCTTCGGTAATGTCGACACTCCATTCGTCGTAACCGCCTACATGTTCACCGACCAACGTCGTGTAGATATACACTTTCGTTTTCTGCCCGGCACCTTCAAAATCGAGTACGATACGACCGTCGGCATACGGATTATCAACAGTCAGTAATGTTTTGTACCAGCCTGGTCCCTGATAATAATTGACATCGGGATCTACGGCATCCTCCGCATTGAAACAATGGGGTAAAGTGACTTTCTGCCAGACAGGGACAGTTTCAGGATTACCGGGAGAAGCAGGGCGTACTGCTTCCCAGATCCCTCCCAGGTCACCTTTCAGGTATTCCCAGTTTTCCGTTAATCGTATTTTCTGTTTAGAGGGTACTTTTCCTGTCATCGAAAAACAGCAAAACAGGAAAAGACAAGTGTAAAGAATGTTTCTCATTATGTTTATTTGTTTTTATAGTTTTATAATATCGCAGTTCCTTCTTTTTCTAATTTCTGTTTCCTGAGAAGTGCTTCCAGGTAATAGTAATCGGCATATACGATCGGGACATCGACCTCTACGTTATGCATCTTAGAACCTGTACTATGCAATAACAGAAAACCTCTGTCCTTGCCGGGAGCAGTACGGTACCCTTTGGAAAGATTTTCCAGGATTGTATTTGCCTTCAAAATATAATCCTTTCCATTTGCAGGATCATACATACTCAATTCATATAAAGCAGAAGCCGTTACCGTTGCCGCAGAAGCATCCCGGGGTTCGGCGGGGATACCCGGAGCATTGAAATCCCAGTAAGGAATCAGGTCTTTCGGCAGGTTCGGATGGGAAAAGATAAAATTTTCTATCTGTTTTGCCTGCTCCAGAAACTCGGGCAAACCTGTTTCACGGTAACACAGCGTATATCCGTAAAGTCCCCATGCCTGCCCACGCGACCAGGCCGATTCATGTGCATATCCCTGATGCGTATGTTTGTGCAGCACAGCTCCGGTGATCGTATCATAATCAACCACATGATAAGAGCTATAATCTTTACGGTAATGGTTCTTCATCGTGGTACGGGCATGGTTCACAGCCACATTATAGAATAAAGAATCGCCACTCGTCTTAAACGCCCAGAAAAGAAGTTCCAGATTCATCATATTGTCGATGATGACCGGGCAATCCCATTTATCACGGCTATGATCCCAGGAGCGGATCGCCCCCACATTCTCTTTATAACGGGTAGTCAACGTATAGGCAGCCTGCAACAAAACATCTTTATAAGCAGCATCTCCGGTCAACCGGTAACCGTTCCCGAAACTGCAATACACCTTAAAGCCCATATCATGTGTCCCTCCGTTCATCTTTTCACGCTCTATCAAAGCCGTTTGCTCTTGGGCCTTTTGTTTCCAGAAGTCATCTTTTGTATATTCATACATGTACCAGAGTTCGCCGGGGAAAAAACCGCTGGTCCAGTCACGGGAAATGACCATATGCAATGTACCGTCTGCCTCCACATTACGCGGACTGGCTAACGGCCCCAGATTCTGTTTATCACGTAAGGCTTGCTTTTCGCGGGGTTCAGCGGACCGGACAGCATCCATTTCAACAAAAGCCTGCTTCAATTGTGTCGAAGCAAAAGAGAAATTATCCTGAACAAGATCAGGCTTATTTCCGCAAGAGGTCAAAGCAACCAATAACAGTAAAAGAGGAGTTTTGAGCTTCATATTTTTTCAACAAATAAAGTAAATCGATTATATAGTAAAAACATTATTTTCACAACCATAACAACGGATGGCGAACAGGTAAATTCCTTATGACCTCGTCATTAACGGGAAAATGTTCCAATGCCGACCAAAGAGACACATAGGCGTCGTCAGGTGTATCGTAAGCACTGAACAGCAAAGCCGGATGAGCGACAGGCCATTCATCCCAGTACATCACATCTTTATCGAACGACCATGCGGATTTATCCTTTATGTAAGGAAACATCCACGCCACCCCTTTCTGCATATTCCGTCCATCTTCCGTCGTATATTGCCATAAATTATGATTTTCATCCGAAAGGATATGGCAGACCGTCGCCATCGCATCCAGGTTAAAAAGAGAATAGCCGTATGGTTTTGTCCGCTTCAGTTCCAAAGGAAAACTACCGTCCGTATCCATCTGGTTAGGTAACAAAACATTCCGGAAACGTTCCCTGCAAAAATCCGACACGTCCGTATTTCCTGTATATTGAGCAAACAAGGCTGCCTGCATCACCCAGCAGGTTCCATGATTATTCTTTGCCTCCATCTCCTCTTTTCCGTACGGATGATTGGTCAGCCAGAACAGATATTTCGAAAACCAGTCTTTTGTCGCAACCGCCTCATCTACGGACAGCAAATCATTCTGTTCCATGATGATCAGGGAACGCACAACTTCCAGCAGGTGGATCGTGTCGATAATACCGATGCCCCGGCCTGTCACGATCCCTTTGATAGCCTGGGCATACTGAAGGTCAGGATTCATGCATGTTTCAGGATCGATAAACCAGGCATGGATATGCTTCAAGGCTTGTTCGATATATTTTTTATCCTGCGTAACGATCCACGCAGACGTCAGGTCGCCTACGACAGTACTAAAACGGATCATAGCATGGCGGTGAGCTACAAAATTATCGGGATTTGTTTCGCCGTCACGACGAATATAGGCGCTATCGGGGTTGACCGGATCCGGCCACCAATAATCGCCTTCGGAATAAAAATCGTGAATTCCTCCGGCACTCCGTTCTGCCACAAATGAAGTTATTGTGACAGGCTCCTCCCCCAATGCTTCATTTCCACGGAGGATAATTTCGGAGTGCAACAGGTCGGTCACTTGTTTTTTCAATCGTGTTTTATGAGAACAGGAACAAAAAACAAATGCAATTATTGAAACCAACAATAATAACTTTGTATTCATGGCATAGACGTACTTATATTCTAGCCCAAAAATACAGTTTGTTCCCCTTTTTCGTTTTTAATATTATCGCAAAAGCTTGTAGATTTATTGCAAAAGGGGTATTTGTGAGATATTTATACAATACCGACAGATAAAACTATGCGGGTATCAGTTTGTCTCGTAATTATAAGTAAAAGAATATTCGTAGGTATTTTGCCCGGCTTCCGAACCATCTACCGATTTTATATCTTCAGTAATGATCATAGAAGTAATATAATCGCCTACAGTCTGGTAACGGAAAGTATATTCCGCATTATTTTTGCTTTCACCTAACTGATAACGGCTGGCCGATTCAGGCAAATTACGGTTAAGCGCCCCGTATAACGAATTCAAAGGATTTACTAAATCCGGTGTAACCGGTCTTAATGTACTAAGTGCACGGAACGGGAAATTAGCAGGACAAAGCTGGCTGCCGTAAGTATAATTCACCTCATCGCGGGGCAGATATTGGTAAACCGTAACATTTCCGCCCGACCAGGTATACTTATCCAGAGCTACAGGATCATTTTTCTTGTATCCTCCCTCTTCCAACGGACGTTGAAAAACCCAATCGGTTTCCGTCAGATTACTCCGGTTATATTTATAACGATATTCATTTTTTACATAGACCTCGCTCGGAGTATATTCGTTGACAGCCCATTCCTGTCTGTTCACTATCACATTCCCGTTTATCTGATAATCCTCCGTATGTACATTCGAAGCATCGATCATCGAGATCTTATTGTCCGTATAAATCAGGTTGAAAGTTCCTTTGGATGTCGTCATTTTACTCACATTTCCATCTTGATTATAAGTGATATCCAAAGAATATTCAGGAAAGTCGACTCCATTCTTTTTACATGTTATCTTTGTCAGCTTATTCAGCTTGGGAATAGACGGTTTATCATCATCTCCGCAAGAAACTAAACCGATCAGCAACATCAACATCAGGCATACACTCTTTTTCATACTTTCTATATGTTTTACAGTTCAACAGCACAAAATTAGAATTTTTGGTAGAACAAAGTCAGAAGTAACCATTTTTAAGTAATAACTAATTTTTTATAACATGCCTTCTACTCCCCTTTTACCAACTGTTGTATCCTGCTCTTATCTCCTACTACCCACACCAAGTCATCCATTTCAAAGACCGTCTCGTTATCCGGAGTCGTCAGTGAACCGCCATTTCGTTCGATGCCGACGATCAGGCAATTATATCGGCGTCCGACATTGGACTGTATGATACTTTGTCCCAGGAACGGGAAGTTTTCATCCACGATAAACGAATTGACTGTAATTTCTTTCGGCTGGTCGGCGAAGCAATCCGCCCCGTTTTGCTGGTCTTCGAGCTTTGCCTGGAAAGCTTTCAACTGCTCATCGGTACCTACCACTACCACCTTGTCCTGCGGATAAATATGTTCGGAACCTCCGGGTATATAAATCTTATGATCACCGCGAATGATCTCTACGACACTCACCCCGTAATCTTTCCTGAAAGACAGCTCCGCCAGTGATTTTCCGACACTGGGCGAACAAGGCGATACCGGCACCACAGCCAGATGGATATCCTTATCGCTCAACTGATTATTAAAACTGACCTTTAACGGATTCCGTTTTCTGTCGACTTCTTCCCGACGATTCAGATTGGTCAGGAAATGGGCTTCCAGCTTGGAGTACTGGTTCAGATCCCGACGGAAAAGGATGATCAGGATCAGAAATCCTACGGCAATGATCGCACCGATACCATACTGCACATGATAATATTTGATCAACACAATGGAAACAAACAAGATAGCGACAAACACCCTGAACAAAACAAGGGCCACCAGTTTCCCGTGATTATACTTATTATCATTCCACAAGCTCATAAATAACTCAGGCGAATTATTCTTATTTGCCACCAGCCCGACCAAGAAAGGAATCATCAGGACAAGCGTTACCACGCTCATAATAATATTCCCCCACATCTCCATAGCCGGAAATTTCTCCACAAGCAACGGATAAATGACCTGGGTAGACAACAACAGGATAGCAGTCAGCAGCACCGAATGGATCAGTATCTTCCCCACATAGATCTTCAGCAGTTTCCGCCAATGACTTTCATGGTTAATCGTTTTTGTTCCCGACGAATAATAGTCCATAAAGTTACGCGCTTTATCCGGCAATATCCGGTATAACCATTCTGCAAACGGTCCGGACAAACGAATAAAATAAGGAGTCGTAAACGTCGTGATCACCGACACGGCAACAATGATCGGATAGACAAAATCATCCAGCACCTTTAACGATACCCCCAGCGCCGCAATAATAAAAGCAAACTCACCTATCTGCGCCAAACTAAAACCGGACTGTATGGATGTTTTCAGCGGCTGGCCGGACAGCAACACGCCAAAGGAAGAAAAGAAAGCCTTCCCGACAATCGTAACCAATGTGATAATTATCACAGGCCATGCGTATTCAACCAGGATAGCCGGGTCCACCAGCATCCCCACCGATACGAAAAAGATAGCCCCGAACAAGTCTTTAACAGGCTTGATAATATGCTCGATACGCTCCGCCTCCACCGTCTCGGCCAGGATCGATCCCATGATAAACGCCCCCAATGCTGCGGAGAAACCGGTTTTCGTCGCTACCACAACCATTCCCAGGCATAATCCCAACGCGATCACCAGCAAAGTCTCGTCATTCATCAATTTCCTGACCTTTTTCAATAAAGCCGGAATAATGAAAATACCTACCAGGAACCAAAGGATCAGGAAAAAGATAACTTTCAGGATACTCCCTATCATCTCTTCTCCGGCAAACTCCTGGCTTACAGCCATAGTCGAAAGCAGTACCATCATAATGATGGCAACCAGATCCTCCACCACCAAAGTACCGAACACGATGCCGGTAAAACGTTGGTTACGCAACCCCAGATCATCGAAAGCCTTTATTATTATGGTAGTGGACGACATCGACAACATACCTCCGAGGAAAATGGAGTTCATCGTCGACCATCCCAATAAATGCCCGACCAGATAGCCCACGATCAGCATCGTTATCACCTCCGTCATCGCAGTGATAAAAGCGGTGGAACCGACATTCATCAACTTTTTAAAACTGAACTCAAGCCCCAAGGCAAACAACAAAAAAACGACTCCCATCTCTGCCCAGAGATTGATATTTTCCACATCGACAACAGTAGGGAATATATGAACATAAGGTCCGGCCAGCAATCCGGCAACAATATACCCCAACACGAGCGGTTGTTTCAGCCATTTGAACAATAAAGTGATTACACCTGCGGATATGAGAATTAAAGCGAGATCTGAAATTAAATCGGGTAAATGCGACATATATACAATTTGGATTAATCAGTTAGCTAACAAAAATAATATTTTTCCAGATTTTATCAAGTATAGCCAATGCTTTTTTATAACTTTGCTAGAAATAAACAAAAACATCTATCTATTTACTTAAATCTGTTAGTATATGAAAAACAAGATTATCCTCTTCCTTGTTTTGTGTTTCTGCATTAATTTTGCAGGAATAGCTCAAAGTACGGTTCATGAATCGGTGAAGTTTCAGAGTAAAAAGTTAGGAAAAGAAGTATCCTACTCTATTTACCTGCCCGACGGCTATGCCACTTCAAACCGTTATTATCCGGTACTCTACCTGTTACACGGTTATACCGACAATGAAACGATGTGGATTCAAACCGGCCAGATGCAGGAAATTACCGATCGCGCCATCAACAGCGACCAGGCTGTTCCCATGATCGTCGTCATGCCGGATGCCTGGGATACCTGGTATATCAATCAATATGACGGAAAGGCCCCTTACGAAGATATGTTTTTCGAAGAATTGATCCCCTATATCGAAAAGACCTACCGTGCCCGGAGCAACAAAGAGTTCCGCGCCATCGCCGGCCTTTCCATGGGTGGATACGGCTCATTCCTCTATTCTTTGCATCATCCGGATATGTTCAGTGCCTGCGCACCGCTTAGTGCAGCTATTTTCGATGACAGTGTGATGGAACAACGCCAGGCAAAGTCGCACAAGGACTTGTTTAACCGCCTGTTTGGTCCGGGACTCGACTACTGGCATAAGAACAGCGTACTGAAAATGCTTTCCGAACTGGATAAAGAGAATCTCCCGCGTATCCGGTATTATATCGACTGTGGCGACCAGGACGGTTTGCTGGATGGTAATTTCCAGGCTCACCAAATCATGCGTGAGAAAGGTATGAAACATGAATTCCGTGTACGGGGAGGCGGTCATACCTGGCTATACTGGCGTACGGCATTACCGAATATACTGGAATTTGTCAGCGGCGCATTCCGCAGAAATAATTAACAGAATATCCGTTGGCTGAATTCATACTGGCTCACATTTTGACAGAATTGAATGTTTCAATGATTGTCAGTTTGAGCTATCCCCTTATCAAAGAGACTTCGCCATTATAGGTTTATTTGCCGTCAGTTTTAACTGACGGATTAGTAAAGAATCTATTTCTTTGGACTTTAGTCCCATTTTAAACACACTCTCTATGCTTAGAGAAATGTGGCTAAAGCCAAAAAGAAAAACAATTTGTAGACCGTCAGTTAAAACTGACGGCAAATGAACCTGTAACTAAGCATGTCATATTGATAACAGATAACCGATAGACGGATAGACTCCCGTTTTATATATTCGACTACGAAGCCTAACTGTCAATTTTCAATTGAAAAAGAGCGGTTCGGAATGACCATATTCTTTCCGATACCGACCTTTTTCTCTACCGCCGTTTTTCCTTTTTCCTTATACAGATAGCCGCGGAACATTCCGGTCGTATTGAACGGCATAGCGATATTCCCGTTTTTATCGACAGCAATAAGGCCACCTTCTCCCGCATTCGCATTCAGTTCCGTATGGATAATATAATCTGCCGCCTGTCCGACAGGTTCCTTCAAATATTTATAGCGTGCACAAAGATTAAAAGCGACCGCATGACGGATAAAATACTCTCCGTGTCCGGTACAGGATACAGCACAACTGTTATTATCGGCATACGTACCTGCCCCGATAACAGGCGAATCACCGATACGCCCCCATTGCTTTTTGAACATTCCTCCTGTACTGGTCCCTGCTGTCAGATTTCCTTGTTTATCCAAAACGACACAACCGACAGTACCGTTCTTCCGGCTTTCCTCTTTCAACTTCTCGATCCATTCCATTGTCTTCGGAGTAGCAAAATACATATTATCCACCTGTTCCAGCCCCCGGCTGGCAGCAAAAGCATCTGCCCCGGCTCCCGACAGCATAACATGCGGTGTCTGCGTTTTAACGGCATAAGCGGCATCGATCGGATTTTTAACTGTCTTTACCCCGGCTACGGCTCCGGCAGAGAGATCCTTCCCTTCCATGATGGCAGCATCGAGCTCAAATGTGCCTTCAGCAGTACATGTGGCACCTTTACCGGCATTGAATAAAGGATTGTTTTCAAAATAATTGATTACCGCCATAACAGCCTGCGGACCTTCCCCACCGGCAGAAAGGATACGGTCGCCAATGGTCAGGGCCGAATCGAGAGCCGCATAATATTGGGCGGAACGTTCCGGATCTTTTTCCAGCTTATCGATAACTCCTGCACCACCATGCACTACAATCACATATTCACGTTCCTGCGCCTGCAAACTAACGACTCCACAGAATAACAAAATAATCAGGTAAGATAAATTTCTAAACATCTCGTACAATAGATTAAATGATAGTGACGGCAAAAATACAAAATACCTATCTTTACATCCATAAAACAGTACAATATAATAATGAAAAGAACAAACCCGTCAGGATCACAGCAAGTAATCCTGATCACCGGAGCATCTTCCGGTATTGGAAAAGCCACAGCCAACTTACTCGTACAACAAGGTTACACCGTCTACGGGACCAGCAGGAAAGCATCTGAAAGTACCAACGGCGTCCGGATGTTAACGATGGACGTAACCCAACCCGCTTCCATCCAACAGGCGGTGGAGCAAATACTTTCCGAACAGGGACGGATCGACATTCTGATCAATAATGCCGGACTCGGTATCAGTGGGGCCCTCGAACTGGAAACAGACGAAGAAATCGGCAAACAGATGGATACAAACTTCATGGGAGTGGTGCGTATGTGTAAGGCTGTCATCCCGATCATGCGTAAAGAGCGGAAAGGTTTTATCATTAATATCAGTTCAATCGGAGGACTCATTGCCGTCCCTTTCCAGGGTTTCTATTCCGCATCCAAATTTGCAGTTGAAGGATATAGCGAAGCGCTGCAACATGAAGTCCATCCGTTCGGGATACGGGTATGCCTGGTCGAACCCGGAGACTTCTACACCAATTTCACGGCAAACCGCGGCATATCATCCGCAACGCTCGACAATCCGGATTACCGGGAAGTTTTCGGCCGCGTCATAAATGCCTTTGAAAAGATGGAGAAGAACGGAGCGCATCCCGACAAACTGGCGCATGCCATTCTCCGTCTGATCCGAAGTTCGCGTCCACCCTTCCGTTGTAAAACAGGTCCTATCGAACAGGTTCTCTTTGCCTGTTGTAAAAGCTGGTTACCTGAAAAATTCGTTCATTGGGTGGTAAGAACCGGCTACCGGCTGTAATCTGCACACCCGGATCATCATCCCATAAAACAACAGTCCCCGGATCATATGGTCCGGGGACTGTGTTCTTTATATAAAAGACATTTATTTCTTATACCAAACAGGTCCGGGTTGGTTACCCATTTCAAACTCAAGTGTCGCTCCACTCATGATCTGTTCGTGGGTGATGTAACTCTTATCATAGGGCTGTCCATTCAGTTTAACCGATTGGATATAAATATTCTCAGCACTGACACCCGGAGCCAGGATTGTAAACACCTTCCCATCCGACAGATTCATCTTCACTTCCGGGAATAAAGGTGTTCCGATCTCATACTGGCCGCTCACCGGGTCTACCGGATAGAAGCCCATCGCACTGAATACAAACCAGGCAGACATCTGTCCGCAATCTTCATTTCCACAGATACCGTCCGGCGCATTCAGATACAGGTCGTGTAATACCTGAGCTACATATTTCTGCGTCTTCCAGGGCTGGTCTACCTTGTTATAGAGATAGATCACATGGTGGCTCGGCTCGTTGCCATGCGCATACTGTCCGATCATTCCGGTACTGAAAATAGGCAGATCCTCTTTTGCATCCGGTGCATAAGTGAACATGCTGTCGAGCTTTTCCGTGAAACGTTCCTTGCTTCCCAGCAGGCCGATCAGTCCGTCCAGATCCTGCGGCACATACCAGAAATACTGCCAGGCGTTGCTTTCACAAATATCTTCCGTATAATCCTTGGCATCGAACGGAGTGACAAAGTTGCCTTTTTCATCCCTCGGCTGCATAAAGGTAGTTTCCTTATTATAGACATTCCGGTAGTTTTGCGAACGTTTGTAAAACTCATCGGCAATTTCCTTCTTTCCCATTTTTTCAGCCATACGGGCGATGCAATAGTCGTCATAAGCATATTCGAGCGTCTTTGACAACGACCAGTTTTCCCATTTCTCCGGATCACTGAATGCCGGTACATAGCCTAATTTCTTATATAATCCGATACCACGGTAATCGTCCCGGTTCGCCGTCGCTATACAAGCCTGCAACGCCTTTTCCGCATTAAAATTACCGATCCCTTTCAGATAAGCATCCACGATAACAGGTACCGCATGGTAACCGATCATCATATTTGTTTCATGTCCGTACAAATTCCACAAAGGAAGTGCACCGTTCTGGTCAAAGAAATTCAGGAAGCCCTGAACCATATCGTTTACCCGTTTCGGGTCTGTATATGTATAAAGGGGATGGGCAGCGCGGAAAGTATCCCACAAAGAGAAAGTGGAGTAATTGTCACCGCCATTTGTCTTATGTATCTGGTTATCCGGTCCGTAATAAGAACCATCCACATCACTGAAAATCGTCGGAGCGATCATGGTATGGTACATAGCCGTATAAAACTTAACCAGGTCGTCCGTATTGTTCCCGTTCACCTCGATCTTCGACAGTTCCTTATTCCAACGGGCAACAGCCTCCTGATGATACCGGTCGAAATCATTGAGAGGAACTTCTGCCTGCAAATTCCTGGCAGCTCCCTCCATACTGACACCCGAGATAGCCGTATTCACCAAAATCTCTTCATCTTTTTCCGTATTAAAATCAAAACGGGCGACATAAGCCGTGCCGATACGTCCTTTATCTTTGGTTACGATAGCGGTCGTATCCATATGATACCCAGCGAAAGGTTTAGAGAAACGGGTCTGAAAATAGACATGCTGGTCGGGCGACCATCCCTGTGAGAAACGATATCCGCGGATCGTCACCGAGTCTACTACCTCTATATAAGAATCGAGTGTAAAGTCCCAGTTCATCGCTTTTTTCAGATTCAGGAAGACAGAGGCTTCCGCCTTCGGGAAAGTGTAGCGCTGGATACCGCATCGTTCGGTTGCCGTCAGTTCCACATTGATATTATAGTCTTTCAGCAATACCCGGTAGTAACCGGCAGAGGCAGCCTCGTCATTATGAGAGAAGGTAGAGTAAATACCCAACGGTGCTTCTGCTTCTTTATACGGACGGGTCACCGGCATAAAAGAGATATCGTACAGATCGCCGGCTCCTGTACCGGAAAGATGTGTATGGCTGAAACCGGCAATTGTCGTGTCGGGATAAAAATAACCGGAGATACGGTCCCATCCCGGTAATCCGTTGTCAGGACTTAACTGCACCATCCCGAAAGGAGCCTGTGCTCCCGGATAAGTATTTCCGGTAAAATCCGTACCGATCATCGGATTTACATACTGCGCATAATCAACCTCCTGTTGTTTCTCAGGCGTGCAGGCCACCAAAGCCAGCAAGGAGACCGCCAATAAAGAGAAGTGCCTCATTGTTTATAAATTGTTTAAGTCTTGACAAATATACAAAAAGAGACGTAACATTTAAATATGTACGTCTCTTTCTATAACTAATTTCCAATGTCTATGGTTTATTAACCTTCATTTTCCTTTTCGTTATCCTCTTCGTCTTCTTCATCCGGTTCCTCTACCGGGGGCTTCCTTACGAAGAATGCACTTAATTCGTACAATCCGTATAACGGGAAGAATACGACACTCAATGTAAACGGATCGCTACTCGGCGTAATGAATGCTGCTGCAACAAGCAATCCGACAATAGCATGCCGTCTGTACTTATGGAAAAATCCTCTGTGCAACAGTCCCAGCTTCGACAGCAACCACGATACCAACGGCATTTCAAAAACAATTCCCATTACAAAGATCAGCATAAGGAAGTTATCCATATACGAATCCAGAGAGACTTGTTCTGTAATATTAGCACTCAATTGATACGTTGCCAGGAAACGGAGTGTCATCGGAAATACCATAAAATAACCTACGGCACATCCCATGAAAAACATAATCGTTCCGAAAAAGAATACCCACCTGATATTTTTCTTTTCGTTGTCATACAGAGCCGGACTGATGAATCTCCATACCTCATACATCAGATAAGGGAAAGTCAATACAAGGGCCAGCCAGAATGAGGTGGTCATGTGGGTGAAGAACTGGGAAGCCAGCTTGATATTTACGATATCTACATGAAAAGTATCATTACAGAAATCCGGTAAAACATCAAACCAAGGACTTATATCGATAAGCCACTTGTTCAATTCACATAACCAACGGTAAAGAATAAAATCAGCATAGCAGGGAGCCATAATGACGTGATCGAAAAGGTCACGCATAAAGGCAAAACTACCGATAGCAAAAACAAAGAGCGCTAGAATAGAACGGAATAAAGTCCAACGAAGTTCTTCCAGGTGGTCCCAGAATGACATTTCATTTTGTTCCAACTCTTCTTCCATTTCCTACTTCTTATCGTTGTCGTCCAGCTTAATGTCGTCTTCTAAACCTTTTACACCGTCTTTAAAGTTTTTCACTCCTTTACCGATACCTTTCATCAGTTCCGGAATTTTTTTACCACCGAAAAGTAACAACACAACAATGGCGATAATCACAATTTCGCCTGTACCTAAATTTCCTAAAAATAGTAATTCGTTCATGATATTATAATAATTAGTCGTTAATATTCGCCTTTTATATGGGGCAAAGATACTATTTGTAACGAATAGTCACTCCATTATTCTAAATTTATTACCTTTGCACCGTCTTAAAAAACTGAAATTAGAAAAAGATTAGAAAGATGAAAGCTTATGTATTTCCCGGTCAGGGTGCACAGTTTGTCGGAATGGGAAAAGACCTTTACGATAACAATCCCCTTGCAAAAGAGATGTTTGAGAAAGCAAACGAAATTCTCGGTTTCCGCATCACAGACCTTATGTTCGCAGGAACAGACGAAGATCTGAGACAAACAAAGGTTACGCAACCTGCCATATTCTTACACTCGGTTATTCTCGCCAAAACACTAGGCGACCAGTTTAAACCGGATATGACAGCCGGTCACTCCCTGGGTGAGTTCTCTGCCCTCGTTGCAGCCGGAGCCTTGTCATTTGAAGATGGTCTGGTATTGGTATCCAAACGTGCCATGGCTATGCAGAAAGCTTGCGAAGCCACTCCTTCCACCATGGCTGCCGTTCTGGCTTTGCCGGACGCAACAGTTGAAGAAATCTGTGCAAGTATAAAAGATGAAGTAGTTGTTTGTGCAAACTACAACTGCCCGGGCCAGCTGGTTATCTCCGGTTCAATTCCCGGAATCGATGCTGCCTGCGAAAAGATGCTGGCTGCCGGAGCTAAACGTGCTTTGAAGCTGAAAGTAGGCGGCGCATTTCACTCTCCGCTGATGGAACCTGCACGTACCGAACTGGCTGCTGCCATCGAAGCTACTCCGATCCATACACCGGCTTGCCCTGTTTATCAGAATGTAAGTACGAAAGGTGAAACTGATCCGGAAACGATCAAGGCTAACCTGATCGCTCAGCTGACAGCTCCTGTTCGCTGGACTCAGAGTGTTCAGAACATGATCGCTGACGGTGCCGACCATTTCATCGAATTAGGGCCAGGTGCTGTTCTTCAGGGATTGGTTAAGAAAATTAATAAAGAAATGACAACAGAAGGCATGCAATAAGCAGCAAATCCATACATGTAAAAAGGTTGGCAAGAAATTCTTGCCAACCTTTTTTATATAGCATTAAACTTTCAGGTATTACAAATAAGGATGCGAGCAAAGATAATATTTATTTCACAATGTGCTAGACGTACTCGCACAAGACAACCCTTCTCCCAGGCCCATCCAGATTCAAAAAGACATCTTCTATCGAATATTACACCCAATCATAAATATATCATATATGATTATTTATAAATATATTTTGCTATTAATCATCATTTATATATATTTGTAGCATGATTAATGAATTAAACAGACTGGATCTTTACGAAAAGTCCAATAATGACATTGTGATAGATCTTGGAAAACGATTCCGGGACTATAGAATTGCACTGCGCATGACCCAAAAGGAAATAGCTTATCAGAGTGGCGTTTCCGTCATGACAATCGTAAGATTTGAAAGAGGAGAAGGAGCTACCATTAGGCTTGACAATTTTATCTCGCTCATGCGTGCAATCCAAAAATTAGAAGGTATCTCCGAATGTATTCCGGATATGCCGATAAGTCTTTATGACACATCAATCAAAAAGGAAAAACAAAGAGTAAAAAAGCGTAGTAATGAAAAATAATATAGTCAGTGTTCTCTTATGGGGGAAAGAAATCTGTAAACTGAAATGGGAAGGTGGCTACCGACAAAAGTTCGGGAAAGTCGGTTCGTTGATTTCATTTAATCCTGAATATCATTCATTTGGTTTTGATGTAGACCCTGTAGGTTTTTATAACCATTCTACTTATCTAGTACAAAAAGGCATGTCAGATATTTGCCATGCCAATGAGTACAATGGCATCCCCCGCTTCTTAAGTAGTTCTTTACCGGATGATTGGGGGAATGAAGTGTTTTCTTTATGGATTGAAAAAAATGGCCTCCGTAGCCATGATCTAACTCCCGTCGATAAGTTAGCCTTCATAGGACGGCGAGGTATGGGAGCCTTTGAGTTTGTTCCACAGCTATATGACCCGCGCTCTGACGAAGCCATAGCGTTGGAAGACCTTTACGGGTTGGCAAAAGAAATAGAGTCTATGCGTGAAGGCGTTTCGATCAACATACAAGACAGACCGGAAATCAATGATCTTATGGCTGTAGGCATGAGTGCAGGTGGAAAGCATCCCAAGGCGATTGTAGCCATCAATTGGTCGACAGGAGAAGTCAGATCAGGACAATTTATCTTACCAAATGACTTCACACAGTATATATTAAAATTTAAGGATTCAGACAAATGGCCTACTGCCGAGATTGAATACGCTTACTATTTAATGGCTAAAGACGCATCAATAGATATGGAAAAATGTTCATTACTTGAAATCGACGGTGAGAACCATTTTTTAACAGAGCGATTTGACCGTAAAGAGGGGCGAAAGTTACATTCGGTCACCCTACAGTCCTTATGCGGAACAGTGACTTCATACGAAGAAATATTCAAAGTATGCAGAAAGCTTCAGTTGCCCTATCACGATATTGAACAAATTTTCAGAAGAGCAGTATTCAATTACCTTTCGGGAGTTTGTGATGATCATGATAAAAATTTCTCATTTGTAATGGATGAAGATGGTAGATGGCGCCTTTCTCCAGCCTACGATGAAACTTTCACTGTAAATTTCAAGAATAGATTCATAGGTGACAAACATATCATGACCATTGAAGAATGTAATCGGGATATTTCAATGAATCAATTCGTTAGGTTGGCCGATGAAAATGATGTGAGAAATGCCGAACATATTGTCAAAGAAATTTCAGAAGTGGTACAGTCTTTCACAGACAAAGCAATCGATGCAAAAATCGATACAATTTATACAGAGCTAATTTCGCAATTTATCAAGAGTAAAACGAGGCTGTAATTTAAACTGTGTCAGCAAAGCAAACAAATAAAGTATTAACTTTGCTAAC
>NZ_QUGR01000016.1:0-109661 GCF_003479145.1 Parabacteroides sp. AF18-52
GATATCTTGACTGTAGGAATACCACCGTCTTCAATTCGTACGCTACGACGCACATAATTACCTCTAGCATAACTACCATACAGAATAATATACTCCGCCTGAGGTAATCTTTTCAGTATCTCTTTAACCAGAAATCCCAAATCGTCCTGTTTATCTTTCGGCAGATAAGCTATCGAGTCTTTCATTATGCTTGATTATGTACAACATTAAACACACAAATGTATAAAAAAAGCCGGATTGACTTAATCTTTTTGATTCTAAATCATATATTTGCATTACGTTCCTGTTGTTATTTGTTTTGTCCACCAGTAGAAAACAAATAAGCCTATATAATACAGGTAATTAAAATATCATAGTATTAATAGAAGCTTGATTCTTCCGGATCAGGTATAAAAAGGAACGTATTCATATGGACAATAATAATATAATTGGTATAAAAAGCTATTACTATCTACTGCAACAAATTACTTCTTTATTAGATCTGTCATTACCAGAAATCAGACAGAAATATAGAAACTATCCATATTGCTTAATTGACTATTTCGAAAAAGATGTGGAAGAAAAATCGATTGAGATACGATTTGACCAGGAAGAGTTTACGATAACCTGTCTTTTTAGCGATGAAGGTAAATGCCAGTCCGTATATTTATTCCCTGATAAGAATGAATATGTAACAAAATTCATTTCTTATCTGGAGATAACCCAGAGCTATGACTATGTAAAAAATAGATGGACAGCACCCAGTTGTTATATAAAAGCGGAAGCAATCAGCCATTTACCCTGTGATATTTGCCTGATGTTTTATAATTAATTGCATAGCCCTAAACAATAAAGGACTACCCCAAAAGCCTCTTTATACTTTTTTACAGGCACGGATTATACGGATTTGACAAATTGTTTATTGATCAGAACAATGAAATCTGTGTAATCCGTACTTGAGTTATATTATTATGAAGGACTCACAAATATCAAACTGTCAATTCAACCCACCTATGAAAAAGCTGTACGGGAGAGAATCAACACCTGTTGCCTTTTATGCCACTGTCAGCAACTTAAGAAATAACATAACCACCTTGCTCTAATCAAACAAAACAGCATTATGCCACCTATATCAAATAAAACAAAACAATCGATCAAATATTTATCGTACATACCACATATTGTCAATTTACTTACAACACTCATTCACCATGTTATAGAACAAAAAAATGTTATTCAACATGCTTTTATACTACAAAATTACTTCTAAAAAGGCCAAAATCAACATTCATTAACAAATAATTTTCCTTTAAATAAATCTCCATCTCGTTTAAAATGAAAAAAAACTCGTTTTAAACGAGATGTAAAATCCTTTTAAACGAATTACAAAAGTCATATATCTAAAGAATATTGTTAAATATTGTACTCAGCACTCTTCTATAATACCAATTTAGCACAACATACAAGTCACAAAAAAGTCTATAATAAAATCTTTCTATTGAAAAGAGAAGTAATATTATTTCATTTTGTCAAATCCCACAATTTTACTTCAAAAGTCCGTGTTGCCATCTTATCATCGAAATGACCCATGAGCAAAATTTCCTGAATATTAAATAAGCAACAGGAGAATAAAGTAGTAACTTTATTGCCAGGGAATAGTTTAGAACAAATGAAGAGAGAATACATATGATTGAATCCAAAAACGTCGATAAAGCAGATACTACTATCGGCAAGATTCTGACCGACAGATTGATTATACGGTTAGCAAACCCAGATGATGCGGAAGAAATATACGCTTACCGCTCTGATACTATTGAAAACCAATATCAGGGCTGGTTCCCCGAATCTGAGGAGGAAGTTCGTAGCTATATAACCAATATGCCGGAGATTATAGATATAGCCGACATATGTTTTCAATTTGCCATTCTAACCAAGAATGAAAACCGTCTGATCGGGGATATGGGAATAATCTTCACGGGACATGAAAGAATGCAGGTAGAGGTCGGTTGTACGTTGAATAAAACTTTTCAAGGCAAAGGATATGCCACCGAAGCATTAACGGCAATGGTAAATTATTTTTTCATAACGCTAAAGAAACATCGTATTGTAGCATCTATTGATCCAAGAAACACCGCCTCTATCCGACTTATCGAACAATTGGGATTCAGGAAAGAAGCTCATTTCAAAGAGAGTTATTTCCTTCGTGGCGAATGGGTAGACGATATTATTTATGCCATGCTCGATAAAGATTGGGCTAACAAATAGATTGACAACAACATCACCTCCTTCAAATGCTCTTATCTGTTTCAACATACGGACTACACAATCATAAGCAACAGAATGAGTTATTAAAGCCTGTTCCTCTACATAGTCATAGTAAATATTCAATACATCTTTTTCAAAATGTGGTTTTAGATATACTTGCCGAAGCCTCCACTATTGAAAAATCATATCTTTGTAAATATAAACGGATTACAATATGGTGAACTTCAATGAATACATAAATGAGATTGACTTCTCAGAATTTGAAAAGTACTTTTTGGAAAAGGGAAAGTCTATTGAGATTAAAAAGAAGGATTATTTTGTTAGACAAAATGAACCATGTAAGTATGTGGGATTTGTCGAAAGTGGTCTTTTTAGATATACTCGTATTAATACTGTCGGTAACGAATCTATTGTCGGTTATAGTTTTACCGAAGAGTTTGTGTGTGATTACCCATCACTGATTAAGCATATGGGATCATTAACTAATATTCAAGCTGTTACAGATTGTTCTGTATGTGTGTTATCTATGAAAGAACTGAATGATTTTTGGGAAACAAACATAAATACTCAACGTTTTGGTAGATTGGTTGCAGAAGAAATATTTGTAGAAATGTATCAACGGCTACTTGGCTTTTATTGTGAGACAGCAGAGCAGCGTTATGTTGCGCTACTAAAACGCTGTACAAACCTCCCTCAGCATATTACTTTAAAAGAGATAGCCTCGTTTCTTAGTGTGACACCTGAAACCGTCAGCCATATACGGAGAAAACTACGGCAAAAATGAAAGTCTTGAAGTATTTCAAGCTTTTTTTATTCATGTTCTCTAATTTTGCAGGTAGTATTATTCCTTGAATTATTATCAATTAAAATATAGTTACATGAAAAATTTATTCAGAACATTTGTAATACTATTTTTGGCAATCGCATCTACTTCTTGCAGTAATAATAATGATTTTAGATTTGACTCTGAATCATTGAAACAGACGACATGGGAGGGAGTTAATCTCGTAACCGATGGAGATAAAATTCTAAGGACAATAAATATTGAGATGCAATTCTTTGATACACAGAATGGTCAATATATTCTTCGGGAAGACGGATTCGGAACCGAGGTCTATGAGTTTAACTATTCCATTGAAGGTAAAATCATGAATATAGAGGACGGACCTCTTTTTAGTAAACGTACTATTTTAGAATTTAGTAAAGATAAAATGGTATTAGAAGCACTTAATTCATATAAATCGACACTTACCTTAAATCGACGATATTAACGAAACTGTTTATCGCCAATTATTACTACCATTTGATAATTAAAGGAAATCATAAGCAAGGGGGAACTTGCTCTCAAATGGGAGTAAAGTATCCCTTTGCTTGTTTTCGGAAGTTCGTAAATCCTCAATATCAATCTCATTATTAATCATTTAGAAATTAAAAACAACGAATAGATTAACAAAGATGAGCCACCGAAGCATTGACGACAGTGGTAAATTATTTTTGTTAATGTAGCATCTATTGATGAAAATATTTATTTCAATCTTATTTGTGTATCAATCTCTCAACTCCACTAGGTGTTGTTAAGAAATCATCTGGAGTAAGTATCGTTTCCGACCTCTTTAATATTCTGTCTAAAGCTGTCTGTATTTTCGTTAAAGAAGAACGGATTAACTCTGTCACACATAAATACCCTCCTTTTCAATTCGATTTTTCAAAAAGGAATCCATTTGGTCACGCAATCGGACAATATCAACATTACAACCGAACAGGTTTTGTAAATCTTCTTTTATATGAACTAAAGCAAACATATTTGGTTTTGAAGTCTCCAGATAAACATCAACATCACTATCCTCTGTTTGCTCTCCTCTGGCGACAGAGCCAAATATCCCCATACGAATAATGCTATATTTAGAAGCGTTCTTCGCCATATAATCACGCAAGATGTTTACATATTCAGCCGTTGATTTCATATCTTCTTAATCATTTGATACAAAAATACGTGTTCAAATGGAAAAATCAAATAGGATTACTCACAAATCACTTTTTTGCCTTCCTATTTATTAGTACCTAATCCCCGATTTAGCACCTGAAAAGTATTATTTCGACCTGATTTATCTATTTCAGATAGAAGGAAGAAGATGCTGTAATCACTTAATAAACAGTATATAACAAAAAAATCCCTCCGAACGAATTCAGAAGGATTTTGCATTTTGTGCGGCTGAAGGGACTCGAACCCCCACGCCGTGAAGCACCAGATCCTAAGTCTGGCGTGGCTACCAATTACACCACAGCCGCATTTGGTTTGCGGTGCAAAGGTAAGTCTTTTTTATTAATTTGCAAGTATTTCAGTGGAGATTTTATTTTTGTTAGGTTCCGGTTAATCGGCTGTAGATAAAATATGCTCGATAGCAGCCTCAATAATAGTATCTTTCCCCTTTTTCATATCCTCTTCGGTCATGGATACTTTTTCATCCGGTTCAATGCCAAACTCTGTATGCTTTTTGTCTGCATCCAGTATGGGACAGGCAGAAAAACGGATACTCCACCCAATAGGCAGCTCCGAGCTGAACGGGAAGCCGCTACCACCTCCGGTACAATCTCCCATAACTGTTACATGAGGTAATAAACGCATGATACTCACTAAATTATTCGTAGCGCTGTAACACTGGCGATTCGTTAGAACAATCACCGGCTTAGTCCAACGAAGCCTGTCGGAAGGCGAAAGATACAGAGGATAGGGAGAGGAGAAATCCGTATGGCCGTTACCCGTTTTATAAGTGACATAACCGGTCAGTATCTTTTCCTCCAGAAAACGTTGGGTGATACGGTCGGAATTAGACATGGCTCCTCCTCCATTATTACGTACGTCCAGAATCAGACCCCTACAATCTTTAAAATGAATGAACATGTTATCCAGATTACTCTCGCCGACTCCACTGGAGAAATTACCATAATATACATAGCCAACCTGATCGTTGGACAGACGCTTGTATTTCAATCCTCCGGCAATTTTATAATCTGTCCCCAGATAATTCTTTTGTATCTCTGCATTGAAATTCGCCGGATAATCTTCATACCAGGCCCAATAACGCGCCACATCAAAGGAAGAGAACAGATTGGTATGCCCGTCTTTCAATTCTGCCAACATCTTACCCAAGACTTCAAACAGGTCATACTGGCTCATCGTCTCATTGATCTGCACGCTGTAACGGTCGTGCACCTCATCCCAATCGATATCCTTAAATTCAAAAAAACAATAGTTCTCATCCAGGATCTGCCAGAGAGCCTCGAAGTTATCGCGGGGAGAAGGGTTATATTTATCCGCCTTTTCGCAAGCCGAAAAAAGAATACCGACCAACAACAAATAATATATGATGCGTAACTTCATCTTCCGTTCTTAATAGTAGGCACTGCTGTACTCATGCGTCTTTTTCAGGCGCTTTCCTCCAAAAGAAACAAACTCTTTCACCAGCCCGATCATAAATGAATTGGATAGTACATGCGTTTTAACCCCGTTTACATCTGTCCGGTACATACTGTTCAGATAACCCGCCCGGACAGTAAAATTCGCTACTGGGAAATCGAAAGTAAAGTAATTCCTCATCGCGAATTTATTATGGAGCGAACTGAATTTGATCACGCCACCACGGTCTCCCTGACTAAGATAATAATAAGGTTGCCCTTTATGGATAGCGAACAAAGCACCGATAAAAGGTATCTCCATCTGGTAACGGAAAGTTATGGGATAATTCCTGATTTTAAAACCATAAATACCCATAGCAGAAAAGTTCAGATCCAGATCGGCCTTTCCCGAAGCCGGGTTATTACTGTTACGGGTATTGTAGATAAAACCACCCGACAAGCGCGCCGAAGCACCGGCAAGCACTTTCAGGTTCGGTACTATATTCGTAAAACGATAATGATATCCAAGCGAGTAATCCACGAAGCCGATATAATCAGTCGCAACATCGGCTGCATTCCGGGTGGAGGCAAACTCGACATTAAGGAATTGTTGCCGCGAGACATTGTAATTCGCCAGGCGGACAACCTTCATCCGTTCGTTCAATATCCTCAGTCCCCACCCCGTATATTTAGTTTCTATTCCGGGAGTCAGATACGTATCCATTACATTATACCCACCCACTCCGATCATCGTTGCCTCATTCACTGACCGCGGAATATCATCCTCCTCACTTTCGTCCGTCTGGGCCGCTAAGGGAAACACCAGACAAGAGAACAAAATCATCAGAGAGGCAACCGTCTTCATAGGCTATTCGTCAAAGAGTTTCATCTGCCCGGTTATCTCGTCTATAATATCCGAATCACTTTCATTCTGTCCGGCATCATTATTATCAGGAGTTTCTCCGTTATCTCCGCCCGGTTGTTCCGCCGGGGCAAAGCGGGTTGGCTCCAGTTCGTTGACCGTCTCCACATCAAATGTAGAGATACGTTTTCCTTTCGCCTTGAAACCTTTCACGCCGATAAACTCTTCGGCATCCAATACCATCGGTTCACGGAAATCGTCATGCCCGCCGAATACCACTTCAATACGCGGATACGTCTCATCCGTAAGCAGCAATAAACGGCTTTTCGGATTCTCACCCAGGAAGTTCTGTTTCTTACTTCCGGCTTCCAGCACAAAACGTTTCAGATAAGGATATTTCTGGTCAGCATCATACAAAGCCGCCGTCCAGACTTTATTGGAATTGAATTTCTCTATAATCTGTATATTGTCGTCGTAATGGTTACTCAAATCGAAGTTCGTCGTATAGAAATCACCATTACGCAAGATCACCAGGATCAAGTCGTCACTCTGGAATTCACCCAGTTCATCACCACGGCCGTCATAGTTCAGACGCAGCACATCCCAGTCGAACCAAACCTGACGTCCTCCAAGTGTAGAGCTACCTTTTTGTTTCAGGCTGATCTTGTGAACATCCGCTTTCGTCAGGATATTACCCATCGAACCACGTCCTTTAATGGCAATCTCACTGAAATCCTTTTCAAAGACAAGCAACTTCTGGCGTGGCTTCGGCTTCAGAATCACTTTAACTGTTTCGGCCTCTCCATTCGGATTCGCACTGAAATACAGTACACGTGAACCTTCCGTTCCTTTAGTTACGTCATATTCCTTATCACGGGTCACTCCGGTCACGGCAAAACGTTTGATGTAATTAAATCCGACTTTTCCGTCGCGGTAAATAACATTATAGATGGTTCGGGTATCGTTCCGTTTGAAGACATTCACATACAAAACGTCTTTCCCGACAAACATCTTGTCGCTGACCTTTACGATCTTATAAGTTCCGTTCCGGTAGAACAGGATGATATCGTCTATGTCCGAACAATTACAAACATATTCGTCCTTTTTAAGGCTCATACCCATGAAACCTTCCGCACGGTTAATATATAACTTTTCGTTCGCTTCCACCACCTTCGTTGCTTCGATTGTATCGAAGTTGCGCACTTCGGTCATACGCGGATAGTTCTTGCCGTATTTTTCTTTCAACATGGTAAACCAGTTGATCGTATACTCGACAATGTTATCCAGATGGTGATTGATACGCTCTATTTCTTCGCGAATCTGAGCGATCAGGGCATTACTCTTTTCCGAGTTGAATTTCAGGATACGTCCCATCTTGATCTCCATCAGTTTGAGGATATCATCGCGAGTCACTTCCCGGATAAAATCAGGCTTGAACGGAGTCAGGCGCAAGTCGATATGAGCAACCGCCTCATCCATATCTTTGGAGTTTTCAAACTCGGCATCTTTATAGATACGCTCTTCAATGAAGATTTTTTCAAGAGAGGCGAAGAACAAGGTTTCTTCCTGCTCGGCCTTCTGGATCTGAAGTTCCGTACGCAGCAGATGCAGCGTATCGTCTGCCGAATGGCGCAACACATCACTAACCTTCAGAAAGTGAGGCTTGTTGTCCATGATCACACAGCAGTTGGGCGAAATACTGATCTCGCAATCGGTAAAGGCATACAGCGCATCGATCGTTTTATCCGAGGAAACGCCCGGAGCCAGGTGCACAAGAATCTCTACATCCTTTGCCGTATTATCGTCTACCTTCCTGATCTTGATCTTACCCTTGTCGTTTGCTTTCAGGATCGACTCGATCAGGGAAGAGGTTGTTCTTCCGTAAGGAATTTCACTGATAACCAAAGTTTTGTTATCCAGCTTCGTAATTTTGGAACGTACTTTTACCGAGCCACCCCGTTCGCCGTCATTATATTTAGAGACATCGATATAGCCACCTGTCTGGAAGTCCGGATATAAAGCAAATTCCTCCCCTTTCAGATAAGCGATTGAGGCATCCAGCAATTCATTAAAATTGTGCGGAAGTATTTTAGAAGAAAGACCGACAGCAATCCCTTCCACACCCTGGGCCAGCAACAACGGGAATTTCACCGGCAAAGTGACCGGTTCCTTGTTACGTCCGTCATAGGAGAGTTGCCAAAGGGTTGTCTTTGGGTTGAATACCGTTTCAAGAGCAAATTTAGAAAGACGCGCTTCGATATAACGGGGAGCGGCAGCACCGTCACCGGTCAGAATATTACCCCAGTTCCCCTGACAGTCGATCAACAGGTCTTTTTGCCCTAGTTGTACCAGCGCATCGCCGATAGACTGGTCTCCGTGAGGATGGAACTGCATGGTATGCCCCACGATATTAGCGACTTTATTATACCGGCCGTCATCCAATCGCCTCATCGAGTGAAGGATACGACGCTGTACCGGTTTCAGTCCGTCATTAATATGCGGCACGGCACGTTCAAGGATTACGTACGAAGCGTAATCCAAAAACCAATCCTGATACATCCCTGACAGATGATAGGACACACGGCCTTCGCCCTTCCCGGGTATTTTATATTCCGAATGTGTAGCAGCATCAGATTGCCCGTTTTCCTGAGAATCTGTATTTGTTTGCTCTATTTCCTCGTTTTCGTTTTCCTCTGTGAATTCTTCAATATCCTCTGGTTTCATATACTTATATGGTGCTCTTTCTTCTTTTTCAGCCTCTAACCGGAAAACAATTTCCAGCGTGTAAATATACGAAATATTGGCGAGATAATAAAAAAGCATTCCAGTTTCAGTGAGATATCTGATTTCTGGCTATATTTGCTCCCTCAAAATTACATTCATGCTCACACTCGATAAGATATATCAGGCATCTTTTGCCCTGAAAACGGTTATCCGTCGCACAGACTTGATCAGTGCACCAAATATCAATCCGGAGTCACATATTTATCTGAAACCGGAGAACTTACAGATCACAGGATCATTTAAAGTCCGTGGCGCCTGCTTCAAAATTTCACAACTTACAGAAGAAGAGAAGGCAAAAGGTGTTGTAGCCTGCTCTGCCGGCAACCACGCCCAGGGAGTTGCATTGGCTGCGACCACTCACGGTATCAAATCCCTTATCTGTTTGCCGGATAATGCTCCGATCTCTAAAATAGAAGCCACCAAATGGTATGGAGCAGATGTCTGCCTGGTGGAAGGCGTATATGACGATGCTTACCAGAAGGCGTTGAAATTAAGAGATGAAAAGGGATACACCTTCGTCCATCCTTTCGACGATGAAGACGTTATTGCCGGACAAGGTACAATCGGACTGGAATTACTGGAACAGCTACCGGAACTGGATGCTGTGATCGTACCGATCGGTGGTGGCGGACTGATCTCCGGGGTGGCTTTTGCAATCAAGCATTTGAATCCGAACGTAAAAATATACGGTGTACAGGCCAGTGGTGCCCCAAGTATGCTGAACTCGATCGAACATAACAAAATTGAGCGTATGGGGTTCGTCCGTACCATAGCCGACGGCATTGCCGTGAAGGAACCGGGCGAGCATACCTTCGAGTATTGCCGTAAGTATGTGGATGAAATCGTTACGGTCAATGACGACGAGATATCGACAGCGATCCTGGCATTGATCGAACAGCATAAACTAATTGCAGAAGGTGCCGGTGCGGTAGCTGTAGCCGCTGCGATGTTCAATAAAGTTCCCATCAAAGGGAAAAAGGCGATCTGCCTGGTTTCGGGCGGTAACATCGACGTTACGATCCTGTCACGCGTTATCGGACGTGGTTTACAGAAATCCGGCCGTTCCTATACCATGACTATCGAACTGGTAGATAAACCCGGACAGTTGCAACATGTCTCCGAGATCATTGCCCGTACAGGAGCGAATGTAGTATCCGTTCACCATGAACGGGTCAGCCATACAGCCGACATCAACGGTTGTTATCTCCGTCTGGAAATGGAAACCCGCAACCAGGAACATATCGACCAGATACAGTACACGTTGACGGCAGCAGGGTATAAAATCATTCCGGGGTAAAATAATCAGGCAGGATCAATCGATCCTGCCTGATTATTTTAGTAGATGCTATTGTTTTTCTTTTTAAAAACCAAGATTAATACCTTCTTTAAGGATCAGCGCCTTCTGTTCCTCAGATAGTTGATTCTTAGAAATTGGAGCATCCTGTTTACGAGTTTGCTTTTGATTAATATCACCAAACAAAGTCCAGTTACGAGTAGATCCGGATTTTGGTTCCTGCGCCTTTACATCATAACGAGTAAAATCGATAATCTGTTCTTTTTGCGTATTCAAATCCTTTAAAATAGCCAATCTGAAACTTTTATTCATATACCAATAAATCTCTTTATCAGCGTCAGAACCGCCAATTCCAGAACCTTTTTCATAAAACCGATAATCAAAGTTATTCTCTTTATATTCAGATCTCCACAACAATCCAAATTCACCCTGAGTAATAAATTTAACTTCCGGCCAACGATTCCGAATTTCCTGCAACCATTTTGTCAGTCCTTTTGTATCGATATCCAAAGAGAGTTCCCAACAATTTGTCACCCATGCAAAACCATTTCTCTTGAAACCATCATCAAAGTGAATTGCAGTTGAGTGCATCATCTCTTGTAAACCTTTATCATACCCGTGAGCTCGCAATGTCTCGATCGGACCGACTCCCATACGACTGTTAAATCCATCTGCAAAACCTTCACGACGGGCAGCTAAAAAATCCATTGTCCAACCATCCAGATTCACACAATCGACAAAATCCTCTTTTCCCTGAGCCGGTTTACAGAAATGTTCTATAGAAGGATAAAACGGATAACTAACCGCCCCGTCACCATCCTGGTTGTCGATTGCATATTGACTCCAAATATTCCCCTGACAAACATGAACACCCTCTTTTTCAGCTAAATATTGCTGATTCTTGGCAGACAAAAAACCGGCAACAATACTATTGGGCCTGTACGAATCGCCTACAATTTCCGATACACGTTGTAAGCCTTCATGCAAATCCTTATTAACCTGTTCCGTTGAATTATACGCATTTGCAAAATAAGCACCCGGAATAAAAGTAATCTCATCACCATATTTATGATGATAATCCACCACCAACTGACGAATTTTCTGATAATTGGCAGTCGTGTCATGCAAAGCCAACCAGCTAAATGCCCATGTTATCTTAGAACCGGGAAAACCTTTTTCAATCGCATCACGGAACTGTATTACTCTTTCAGGTGTATGCCATGCCCGTTCATCCTCTCCAACACTTTTATCTCTGGTCACTTCAATCTGATTGACTCGGATAATCGTATTAAATGTTAGAAAACGATTCTCTTTTAAAGTAAGTTTAGATTGATCAGCATCCACTGAACTATAAGAAGTTCCTTCCGCACATATATTATTCGACACAAATGATGCGAATAAGCAACAGAAAAGTATAGTTTTTATGTTTTTCATATGTTATTAAAATAATTCCGGATAATACTTTTTAATCAATGCCTGATCCTCTGAATCCAAAGCATTCAACTCTTTAGGTTCATCCTGCGGGCGAAGATTCTTTTGGTTGATTCTGTTTATCAAACTCCAGTCCCGAACCGGATGTTCAGGCGAGGGATCTTTCGGTTCTTCAGCAGGTAAATCATAACGAGTAAAATCAATCACCAAAGTAGGAGATTTCTTGTTATGCCAGTCACGCAACAATGCCAAACGAAATTCCTTGTTCATAAACCAACGGATTTCCAGATTATTATAAGAATCGCCTAGACCGGAACCTCTTTCAATGAATTTATAATTCCAATCGTCATTCGACTTATATTCGGCTCTCCATAATTCACCAAATTCACCATAAGTTACAAAATGAACATCCGGCCAACGTCTTTTTGTATCACCGACCCATTTTTCTAAAGCTCCGCAAATCAAATCTTTACCGAACTCATAATACATCTGTGTTTCCCAGATATTAGTAACCCATCCAAAACCATTCAGCTCCATTCCCTTGTCAAAATGAATAGATTGCGTATGCATTACTTCACGATGTCCTAAATCCAACCCCCAACCTTTATACGTTTCGATCGGTCCGACACCACGACGACTATTATAGCCTGTAATTTCATGTCCGCTCTGTCCTGCACGACGGGCACAGATAAAATCCATTGTCCAACCATCCAGATTGACACAATCGATAAAATCATTCTTCCCCTGAGCCGGTTTACAGAAATGTTCAGTAGATGGATAAAACGGATAAGAAGGTGAGCCATCAGCCCCACCACCATCAATACTATGCTGGCTCCAAATAACGGCATGGGCTACATGGATATTTTCTTTTTCAGCCAAATACTTCAAATTATCTGCAGAAAGGAATCCCCCCATAATACATTTAGGACGATAACCATGACCAACCATATTCGAAATAATCTGAATGGCTTCCGACATTTCACGGTTGATACGTTCGCGGGGTAAATACATGGCAGGAAAATAACCTGGAAAATAAGAGATTTCATCACCATACCTCTTTTGACATTCCACCACATATTCACGAATTTCACAATAATTTTTGCGCTGGTCTTCCAATGCATTCAATGTAAATCCCCATGTCAAACGACCATCCGGATTATTTTTAGCAAATGATTCACGCAAATCACGAATCGATTCAAGTGTATGCCAGTCCACCTCATCACGCGGATGCAGCTTGACATCTCTAGATACTTCCCAAGGTGTAGTTCGGATCATGAAACATAATGTCACAAACCGACTCCCATTCAGTTGCATTGGTTTTACAGATATTTCCGATACCACGGGTGTCTCAGCCTTCACCTCAACAACAAAAGTCGACAGACATATCCCAACCAATGCGACCAAACAGCCTTTTAACAAGTTTTTAGTTGTTATATTTTTCATTCTACAAAACTAAAACAAATCAAATTACCAACCAGGATTATTCGGTGCCAAATTCGGATTTAAGAATAGTTCATCCAAAGGCAATGAATAATAGTAATGCTTCGGAGTTTCAAAGTGACGATTTTCGGCTGGTTCTACAATTAAAAAACCATCCTTATCCGTCAAACCCGGATTACCATCGTTCAGTACATTTAGATTTTCATATTCAGAACCTTTCAGCTTAATACCACGAAGAGCTTCAGTTAATTCTTTTTCGGCAGTTTTCCAACGTCTCAAATCATCCCGCCTGAAACCTTCGAATGCCAACTCTATAGTACGTTCACAACGAATCTCTGTCTGCATATCTAAACCATTACTTGTGACAAAAGCATTTGTTAACGGAGGCATCTCCACTCCTTTACGAGACCTGATAACATTGATCGTCTTATTCAATAACTCATCACTAATCGCTCCCTCCTTTTCAAAAGTAGCCTCTGCCAAAATCAACAGTACTTCCGGGTATCTGATAATATGATAGTCGAAAGCATCCTTGTCCGATGGATTTGAGGTTTCCGCCATAAATTTGTATAATTTATATCCTGTACGAGTTTCAGGACGCACTGTAAATGAAGCTGTACAAGAATCTGTTCCGATCTGCGGACTCCAATAAATGGTTTTAGGCATAAGAAATGTTTGTTTCATACGCGGATCCCGATTTTCATATTCACTTTCAATTGTCGCATAACCTTTAAATTCGGAATCAGCATTCTCAATCGGTAAACCGGTACTTTTGCATCGGTACATATCTGCCAATTTCTTCGTCGGCGTACCTCTCCAACCCCAATAAACAGAATGGGCTGTCCCATGATAGCGAATATCTTCATAATAGCGGCTATCCAAAATACCTTCCGGAGAATCATCGCCAGCATCGATAAACAAATAACGATAACTTTCATCCCCGGAACCTTCATATAACGCATACTCTTTACTGTCAACGACTTTTTGCGCTGCATCAATCGCCTGCTGTAATAATTGCTGATAGTCTGAACGATGTTGCTGATATTTTGCCCAGGTTCCGGCGAACAATGCCACTCTTGCTTTCAAAGCCAGAGCTGCCCCCTGCGTGACACGCCCTTTTTCTTCGGATGTTAATTCACTCTGCAATGGTAACGACTGCCAGACAGCATCTAACTCCGACAAAATAAAGTTCTCGACTTCTTCCTGAGTGTTACGACTACCATATAACTCCGAAGACTCGACATCCAGCACTTTCGTCAAAATAGGTACATCATTGAATTTTTTCATCAAACGCCAATGCGTGTAAGCTCTAAAAAAACGTGCCTCAGCCACATAGCGTTCTATCTCAGCCTGATCCCCTTCATATAGCGCTGCCTTTTCAATAATTATATTACAATGGCGCAAATCTTCAAAACGATCAGACCAGTCTGTATCACTATTCGGTGCTATCAATGTCCCGTTACTTGTTGTATTCTCACTCATCTCATAACCAATATCACTATCCGTATCCTTGGTATCGAATGATTCCGTACGGGAATATAGCCAATTTGCTTCTTTCATAAAATCCTCCGGAGTTTTCCAATAAAGCTCGTCAGGCAAATTGTCTTTAGGTAACAAATCTATATCCTGGCAGCCGGAAAATAATAAAGTCGCAGAGATTAAGCCTCCCAATAATATTTTATATTTCTTCATGATCTTTTGATTTTTATTTTTTAAAATACAACATTGACCCCAAAAGAGTAATTACGGGCAAAAGGATAAGATGTAATTTTACCATCTTCTTCCGGATCCCAACCTCCTGGTGTATTATGAATTTCAAACAAATCCTCACCGGAAAAATAAACACGAAGCTTTTGTAATCCGATCTTGGCAGTAACAGATGAAGGAATAGTATATCCTAACTGCAAATTCTTCAAACGAGCATATCCTACATTATGTTTTGTGTTCGTAGAATAATAATAATTATAACCTCGCTTACTTGTCGACGTAATCGCAGGATACTGTGCATCCGTCCTTTCTGCCGTCCATGTTTTCCCATACCAATAGGCTGCCGACTGGAACCATGCTTCTGCCATTGGCTTGCTTGCCTCACCTTCCAGGAACATAGTTCTACGACCAACTCCCTGGATAAATGCACTGAAATCAAACCCTTTATATGCTGCGCTCAGATTCATACCGAAATTGTATCGTGGATTCTTATCACCCAAATACTTCACGTCACCGCTCCCTTCTTTACCATCGCCCAAAACAGAAAGTTTTCCATCGCCATCCAGATCTTTATATTTAGCATCACCAACACTTAAATCTCCGGGAATACCACCATTCGGGAAACGGGCAATATAATCTTTCAACTCCTGCTCATTCTGGATAATGCCATCAAACTCATATCCGAAAAAAGAATTTAGCGGATAGTCGGTCGGAGTTTCATTCAGTCCTAACTTGATCAAATTACTGCCGACTCTTTCTACCACCTGGTTACGAGCATCACTCAAATTAAAACGGACAGAATAACTGAAGTCATTTATTTGATCTCTCCAACCCAGTGCAACCTCCCAACCTCTAATACTCAAATGTCCGCTGTTCGTACTCGGCGCATCAGCTCCTAACATGGAAGGATACGTTTTCGGTATCAACATATTCTTATTTTCTTTCCAGAAATAATCAAACGATCCATACAGACGGTTTTTCAATGTTGCAAAATCCAAACCTATATTTGTCGTCTGGATAGTTTCCCATGTACGGGATGTCGAAACAATATTACCGGACTTTGCCATCTGCCCTTTTGTTCCGCCACCAAATGGATAATAATCGCTACTCAAAGAAATCAACTGGATATAATCATATAAGCCAATACCGGACTGATTACCCATCTCACCATAAGAAGCTCTCACCTTCAAGTCATCAAACAGATTCAAATTTTTCATAAAACCTTCTTCACCAAGCCTCCAGGCAGCATTCACTCCCGGAAAATATCCCCAGCGATGATCCGGATCAAATCTGGAGCTACCATCTGCACGAAGTGTTCCTTCAATAATATATCTGTTCTTAAACGTATAATTTACTCTCGAGAAGAAAGAATTGATCGTCCATGCATTGCCTTCACTCCACGCCGATTGATTTTCAGAACCACCCAATTGTAAAGACATGTTCTCCTGCTGATCAAAATTAATACGTTTAGCAGTGAACTTATCATAATTCTGAGATTCATGAGAAGTTCCCACCATTACGCTCAGGTCATGTAAATCGTTGAAATTCTTTTTATAATCAGCATATAATGTGAAATTCTTCGACAATGTTTTCGAATAACGGCGTTCTGCATTATTCGGTGTACGGGCAGTTCTATGATTTACATCTTCCCAATTACGGCTATAAATAATTTTATTTGTCACATTCTCATCAAAGTCATATTTACGGATAACAGCTTGTCCTACCAGATCCAAACCATCAATAACATTCCAACGAAGCTGATTATTCACAGTGACATTCCCTGTCGTTTTACTAGCCATACCACCTTCTTCCAAAACCTGGGCCGGGTTATCAAATCCTTCAAATGTATAAAAATTTCCAGCCGGATTACGTAATGGCGCCCATGAACGAGTTTTATAAATCAACTCCCATATATTCTGTCCCTCCGTTAAGCCTGAAGAATAATCCCGATTACTTGCTTCATAAGCAAGATTAAGGTCATAAGTCAAATTCTTAAAGATTTCAATACTGGATTTTGCACGAACAAAATAGCGCTTGTTGAGGTCTTTCCCGAATTTAGGTAATCCCTCTTCACGTTGATGTCCTAAAGAAACCAAATAAGAATATCTTTCACCACCACCGGAAATATTTACATTATAATTCTGCATATTACCATTCCCGATAACTATATCGTTCCAATCCTGGTTTTTAAAAAACTTAGGATAAATATTACCCCAACGCCCCCATTCTACTCCAGTCAATATCTGATCACTATTTTGCCTGATCAATTCCAAATCTTCTTTTGTATATTCAATAGGGAAAGAACCATCCGTTATTTCCAATGCCATTTCTGCATGTTGCAGCAAACTGGCTGTCTTCTTTAGCAGAGCAGGAGTCTTCACTGAATAATAAGCATCAAAACTAACTGTAGTTTTCTGATTGCGCTTACCACTTTTTGTTGTGATTAAAACAACACCATCGGATGCACGCGCTCCATAAATAGCAGCTGTACCATCTTTCAATACAGATACATTTTCGATATCAGAAGGATTAATCAAATTAATATCACCTTCCGCACCATCAATCAGGACAAGTGGAGTACCACCATTAATAGAAGACACATCACGAATCTTCATCGTTGTTTCCGCCCCCGGGGCACCACCTCCGGAACGAGTAATCGTCAAACCCGGAACTTCACCCTGCAAAGCTGTCACTGCGTTTTGAACAGGACGAGCTTCAAATGCTTTGGCATCCGCTGTAGCAACAGCACCACCTAGATTTGCTCTTTTCACAGTACCGTAACCAACAACAACAACTTCCTCTAAAGCTTGAGTATCTTCTTTGAGTACTATATTCAAACTCGTTTGTTGCTTTACTTTAACCTCCTGAGTTAAATATCCTATATAAGAAATGGAAATAACTGTTTCCGAAGGTACATCCAGCAAAAAGCTACCATTAATATCTGTAATAGTACCCAAAGTTGTACCTTTAGTCGAAACATTTGCTCCAATAATAGGCTCTCCATTTGTATCTGTAACTTTCCCGGTAATCCGGATAATTTTATCTGCTGAGTTACTTTTTGTAATAATTATTTGATCATCTTGATAGGAAGCTTTTTGTTCCTTTGCATTCCCGGCCAGGCAGGAAAACAGTAAAACAGTTAAAACTAACAGACTGATTTTATTTTTATTATAATCTGATAGTATTAGAAAAGTTAATTTCATATCTTTGTTTTATTAAAAGTGAAACTTTATTTTAATAGCATTATTAATGTGGGATCCTTTTGATGTCAAAAACCGGGAAGAAAGGTCGCAAACTTTGATCTTCCTGGTTTTCTTTTTTACATATTCTCTCCTCCTATAAGTTTATTGATTTACAATTATAGTCATTTTGCTTGCCTTCCTTTTTTAACAAGATGAACATTAGATATAAAGACCTTAGCATCAGTCTGCATTTTCTTCTTTTATTGAATTAAGAATTATAAAATATTTTTACTTTACAAAGTTAAACTGAAAAGAGATTATATTATATCCACCTAATTTGTTACTTTTGACCGATAAAAGAAGAATATTATTCAATTTTTTACTACTATGGCTACAGATTTAAAAAAATTAGTGGGGCAACGCCTTCAATTACTTCGCTTAGAGAAAAATCTCACTCAGGAACAAATGAGTGAAAAGCTCAATCTTTCTACCAGTGCCTATTGTAAAATTGAATATGGAGAAACAGATCTGACTCTTACCCGTCTGAACAAAATAGCAGAAGTACTCAATATGTCGGCTGTTGAACTTTTCACACGAATAGAGGGTGATACCTATAATAACTATCCCAAAGACCATGGTCGGGTATGGATCACACGTGACAGTAGCATAGTAAATGTCGACAACAATGATGATCTCCGCGAATTGGTTAAGTCAAATTCGCGTCTTATCGAAGTTCTTTTGAAAAGGATAGAGGATCTCGAGAAGAAATAAGGGAACAAATACATATCTTTGTTTTTTTGAAAAACATATATATTCCCAAACGTGAAAATATTAATATTATGTACCGGCAACAGTTGCCGCAGCCAAATGGCGCAAGGTTGGTTACAGTCTTTCGACAAGAATCTGATCGTTTGTTCGGCAGGAACAGAGCCGGAAAAAGAAGTGAATCCGCTAGCTATCAAAACGATGAGCAATTCCGGTATCGATATAAGTCACCATATACCTAAATCGATAAATGAATATCTGAACGAACCCTGGGATTATGTCATTACAGTTTGCGGTGAAGCCAATGACAACTGTCCGGTTTTCAAAGGAAAAGTCAGACATCGTGTGCATATCGGTTTTTACGATCCATCCAAAGCCAAAGGAACACCCGAATTTATAGAAAGTGAATTTCGTCGGATATGTAATCAGATCAAAACAAAAATGTATGATTTTTACACTGACGAAATACAAAATGGCGATGGTGGTCCCACATGCACCTGTGGAGCAAACAGATTTTGCAGGTGTAATTAATAGTCGAAGCCGGATCCTATATTTACCAGCTTTAGCCACTTTGTTTTCCCGGATATTTTTATAACTTGTAATGTTTGAAGATTGAAAAAATAAAAGCCCAAAATATATTTTGATTAATACACTTTGGGCTTCTGCTTTTTATATTATACATTATAATATTGTTCCCATCCTTTACGCGGAGGCCGACCGGACAGCATCTGGTTGGCGAAGTCATCATTTACGATCTCCTTGGTATCGCGGTCGAATACCAATTTGCGGTTCAGATGTTGTGCCAATACGCCAAGACAGAATACCTGGCTTAACGGACCTGCTATCGAGAACGGTGAACGTGTCTTTTCTTTTCCCTGACAAGCCAACAGGAAGTTTGCATAATGGTTTGACGGGCTTTTCTGGTATTCAGGAAGAGTCGGATTCATTTCTTTGGCGATTTTATCCGGGATAACAGACAAGGTGCTACCATGAGAACCGCCCTTAAATGTCAATGTCTTTGAGTATATTTCCTTTCCGGGATTCAGTTTCATCAACTGAAGTTTTCCACCGGCTACAGTCGGTATGTTCGGATCGACATCTGAAGAACCAAAGTTTTCAGGTACAGGAGGAATATTATCCAAACCATCATACCAGGTTACATCAACAGCCGGCATGTTTCCTCTTTCCGGAAATTTAAACAAGATCGTAGAAGACATCGGGAAGAAGAAATTGTTATGATCTTTCAGATAGATCGGATTCACTTCGGAAGGTAATCCCATATCTAGAAATTCATGAGCCGTATCAAGGATATGTGCTCCCCAGTCGCCCAGCGCGCCCATACCGAAATCATACCAGCAACGCCACTGTCCCATATGATAATCATGGTTATAATCGTGATGTTGCACTACACCCAGCCAGGTATCCCAATCCATTGTTTCAGGAACAGGTTCTCCCATCGGCATATGTTTGATATTCGGATTCCATCCGTGCCAGCGGCGCGGAGAGTTCATGTGTGCGGTGATGGCTGTCACATCCTTGATCAATCCGGCTTCTTTCCATGCCTTGAACTGGAAATAATTCGCTTCCGAGTGACCCTGGTTACCCATCTGTGTAACAACACCATATTTCTTTTCGCCCCGCATCATCAGCTCTATCTCCTGGAAAGTACGGGCCATCGGTTTCTCTACATATACATGTTTTCCATGTGCCATCGCTTCAATCGTGATCGGGAAATGGGCATGGTCGGGAACACCTACCGTCACCGCATCGATCTTTCCGGCCATCTGATCGAACATCTTACGGAAATCCTGATAACGGGGAACTTTCGGGAACATAGATATCAACTCTTGTGTATGCGCTGCACCCATATCCACATCACACAGGGCCACTACATTACACAATCCGGTCTTATACAATTCTTTGGCTATTTCACCACCACGGTTTCCAATGCCAATAAATGCAATATTCACTTTCTCGTTCGCACTAACGAACGGTACACCCGGCATTGCACCCGCTTTCGAAGGGATCCAAAACGAAGGAATTGCAGTTGCAGCCGATAAAGCCAATGCCCGTTTCAGGAACGAGCGACGTGAGATGTCTTCTGATTTCATGGTATTCTTTATTAGATAATTAATTATTGTTTGCGCAAACATTAAAAACATCAACTTCGCAAAAATAGATATTTTTTATTGATTTAAAAGAATTTGAGGAAGAAAGTTCTCAAATTAATCCGATCCTCATCATATAGTAATTACCAAATATTCTGCATCGTATGGTCTGTCAATGCAGCTTCTACCCTCTGTTTATAAGCTTCAGCCCCGGCCACAATGTTTCTGGAAGCATCCGCGCTACCAATTCCATAGACAACCAATGGCGTGTGCCAGGTCATTCCGGCATGTATCGCACAACCCTGGTAAGGACGTAGAAGTTCATCCATAGTAAAACCATTCCGCCCTCCACTGCGATAAGCAGCATACTCCGACCCGGTCGTCGTAACGATCTGCAACGGTTTACCGGCTACTGCAGGTGTTTTCGCCAGCGAAGTAAAAACTTCATCCAGCCATCGCTTTAAAAGCGAAGGAGCCGACATCCAGTAAAAAGGAAATTGAAAAATAATCATCGAAGCATCAGAGATGATCGTACTCCACAGATTTACATCGAAAGATTGATCCTGATATTCATACAGATCATATACCATGACACCGTCAATATCCTTTACCGCATCGGCTAGAGCTTTGTTTGCCTGTGATTCCTTCAGGTTAGGATGAGCCAGAAGAATTACTACTTTTTTTGAACCGTCATTCATAATATTACTTTTTTAATAATGTAAAGTCGCATTCTAATTATGTTTTTACAAAAATAAAGAAATCTATGAAATTACAACAAATAAAATAAATTATGATCGAACGATCATCGGAATTACAATCGATCTGAAAAAAGAGTTATTCCGGAACGAGGGAGAAATGAAAGCTGTCTAATTTTAACATATAAAAACATTATCCATTTCCTATGCAGTTCCGATTAAAATTTAAATTAATTATATGGTTTACAAATATATAGTTACTATTTGATAGTTTTCCAAGTGATATTGTTCTAGTAGAACTTATTCATAAATTCTATTAAAATCAGATTTTCAGTTAACACTTAATTCTCGATCTCCTGATATCGTAAACTAATTACAACTAATTTGTTACAAAATTAACTCTTTTAAGATACAAAACCGCTCCGTTGACGAATTTAAAACATATTTAGCCTATTTTAGCCAAATAATGATACTTCCATTTTGACAGCATTCCATAGTTCTACTAGAACTATAACAATTTAAATATGCTGAAACAAACATACACACATCTATTTTTTTACCTATAAATCAAACGCTTATGTCTAAAAAATTAACATTTCCAAGCTTGATTTTGCTTGCCGGTGCATTGGTCTCTCCATTAGGAGCCTATGCAGATGTAGTACCCGACAAGCAAAGTGTAAACATTTCACAACAGAGTGGACAAGTCACCGGAGTTGTAGAGGATTCAATGGGTCCGGTTATTGGAGCATCTGTTATTATTAAGGGAACCACAAGTGGGATTATGACGGACCTCGATGGTAAATTCACGCTAAACGATGTCAAAAAAGGTCAAACTTTACAGGTCTCTTTTGTTGGTTATAAAACAAAAGAAGTCGTCTACAACGGCCAGGCAACACTGAAAATCTATCTGGAAGAAGATTCACAAGCTCTGGAAGAAGTTGTTGTAACAGCTTTGGGTATGTCCCGTGATAAGAAATCACTCGGTTACGCCATGACAGAACTAAAGGGAGATGAAATCGCCAAAGTAAACTCTCCAAACCCGATCAATGGACTACAAGGTAAAGTTGCCGGTGTACAGATCAACATGGGTAACTCCGGACCGCAGTCTTCACAACGTATTATCATCCGTGGTAATACTTCTTTGGGAGGTAACAACCAGCCGATTTTCGTTATCGACGGTATTATCATCGACAATGAAGTAACAAAAACAGGGGCAGGACAAGACTGGGGTAATGACCTGAAGAACCTGAATGCCGATGACTTCGAATCGATGTCTGTATTGAAAGGTGCTGCCGCAACCGCTTTGTACGGTTCGCGTGCTTCCAACGGTGTGATCCTGATCACAACCAAAAAAGGCCGTAAAGGTGAAGGTATAGGTGTTTCCGTTTCACATACGCAGCAATGGGAAAACATCTATGCGACACCGGATCTGCAAAACGAATTCGGTTCCGGTTCTTCTCCGGCATGGGCTCTGAATAGCGACGGTAGCGAAAACCGATACACATCTGCAGGTCGTAGCTTCGGTCCTCGTTTCGACGGTAAACCGTTCTATGTGGATGGCCAGGAAATGATCTATTCCGCCAAAGACAACAACTTGAAAAATCTTTATCAGACCGGGCACTACATGAACACCAACGTTGCTTTACAAGGTGGTTCTGAAAAAAGTGCATTCCGTTTCTCTTATTCAAACCTGCAGTCGGAGGGTTTAACTTTTAACAATGAATTCAAGCGTAATTCATTCAGTTTAAACGCATCCCACGATATCAGTTCACGCTTGAAAGCTGAAGGCGGATTCTCATATATCGAATCGACTGCCCAGAATCCGACAAGACAGGGAGGCTCGGGATCTCCGATCTATGACTTCATGTACAGCATCGCTCGTGAATATGATACTGATTACTGGTTGAATAACAAAAACTATATCAGTCCGGCCGGTGACGGTTACAACTCATTGGATCCGTATGGTTATTCCAAAACGATCTACGACTACCTGGAAAACATCTATACACAGGACGAAATGAGTGTACGTGCTTTCTTGAATCTGGATCTTAAAATATTAGATTGGTTGTCATTGAAAGTGAAAGGTGATATTTACAAGCTATATACCACTAACGAATCAAAAGTAATGGCTACAGGTGCCAGCAAGTACGACGGTGCGGCTTATAAAATCCATGAAAATAAGAAAGACCAGTACAAAATTACCGGTATGTTGACTGCTAACCATTCTTTCGATGATTTCAATATCAGCGGTAGCGTAGCAGTAGAACAGTGGGATACCAAAAGAGGATACCACAAAACCAACTCGGAGAATGGCTTGCGCGTTCCTGGTTTGTTCGATATGACAAACTCCGTTAATAAAGCGACAACCGAAGTCAGATATAATACTGACAGAAAACGTATCAACTCCATCTATGCTTTTGCCAATATGGATTATAAAGGCGTTTATTTCCTGGATATAACAGGACGTAACGACTGGTCGTCTGCATTGATCTATGAAAACGGAACAGGACACACTTCTTACTTCTACCCGTCGGTTGGTGCTTCCTGGTTGTTTGCCGAAGGTTTGCGCGATGCGATACCTGAATTTATCTCTTTCGGTAAGTTGAGAGCTTCTTATGCTATCGTAGGTAACGACTGTGCTCCTTATCTGACAACCGGTACCGGTTATTATGCTTTCGACAACACATTCGACAACCAGCTTAACGGCGGAACTTATCCTTATTACAAATTCGACAAGGACGAATTACCGAACTTGAATTTGAAACCGGAGAAACAACACTCCATCGAAATCGGTTTGGATATGCGTTTCTTCAAAAACCGTCTCGGTTTCGACTTTGCATGGTATAAGACCAATACAAAGAACCAGATCCTGGCATTGCCGATCGCATCCGAATCCGGTGTTTCAAAACGTTGGATCAATGCCGGAGACATCCAGAACAAAGGTATCGAATTATTGATTACCGGTACTCCGATCGAAACGAAAGACTGGCGCTGGGATTTGTCTTTCAACCTGACGCGCAACAGAAACAAGATCGTCTCTTTGTTTGAAGGCGTTGAGAAATACCAGTTAGTAGGAGGTGGTACGGATACACAGGCATGGGCTACCGTAGGCGGCGCTTATGGTGATATCTACACTTCTTATGCTTACACACGCAACGAAAATGGCGAAAAACTGTTGAACGCAGACGGTTCTTATCCTCGTTCAAATAAAAGTGAGAAAATCGGTTCTTTACAGCCTAAATTCTTGTGGGGAGCCACCACTTCCGTAAGCTGGAAAGGCATTACGCTGAATGCTGTAATCGATGCCCGTTTCGGCGGAGACGTCTTCTCGGCAAGTTATTATTATGGTATGAATTCAGGGAACGTTAAATCTTCATTGACCGGTCGTGACACACAATACGGCGGTTTACCTCGTACATTGAGCGACGGAAGAGTGGTCAATGACGGTGTAATTCCGGAAGGCGTATTTATGCCGGGTACGGAAATCAAAGGAGTAGACGTTTCCGGTAGAAGCTATCAGTATGCTTATGATCAAGGATTGGTCGACCCGTTATCAGCTTACAAATATTATGACAACGTGTACAGTTGGTCCAGTGGTATCCGCGAAGAAGGTATCCACAAATGTTCATGGGTTGCCTTACGTGAAGTTTCCGTACATTGGCAATTGCCTAAAAAATGGGTGAACAAAGCCTACATTCAAAATGCAAGTATCGGCTTAATGGCCCGTAACTTAGGATTCCTGTATAACAGTCTGCCGGACAATATTCACCCGGAAGGCCTGAATACATCTTACAGCTCTGAATATATGGAAAGCGGTGGTGCCGTATTCTCACGCAACATTGGCTTCAGTGTTAACGTTTCATTCTAATCACCTTTATAATTAAGTAAAATGAAAAAAATTAAATATTATATTCTCGGAGCGTTAGCTTCCATGGCTGCATTAAGCTCCTGCGATGCCGACTTCACCAAAATCAACAAGAACCCTGATACGGTATACGAAGTTGATCCGGAAGTGTTCCTCTATCAGATTGAAAATGTAATGTGTAATGCCGGAGAAACATGGTCAGACTCATATGCCTGCCGCATGAGATGGATGCAGTATTGTGCCGGAATCTGGGGATATAGCACAGTCAACTTCACCGAATGCGCCGGTTTTGCGGGATCATTATACAGCAACTATGTAAACGCCGGTAAATACGCCCGTCACATACCCTATTATGTCAAGACCAATATGCCGGAACAGGAAGCTGCTTACAGCGACTTAACCGAAGTAGCCCGTATCCTCTTGATTACAAAAGGTATTCAAGCATCCGACGTATACGGTTCTTTGGTGTACACCGACGGTTGGGGAACCCGCAACGGTAACGTGGAAATTCTTGAACCCGCTTTCCAAACTCAGGAAGAGTTGTTGACGACCTGGAACCAGGAACTGAAAGAAGCTGCCAATAAGCTGGCGACATCCAGCAACCAGGTGACTTTCAAGAATTATGACCTGGCTTACAGTGGCGACATGAGTAAATGGGTGAAGGCTGCCAATGCCGTACGTATGCGGATCGCTTTGAGATTGTTAAAACAGAAACCGGCAGAAGCTAAAGCCATTGCACAAGAGGTATTATCTTCCGGCAACATTTTCAGCAGTATCGACGATAGTTTTATCCTTTATTTCGATAACTACTGGACAACCCAAGGCGACTGGCATTCCGTCATCGACATGGATCGCGCTTCTGCTGCTTTTATGGCTTACTTACTGAAGTATAACGACCCGAGAAAACGTCTGTTTTTCCAGATCAACAATTTAACTCCGGAAAACATAGCCGCATTCAATGCCAAAGAAACAACAACTCCTGCACAGGTTATTCCGACTCATTTAGGTCGCTGGACCGGCGGTAGCGTAAGTTACGACAAATGGGCAACCGACTCCTGTCGCACATCTCGTTATCTGGACGATATCGACATGCGTCCGATGAACAGACCTCAGACTCGTTTGTGGAAAGGTGCGCAAGACAATGGTAGTGCCGGTGGCTGGATTCCTTTGGTAACATATGCAGACTTCTGTTTCATGGCTTCCGAATTTACGCTGGAAGGCGTTGCCAACAGCAAAACAGCTCAGCAATGGTATGAAGAAGGCGTAAAAGCCTCTCTGAGACAATGGAGTAAAATTGCCGACTACTGCAAAATCAATGACTACGAAGCGGTTACAGAAAGTGAAATCGAAGCATTCCTGAAACAGGATGGTATCGCATGGAACAGCGCTATGGCTAAAGAACAGATCTACTGCCAGACTTGGGTAGAACATTTCAAGAATAACAGTGAATCATGGGCTATGTACAAACGTACCAACTATCCGAGCACTACATCTACATTGGTTACCTGGGAACCGATCAATGTATACGGTGAATTGCAGCAAGTACCGCGCCGTAAAAAATTCACCATGCCAGCCGATGGTTCTGCCAACTATGCAAATCAGGTAAAACGCCTCGAGGACATGCAGAAAGAATCGAACTTCGGTCGTCTGGACAGCGAATTTGGTCGTATATGGTGGGATAAAGAATAAACCCAGAACTAAATTTTCAATATAATTTTTGATGGTGAAAGGTGGCCGGGATGGTCACCTTTCTTTATATGTATTAACTAATAAGCCGCTGAAAATGCTGTAACTTACAGAAAAAATCATTTACTTTGCAGGTTGATAATAATTACATATACTTATGGCACAAGAAGATGTTTTCAAGAAATTAGTTTCACACTGTAAAGAATACGGATTTGTATTTCCCTCTTCAGAAATATATGATGGTTTAGGAGCAGTGTATGATTACGGACAGTATGGCGTAGAGCTGAAAAATAATATAAAGAAATACTGGTGGGACAGCATGACCCTGCTTCACGAAAATGTAGTAGGCCTCGACTCTGCCATTTTTATGCACCCGACTATCTGGAAGGCATCCGGCCATGTGGACGCATTCAATGACCCTTTGATCGACAATAAGGATTCCAAGAAACGGTATCGTGCCGACGTACTGATCGAAGATTATCTGGCTAAGATCGACGAAAAGATACAGAAAGAAGTCGACAAAGCTGCGAAAAAGTTCGGTGAAGCATTCGATGAAACCCAATTCCGTGCTACCAACGGCCGCGTATTGGAACATCAGGCTAAACGCGACGAGATACACACCCGTTTTGCGAAAGCACTGAACGACTCCAACTTTGAAGATCTCCGCCAGATCATTATCGACTGCGAAATCGCTTGTCCGATCTCCGGAACACGCAACTGGACGGAAGTACGCCAGTTCAACCTGATGTTCTCCACAGAAATGGGATCTACTGCCGACGGCGCTTCCAAAATCTACCTGCGTCCGGAAACTGCACAGGGTATTTTCGTAAACTTCCTGAACGTGCAGAAGACAGGCCGTATGAAAGTACCTTTCGGTATCGCTCAGATCGGTAAAGCATTCCGTAACGAGATCGTTGCCCGTCAGTTCATCTTCCGTATGCGTGAGTTCGAACAGATGGAAATGCAGTTCTTCGTTCGTCCGGGAGAAGAAATGGAATGGTTCAAACAATGGAAATCGACTCGTCTGAAATGGCACAAAGCAATGGGACTGGGTGATCAGAAATATCGTTACCACGATCACGAAAAATTGGCTCATTATGCCAATGCAGCTACAGACATCGAATATGAAATGCCGTTCGGTTTCAAAGAAGTGGAAGGTATCCACAGCCGTACAGACTTCGACCTGAGCCAGCATGAGAAATTCTCAGGTAAGAAGATACAGTATTTCGATCCTGAATTAAATAAAAGCTATACTCCGTACGTTATTGAAACATCTATCGGTGTCGACCGTGTATTCCTGAGCGTTATGGCCGGATCTTATTGCGAAGAGACCCTCGAAAACGGTGAAACACGCGTAGTATTGAAATTGCCTGCAGCTCTGGCTCCTATCAAGTTAGCCGTATTGCCGCTGGTTAAGAAAGACGGGCTTCCTGAAAAAGCGGAAGAGATTGTCAACATGCTGAAATTCGATTTCCGTTGCCAGTATGATGAAAAAGACTCTATCGGTAAACGTTACCGCCGTCAGGATGCCATTGGAACTCCGTACTGTATTACAGTTGACCACGATACTTTGAAGGATAATTGTGTAACAATCCGTTTCCGTGATACCATGGAACAGGAACGTGTAAGCATCGACAAGCTGCACGAGATTATTTCTGAAAAGGTTAGTATGAAGTCATTATTAAAAAAGATAACTGAATAAATTAAATGAAGAAGTACCTGCAATTCGCGTTGATGATTTTTTGTATGTCCGTAGTCTTTACCTCCTGTAAAGATGACGATGACAGTGATGATGCAGCCGTTGAAGCATACAAACTGAAAAATGAACAGGCTTTCGCGGCAAAGGCTAATGACCCCGATTTCTTTAAAGTAAGTATACAAGGATCCGGAGATGATTTTGTTTATGCTAAAAGGATAAAACAAGGAGACGGCCCTGTAATCTATTACAACAGCCGTGTGACTGTTTATTACAAAGGATGGTTGATCGATAGCAAAGAAGGCGAGTATTTCGATCAGTGTGTTCCCTATGCAGCACCAGCTAAATTCGCTGTAAGTTCCGCATCTTCTAATTATAGTTATACTTATGGTGGAGTTCCCTCTCCTATAACAGGATGGACCATTGCTTTGCAAAATATGGTAGTTGGCGACAAATGGGAAGTTTGGATTCCTCAGAAACTAGGATATGGTTCCAATGAAAAGGATAATATCCCTGCATACTCTACATTAATTTTTGAGATAGAGGTAATAGAAAGAACCTCTGAAGTTGCAGGAACCAGCGATACAGAAGATTATAAAATATCCTAAAGCGAATTTAGAATGAATAGAAAAGGGGACATCAAATATTTGATGCCCCCTTTTTATTATTTATAAGTTTGATATAAAAAAGGCTGCCTCATAAAGCAAACCCTTATAAACAATTAAAGCCTGTCTCACGACAAGCCCTAACCAAACTTTGTTAACCTTAAATCTAATACTATTATGAAAAAACCACAGTACAAAGATACAGGTGTAAAGGGCTTTTGTCAAGTCTTTTCTGACTAATAAAAGTTAAGCAAAACACTTATTCCAGTCAAATTTTGTTATCGAACACAAAACTATATAGATTACAATCAAATTCTACTAAAATTAACAGCTCAGAGCCCTAATTTCAGTAGATTTGATTGTATCGACATGGATTTTATTTTATGAACTTCAAACATTCGGAATCCTGTAGGGAAGTGACTGCCTGAACCAGGAATATACCTTTGGGCAGATCAGCAATATTGATGTCATAGTAAGTTTGCGAAGATAAAGCTGGCAACTTTTTCAGTAACGCTCCCTGTGTCGAGTAGATAAGAATATCTTTCAGATCTTTTTCCGTCTGTATGAACAAATGATCGTCCTTTACCCAGCCGGTTATCTTTCTGTCCGGCGTAGTAAGATCAGACACACCCGTTCCCGTGCCTTTCTTATCTATTCTGTATAACTTCACGCCAAAATCAGGTAAAGAGAAAGGAATTTCTTCACCTTTCAGCGACACGTCCTGACCAGTCCAGAGCTCTTTAATACCTTTCACATCGGAAGAAGCGATTCCCAGTCGTGACAACTTGATATCTTCCGAGACTGATTCTGCTTTATAATTAAATGCAGCGACATACATATAATCATCCGTATCCAACATAAAAAGACTCTCGCCACGGTTCCTTCCCCAACTGTTTTTACCTGAAGCCGTGGCACCTTCCACCGGGTAAAAAGATTTACCGATGCGAGCAATTTCGTTCACGTCGGCATTCGTCGCAAACTTTTCCGCTTTCTGGCGGGCAGCGAGATCCCCTATACAAGTTCCTTTCTGGCTGAAATTATCACCGAGAATATAAGTTCCCGTGATCACTCCCGATGTAATACGCATACGGTTTTCATCTTCATTATAAGCATCTTTATGAAGAACCAGATGGTCGGCATCATTGAAGTTATAGACCTTGTCGAGCCACCAGCCAAAAGAAAGTCCGTTCATTACATATTCCGTATCTTCCTTAGCTCCCCAGGCATCGCAACTGATACGGCGGGAGTTCCCGTATTGCGCAGGAAAAGCAGGAGCAATGGATAAAGCCATGAACATGTCATCCCCGCACAATTCCGTCAGATACTTCATACCACTGTTATAAGCCTGCACACCGGTCGTAACGTTCTTATCGTAATAAGAGTCCGCTTCTAGAATTGCATTGTTCAGGAAGTCGAATTTGATGTATTTATATCCCAACTCTTTAAAACGGTTGATGAAATAGCTCATCCGTTCACGGGTACCGGGATGGGTCGGGTCTAACGCACGAGAAGCGATCTTCTTCGGTTTTCCGTTCACATAAAGGTAAGCGTCTCCGTATCTGTAGCTGCTACCTTCCATAGAACGGCTACCGTCTTCTCCCCAATCAGAGAAAGGAGACCAATAGATGCCCGGAACCTGTCCGTTATCGACACATTGCTTGGCAAATGTCTTCAACTGGTAATCGTTCAGGTTATCCCAGTAAGAATCGAGGATCACATAAGCCGTACCGTCATTATTGAAATGATTCGGTTGCAGGTTCGTACTGATATAATCGGAAACATCGAGAGCACCGGTAAAATTCAGCTTCTCGGCCATTGCGCCCCAACTGTTCCATCCGAAGATATTTCCTTTCGCCCATTTACGGGGAGGAGCAACCAACGCATTTGCTTCGCCATATGCTTCAAGCCCTTTGCGCCAGTCATCGAACATGCCGACCAGGAGTTTCGGAGATTTCAGTTTCGTACCGGAGATGCTGCCGTGAGGTTTTGAACCTTCGGCATCGATATCGTGGGTAAGGCGATGGCTGATCCCGCCAAAACATTCCAGACGGTTCAACTGCTGGTTGCCGGAGGTAGAATAGCGTACGCCGGTCTTCCATGTATCATGTTCAACGGAACCGAGCACCAGTCCTTCACGTGTATCACCAGAATAGATGGAAGTGACCTCGAAAGAAACAGAGTCTACCGACAATGCCAATGAGGAATAACCGATCCAGGCATCATTGTCGAACGGTACGGATAAAACCCGGTTGGAGGCATTTGCATTCAGGAAAGAGCTGGTCGTTTCTGTGACAACCGGAGCAATATAATTACTTGAGGTTGCAGTCTCCGAAACGATATAGGCTTCTGTCAGAAAGTAACTTTTATCCGGATAGAAATAGAACGACTGTTGCAGAGCCGGTTTTCCATCGTGTGCTGCATAGGTAAATGTGTATTTATGTCCGGCACCGAAGACATCATCGACAGTTTCTTCCGAAAAAGCAGGCTGTCCGTACTCCGTGCTTCGCAACCATGTTTCCTTCTCTTTCGCCTGAACAAAAACACCCGCCAGTATGGTCTTTTCCTTATGGATAAAGTTGCATGTCTTTGTTCCTTCATTATAAACGATCTTCCAACTACCGGAAGCGATCACTTGCTGTTCACCTGCAAAAGCCTTTGCCCCCAACAAGAGACATACAAGACCAAAAAGCAGGGATGTTCCTGTTAAATTATTTTTCATGACCTATTATTATATTAGTTTGATTCGGTTTTTTATTAAACAAAACACCGGGCAAAGACATGCCTTCCCGGTGCTTTCTCCTTTTACAATCCTTTTGCCTTTAGTTCATTAAACTTCAATCAATTACAGTTTCCTCGTAGTTTCGCTATTTGGAAACTGTAGTTCCCTGCGGAGGGAACTGTAATTTCCTGCCTGGGAAACTCTAGTTTCCTAAGGAGGAAACCGGAGTTTCTTCCCTAGGAAACTGAAGTAACTTTATAGTTATCTGTATCCGGGGTTCTGATCATCCTGAGTCATGTCCGGATTCTGTTCGATCTCTTCGTTAGGGATCGGATAGCGAACGTTATAATCCTGGATCGTACCTGAACGTTTCGCCCATTTGTTGCGTGCTTTGATATACTCAACGAATTTGCCTGTACGGATCAGATCGGCACGACGCCAGTTCTCACCCAGAAACTCACGCATACGTTCATCCATGATCTTCACACGGAAGTTATCCTGAGACATACCTGCATCCCATTTCTTATCAGCCGGGATATTAAAGCCCCATGCACGATTACGCACTTCATTCACCTTTTCTACCGCCTGTCCGGTTTGTCCTAATTCATTCAGACATTCGGCATAGCTAAGAAGGACATCCGCATAACGGAGAGCCGGGATATTCTTCCCTGAGTTCCACATATTGTTGATACCCAAGCCTGAATACTGGTCGGTACGATAATCTTCATATTTCTTTACGTGCGGTTTCAATTCGTCATGGTCTTCACCCAGATCTTCCCAGGCAACACATTCGTAGTTAGGAACTTCACCATGATACGTAAAGTCGTAACGGATACTTTCCTCTTTACGGACATCACCGTCTTCCCAGATACCACCGTTTTCCACCGTTTCATATCCATATTCAGTAACAACGACATGGTCGTAACCGGCAAAGTAACAACCGTCTTTCCACCAGTTCTGCGCCACACGTGAACCGATCTGGAACTGGATCTGGTTACGGTTCGGATTATTATTGAACTGAAATTCATAAATAGATTCCGCCGTATTCGGTTTCTCGTAATTCCACAGGTCGGCATAGTTTACCAATGAATAGCCCATCCCCATTACTTTCTCGAAACATTCTTTCGCCTTGTTAAAGTCGCGCAGACCGGTTTCTACCGGAGCAGACATATAAGCCTTACCCAACATCGTATAACCGGCACCGGAAGTTGCCCGTCCAGCCGTATTTGTCTTAGGAGCATATTTAGCCGCTTTTTCCAGGTCATTGATAATAAACTGCCAGACATCGGTCAAAGACTGACGGCCGTAGCCGGTTTCTTCCAGCTTATCCAGGTCGATGATAGGTATTTCACCCCAGTATAACGCCAGTTCATAATCGACGAAACCACGCACGAAACAGGCCTCACCCAACAGTTCAGCTTGTTTGGTTCCTTCTGCCAGATCAGGCGTATCCAACGCACGGACGATCTTGGCAGCAGCGGTAACTATCGGGAAACGTTTGTTCCACTGATCTTTCACCTTGCTATGCAGGGAGTTCATATTGGCATCGTAACGGTCCATAGCCGCTCCTTCGCCACCCCCTTTATTCTGCAATGCACCGCGCTGTATTTCATCGGTACCGGTCATCAGGAACCAGGCACGTTCATCCTGGCGGGTATTGTCACGCCAGGTATTATAGATACCCTTCAGATTCAGTTCGATAAACTCTACATCTGAATAGATCTGCTCTTCTGTCAATGCTTTCTTGTTTTCCTGTGTCAGGAAATCGGAACAAGATGTGGTGATTCCGGCAGTAAGCGCCAAAGCCAGCAATCCGATCAAATTATATCTCTTTTTCATAATTGTAATCCTTTTAAATCATTAAAAACTAAAGTTCAAACCAAATACATACATTTTTGTCGGAGGATATCCGTAATCGCCTGTTTCAGGATCGAAGCCTTTATATTTGGTTGCGCAGAACAGGTTAGATGCCGTGAAGTAAACACGCAGGTTTTCCACTTTGAGCTGGCTCAACAAAGGTTTCGGAAATGAATAAGCCAATGTCAGTGTAGACAAACGCAGATAAGAGGCATTCTGGATCGTATAATCCATATCAGACGGATTATAGCGGTTATAACCGCTGGTCGTATTGGCAATCACACGCGGAACGGAAGCGCCGGTATTTTCCGGAGTCCAACGGTCCAGCAGGTCGATAGATGACATGCCCGTACCTGTACTGTTGATCAAACCTTCGTAATATGAACTGATTTTCTTTGCACCGTAAGAATAGTTGAATACAGCATTCAAGGTAATTCCCTTATAGCTGAAATCGGTGGCAAACCCGCCGTAGAACTTCGGATCCTTCTTTCCTACCACTGTGCGGTCAAGCTGGTCGATTACGCCGTCAGGCACACCGTCAGGGCCGGAAATATCTTGCGGGAACAAATCACCCAGGCTTACATGTTTTCCATTGAAATCCAGATTTTCCCATTCGCTGCGATTCGATTCGTTCGCGATACCGCCAGTCTTATAAGTATAAATGTTATTCAATGATTCGCCCAGGAAGATATTCTTTTCACGATCTGAACCGTTCAGGATCTCCGTCACCTGGCCATACAACTTAGACACCTCATTCTTATCGAAAGAGATATTGGCATTCACATTCCATGTAAAGTCTTTTGTCTGTATCGGAGTAGCGTTGATCGTCGCTTCAAAACCTTTATTCTTTACAGAGCCGATATTTTCCCATGTTTCACTGTAGCCGGAAGTCAACGGCAGAGAGTGTTTCATCAACAGATTATCATTTTTGATAAAGAATCCGTCCAGAGAAACATTCAAACGGTCATTGAGGAATGCCATATCGACACCGATATTGGTTTGTTTCTGTTTTTCCCAGGTAATGGCAGGCGTACCTCTCAAACCGCTGGTTGCGTAGGAAGCTTCGCCGTTGCTGACAGAAGAGAAATACAATGTACGATATGCATAGTTTTCGATATCCTGGTTACCAACCACACCATAACCTACACGGAACTTCATCCGGTCGAAAATAGTCTGGTCTTCCATGAACGCTTCATTCGTTATATCCCATGCGGCAGAGAAAGAAGGCAGGATACCCCAACGGTGGCCTTTGGCAAACTTGGAAGAACCGTCGTAACGGGCCGTTGCCGTCAAGTAGTAACGCATATCATAGTTGTAGTTCACTCTACCCAGGACAGATACGAGGGTATTGCCTTTGAAATCTGAATCGAGTTCTTTCTTATCGTTAGCGGCAGCACCTTTCAGGTCGTACCACAGCAAATCGTCGCTGGCATAACGGTCGCCCTGTGCTTTAGTATAGTTTTCCGAGTTCTTGGTCGTACTTGTACCGAACAGGAAGTTCATGCGGTGTTTGTTGATCGTCTTGTCGTAAGTGATCGTATTATCCCACTGCCAGTTCAACTGTGACCATCTTTCGTGTTTTGCTCTCGCATCACCGTTATAGTGACGGATAGCTTCCTGGATATAGCTCGGTGTATATTCGAACCAGGTCTGTGAAGAAACATCCAATGCGAACGTAGAACGGATATTCAGCCCTTCGATCGGATTGATGTTGATATAATTGGAAGAAAGGAAACGGTTACGGGCACGTTCGCGGGCTACTTCCTGCGAGTTGAACGGGTTGTAATCATTATTGTTTCCTTCGTTGTGCACACGGTAGTACAATGTCAGATAATCCCAGGTGTAACGGGTTGCCGGATCTTTGTAAGGTGCCGGGTTCAGCAATGGGTTCGCATTCAGCGCCTTGTCATACACATCGTCTGTCGGCAGGTTATTTTCCGTACGGGAGAAAGAAGAGTTCGTACCGACCTTCAACCACGGTTTGATCATCGATTCCGCATTGATACGTCCGGAATATTTCTTTTCTTTCGAATCACCGATCAGACCGTCGATATTGGCATAATCGAAGCTGATGTAAATATTGTTCTTTTCCGTTGCGTTGGAGAAGCTTACGGAGTGGTTCTGCTGGAAACCGGTGCTTGCCACCTCGTCCAACCAGTTATAGCTCTGACCTGCATTGTGAGTGGCGAACTCCTCATCGGAGAAAGCGGTATTCGTTTTCATCAATGTGTTATTGATGTAATCCTGACGGTTTGCCGTAGGATTGTCCTGCATGTACCCATTGGCAAAAGCATCTATACGCAGGTCGAACAACTGGGAAGCATCCATTGTCTTCGGACGCTGGGTAATTTTTGAGAAACCTACCCAACCGTCGTAAGTAACACGTCCTTCGCCTATTTTACCTTTTTTGGTCGTGATAAGAACGACACCGTTGGCACCACGTGATCCGTAAAGGGCTGTAGCCGAGGCATCTTTCAACACCTGTACGGAAGCCACATCGTTCACATTGATGGCGTTAAAACCGCCGTAACCGTTGCCCATAACCAAACCATCGACAACGTAGATCGGATCTGAACCGGAATTGATCGTATTCACACCACGAATCTTGATACTTGAATCGTCACCCGGACGAGTTCCTTTAGTGATCAAAACACCGGCTACACGTCCCTGAAGGGCTTCATTGACGGTCGTTACCGGGCGTTCTTCCAACACTTTCGCGTCGACATGCGCAATAGCACCTGTCAGGTCGCTTTTCTTCATGGAAGCACCTACGATCACTACTTCGTCGATAGATTGTGAGTCTTCTGAAAGTGATACGTTGATCACGTTCTGGTTACCGACTTTTACTTCCTTGGTGTCATATCCGATATAGCTGATCACCAGGGTGGCGCCCGGTGAGGCTGTCAAAGAATATTTTCCATCCATATCCGATATAGTCCCTTGCGTTGTTCCCTTGAGAACAACGCTCGCTCCCGGGAGCGACTCCGACGTTTTTGCGTCGGTGATCGTACCTGTAATTGTTATGCCTTGTGCGAAAACGGTACCGCAGCATACTACAAGCATCATCAAAATACTAAAAACCTTGATCTGTTTCATAATTGATAAATTTAAGAACATTTAGTTGTTTTCTATCTTGTAAAGCAACGCATCCCTGGCGGGGACCGTCACTGTGAGTTTTTCCTTGACAGGCTGTTCATATCCACTCCAGAGTTCTCTTGCCCTGTAAGTAACCGTCGGCTCCAATCCGAGGCGTTCAAGCAAAACTGTGGCATTCATCTCATCTTCCGAATAATTAAAGATAGCGAAATAAGATGATCCGTCTGCATCATGGCGAATAAATTGATTTTCAGAACGTTCTCCATTTCCTTCCACCGGAGCGAATGAAATACCTCTGGCGACATCATTCACTCTTTGGTTGGTCATGAATTTCAGAGCGCGGTCTTTGTCGATCTGTTTGCCGCCCTTACTGAAATCGTCACCAACGATATACAAGCCGGTAATAGCACCGGAAGTCATACGGGCCCGGTTCTCGCCTTCGGTCGCTTCGCGCAGCACCAGGTGGTCGGCATCGTTATACTGGTACACCTCATCCTGCCACCAGCCGTAAGAAAGGGCATTCAGCGTGTATTCGGTATCTTTGATCTTATTCCAGGCATCACAGGCAATACGGCGTGAATTAGCGTAATGAGCCGGGAATACAGGAGAGATAGACAGATTGATGTACATGTCGCCGAAGTATTTGTTCAACAGCTGCATGCCGTAGTTGTAGGCCTGGATACCTGTCCGGATCTCCGGATTGTACCATTTGTCGGCTTCCATCGCCCCGTGTGTCATAAAGTCCATCTTCACGTATTTGAAACCGCAACGGTGGAACAGTTCGGACGTTTTCTTCATCATTTCCTCAATAGCCGGATGAGTCGGGTCGATCGCATAGGCACCGTCCAGTTCCTGCGGCTGGCCATTCGCATACAGATAAACATCTTTATACTTATAATCAGGAGCATCCTTGATGGTCCGATCCGGACGTCTGCCCCAATCGGTAAACGGCGTCCAGTATACGCCAGCAATCTGTCCGTTAGCCGTACAATGATCTACGAAATCTTTCAGTTCTTCATCCTTAAAGCTATTCCAGCCGGAGTCGAGGCCGATCGTCACATTGCCGTCGGGATTCACAAAATGGTTGTTCTGCAAATTATCCCTGAAGAAATCGGACACCTCCAGCGCCTTCTGGTAAGTCAGCTTGAACTGAAGTGCACCCCAACTGTTCCAACCGAACGTAACGGCACCCGGCCATTTCTTCACGGGAGCTACTACAGCATTCGCTTTTCCGTATTCTTCCAGTCCGGCACGCCAGTCATTAAAGAAACCGACAAAGACCTTCGGCGACTTCACTGTTTTCCCTTTCAGGCTACCATGTGCTTTCGAATCACGTGTCAGCGTATCGGCAACACCCCCGAAACAAACCAGCGAACCGATATTGCTGCGGTCGCCTTTGACCATATCGATACCTGTCTTCCAGTCGGAATGCTCTACCGAACCGATGACAAGACCTTTACGATCCTTATTATTGAATACGGTAGCCACTTCATAACTACGCAACTGATCGAAAGTCAGCGGATGAGACTGATAACGAATCCAGCAATCGTTATCGAAAGGCTGGAACAACGCACGGTTATCCCCTTCGGCGAGTAAAGCAGGCATACGATCGATGTTGACCGGAGCCATATAATTCGATTCGACATCGGCATTCCCTCCCTGAAGGGTAAATTCCGTCAACAAATAATCTTTCTCCGGATAGATGTAGAAAGATTGCACCAGTGTAGGCAGGTTGCTATCGGTATAGGTAACCTGTAATAACGATCCTTCGCCGAATGCATCGCTGATAGCGGTTGCTTTCGAGCGACTACTCCTGTAGTCACGGGTTGTGACCAATTTGTCGCCTAACTTATACGAAGCGTAGACCCCATCGGAAAGAAGCTGGCTCTCTTTTTCGATACGGTGGCCTTTCTGCTCCTGATCGTAGCTGACCGTCCATTTCCCCGAAGAGACGAAAGGTTCGCTACAGGATACAACAAGGGCGAGCAATAGCAGCAGATTTAAATTGATGAGTTTCATGTATTGATAATTAAATATTACTGTTCTGTAATCAGCAGGACCGTACTTTCATACGTATTCCCGATTGTCAGGCTGATACCGGCATTCATCAGATAATCACCGGGGAATACCTGCCCGTCGCCGTAGAAGGAACTGTTTCCGGCTTTATTCAATTCAGTGATCTTATATATTTTAGCCGGATCCAGTCCTTTCAGTTTGGTCTCAAAGAATGTTGTACGTCCGTGATATTTCAGGCTGTAAGCAAAAAATACAGATTCCTTTTTATCTTTGGATATATACATATGCGAAGCCCATCCGGTTCCGTCGTAAGGCGATTTGAGACGATAAAGATCGCCCAGCTGTACGATCGGGCGGATACGTTTATAGTTCTTTATGGCCTGTTCTGCAAAAGGCAGTTCATCACCTGTCAAATCTTTCGGTTGCAATTCCATACCCAGACGCCCCGTCATGGCAACATCGAAACGGAATTTCAGCGGTGCCATCATACCCGTTTGATGGTTCGGAGTGGTCGAAACATGGGAAGCAGTGGCTTTTGCCGGGAAGAAAAGATTGGTGCTGTACTGGATGAATATACGGTCGAGCGAGTTGGTGTTATCGCTTGCCCAGAACTCATCGTGATATTTCAAGGCTCCGAAGTCCAGGCGGCCGCCACCGGCCGAACACAACTGGATCATAACATCCGGATGCTTTGCACGGATCCGTTCGTAAGCACTATACAGTCCTTTTATATACTCGATCCAGAAATGGGTCTGATCCTCTTTAGAAAGGTAATCGGAACCGAAATTGTCAACGTGGCGGTTCGCATCCCATTTAATATAGGAAATATGAGGAGACAAAGCGATTACATCGTCAAAAGTCTTCACCACAAAATCCTGTACAGCCGGATTGCTCAGATCGAGCAACCATTGGTTACGCATCGGGATAATATCACGCTTACCGCTCTTTACAATCCATTCCGGATGCTTTTCTGCCAGTTCACTCTTTGGACTTACCATTTCCGGTTCGATCCAGATGCCGAATTTCAGTCCTTTATTTACTGCATACTTCGCCAGATAATCGATCCCGCGCGGTAATTTTTTCTTATTTACCTGCCAGTCACCCAAACCGACCTTATCCGAGTTACGCGGATATTTGTTGGCAAACCATCCGTCGTCGAGTACGAACATTTCAACACCGAAAGCAGCAGCATCATCGATCATATCCGTGATTGTCTTCTCGGTAAAGTTAAAATAAGCACCTTCCCAACTGTTCAGGACGATCGGTAATTCCTGATCGCCATGAGCCAATGCATAGTTACGCGACCAGTCGTGCAGATTTCTGGAAACCTGTCCTTTACCGGTAGAACTATATGTCCATACCATTTCCGGGGTTTGCAATATTTTACCCGGTTCCAGATTATAAGTAGAGGCAAAATTATTCATACCGGTCAACACATGCAGCATGCCGCATTCATCCACTTCAAAAGAGGTCAGATAGTTGCCCGACCAAGCCAGTGAACCGGCATAGACTTCACCCATATCTTCATAAGCCGGTCCGTTCAGAGACAACAGGAAAGAAGAGTTTTCAGACTGCGTGGTCCGTATGCCTTTCTTGGATTCCACTCGTTTGACACCGGGAGTCAGTTGTTCTTCCACCAATTGCATTTCAGAAGCCCATGCGCCATGAAAATGAGTCAGATAGTAAGAGTCTGCATGTAAGGGAAGATAAGCGGAAGATATATTTTCGACAGCCAGCCGGGTCTTTTCCTGATGAGAGATGGAAACAGACTGACAGATCACATTTTCCTTTTGGTAAGCTACAAAATTGAGATTGACGAAAACCGGGTACAAAGGATCTTTCAACTGTATTACGGTTTCTATTCTATTATTATCGATATTCTTTACGGTATGGTCCGCATATATCAATTCTGTAGTCTGAACACCGTCATTATGCGTCAGCTTCAATGCCGGATTCAGGAAAAGGCGTCCTCCGTAAGCAGGATAGATTGCCGGAGCATAACCGATACCGTTATCCGGTTGTTCTTTATACTTCTTATTAAGGAAAGGGGAAACATGACGGAATTTATCTCCAAAATAGTTATATACTACTTTTTTATCCGAAGAGATAGAAAAGATCATGCTCAAGTCATTTGTAGAGACGGATATGATGTCCGCTTCTTTCTCCTGGGAAGAAACATTCATACACCCCAATAAAAGGGCTACAGTTAACAATAGTGCTTTCATGTCTATCAGTTTTATTTTACTTATTCAAGGTTGATGGTGCAAACTAAGCCAATAAAGAGAAGTACGGAAAGCACGGATTCGCCAATAATTTGTATTTATGCATTTAATTCATAGAGAATTAACAGGATTGCAACATTTACGTCATTTTTTGACGCATTTGTTACAGGGCAAAAAACAAAAAAGGCTCGCATCCGAAAATGCAAACCTCTATAAAACATTAAAGGCTGTCTCACGACAACCCCTAACCAACTTTGTTAACCTTAAATCTAATACTATTATGAAAAAACCACAATGCAAAGATACACTCACGACAAGTGTTTGTCAAGCCTTTTACAGACAATATATGTTAAGCTCTTCACGCATTCCGGCTAAAAAATGTTTCTGAAGACAAAACTTTATACAATACAGACAAAAACTGCTAATTTTAACAATTAAAGTGAGCTATTTTACAGGGAAAGGCGTTCTTTAAGCAACCGATAGCCGGTCAGACTGGCACGCAAACAGACACCTGTTTTCAAACGAACCTGGTAACTGTCTTTCCCGAACAATTCCACACGGATGATCTCCCCGCTATTCACGATACAAGACCGGTGAATACGGATAAAAGCATTCTCCGGCAGATGCGTTTCAAAATATTTCATCGTCTGTTCCTTGACATATTGGCCTGTCGAGGTGAACAACGTCACATAATCGCCGCTTGCCTGGATATAGAGCAGTTCGTCCAACCGGATCAGATGGATACGGGTGCCGTCTTTCACAGAGATACGATCCAGTAACGCTTCTTCAGGTGGCTGTGATGTTTCAGTCTCAACAGAAACAAGAGAATCCTCAGACGGTTCCTCTTTCCGAATCTCCTTCCAGCGAATAAAATACCATTGAGCCAGAATAATCCATCCCAGCAGACCAAACAGAAAACGGAAAGGGACAGTCGAAGCAAACCATTCCATCCGACCGGGACAAATCAATGTCCCCACCATATACCCTCCTATAGTAGAAATCGCCAGGACACCGATGGTTAATGCGATCTGGGCCTGTATCGGACGCAATACTCCGGTAACATACCAGAGCAGAAAACCGGAAACAGAGAATAACCCTACCGAAACCAGACTGTCAAGCCATGCAAGCAGCCACCCCGTATGTTCGTAGTAATACAACAACAAGGCCCCTGTGCAACAAGCGATCGATGCCAGCATGATACCGGCAATCCTATAAAAGACAGAGTTTATAAACGGATGCGTCTGCATAATCAACTTTTGAATTCGATTCCGCCAAAAGTCGCATTTCCGCGTACCACTAATACATGCTCATTATCCATGTTTACAGAAGCATTGAAACGTTTATCTTCAGAGCCCCCCATCAGGGTACGGACATTAAAATGAAGCCGCCAGTCATTGGGTACATATATTTCCACCCCGGCAAACGTACAATCGATGTCAATATAGGTCCGCGGACCTTCCAGCTTTGTTCTTCGCAAATCCAGAATGGTTCCCCCGAACAAAACCTTGATCCGTGCTCCTTTGAAAACCGGATCCAGAATGATCTGCTCCACGGAACTAAACGTATTATCCGATTCCACATAACCGTCTATATTGATAAATTCACTTTTTGTACCAGTGTCTGCCTCGTTACCTGTCGTTCCCCCTCTATTTCTCCAATGAGTATTGTTTTTCTTCCGTGGCGAAAAGAGTATCACGATACCGGCCAACACCAGGAGCAGCGGCCAGATAGTCATTCCACTGCCATCCATCCAGTCCAACTCAGGCATCAGAAAGTATAGTCCGAATAAAAAGGTGATCAATCCTCCGACATACTGGCGGGAAAAAAAGGTAGAAACTCCCACATACATCACCAGCATCTGCCAGGATACTATAATATCAAAGATATCGGTAGCAATCATACCCATGTTCTTCAGCAACCATACAATCCCGACTACGATAAACGGGATTGCCCAAAAGATGTTTTTTCTAAGATTCATAATCTGTATTGTTTAAATGTTTGAAACAAAAGTAGGTATCAGCCACCTCCCGGACAAGAGAGAAACGTCCTATTACAGTCAAAGATCGGTGAATCGCCGAAAATAACCGACAAAAAAAGGAAATATTCAGTGCAGAAAAACAAAAAGGCCTGCATCTGTCCTGAATGCAAACCCCTATAAACAATTAAAGCCTGTCTCACGACAAGCCCTAACCAACTTTGTTAACCTTAAATCTAATACTATTATGAAAAAACCACGATACAAATATACGGCTTAATCCAAATTTGTCAAGGGGTTTTATGCTAAATCATGTTTCGTGTCGTATAAGAAAAGCTAACAAGTTTCAATATGTTTATTTTTTGCTTCCGAAGTGTTAAAATAAACACTTTTTGTTCCTATTTCTTCTTCAATATCCGCTGAGCGCAATCAGACAGGACAACGATCGCCCCGGCAATAATCGCCGTGTCTTTTATCACCAGACGACCTGCTCCCGTAAGCAACGGGAAGCCATGCTCTCCGCTACCCAGATCCGGAACCCATACCTCCGGCGTAGTGACGAGGAACGACAAGGTGCCTATCGTCATTATGATAGCCAGTAGGGAGCCTACCAGACCAATCTTCGGAGAAAAGATCCCCAGAAAGGTCAGTATACCGATCGCCATGATCAGGATACCCAGCCCATGTGAGAAACCATATGTATTGTTTTCTACATGCCACTGATGTTTGGCTTCATTGAATTCACCCTCTTTCAACTTATATTCTTTGTATTCAGGTGCGCTCTTGGTATAGAAGAAGCTCATAAACGGGCTGTTTGCCACAAAGGGAACGATCCCTTCCGCTTCATAATTCCAGAATTTCAGTCCGCCGATCCATACGAATATGATCAGAATAGCAACACGGATCAGGTTAATACCCAGTTTCTGTGAGGAAGCTGCCATGTTCAGAAATGTGTCAAATAAATCCTTTAGTTTAGTAGTCATGTCTTTCTTTGTTTATCAGTTTAACTTATGATGCAAAGATCTGACATTTTTACCCTATGGGAAATGGCAATTCTGCCGGATAACTTGACAATTATTCCCTAAGACACAATAAAACCGGTTAACAGAGGCTTATTTCCCCGTTAACCGGCCTTATTGACAACGAATTATTTTTAATTACGTATTCCCAGTTCTACCAGTTTCTGTTCGTCCAAAGCATACTTCCGTTCGATGCTCTGCAACAAGTCTTCACTGATATCCAGCGGACGGTTCAGTTTCTTCATTTCGCGGTATCCTTTATATACATGGGTGATCATCTTACGCGGATTGAAGACCAGCGATGAAGTGATCCAGCATCCATGCGTACACCAGCAATTCGCCTTATCCCCATGACCGATAGCAGCGATCTCCTGCTTCATGGCATCACTCTGCATGATCTTAGCGATATTACAATCGTAATCCTTTACATTACCGATCGGCTCGCGAAGCTCGCAGGCACGGAAACGGCCGTCATAGTCGATCACCAAGGTGGTCTCTCCCGCCGTACAATCCATTCCCCAGGGAGTCGGATGATCGATATTGGTCGCACGTACATTATATAATGTACGGATGAAGCCCAGATAGAAGAAACGGGCAATCGGTTTTCTGAAGCCACCGGTCTCTTCCGCCATACGTTCCCCATAGACATTATAGATAGGCACAACCTCGTCCTGCAAAGCACGTAAAGTAGGTTCGGTAAGCACCTTCACCCCGTCGTCGCGCGTCATTCCGCGTGCAGCCTCGATAATATGGTTGGACAGATGGAAACGGCCTAAAATCCAAAGCATCAAATCCTGTACCTCCTCCAGGTTATATTTTGTAATTACGGTGGCAAGGTTTTTCAGCACCCTGCCGTCGTCAGCAAAGTTTTTTTCAATCATCTTCAACGTCCCCATCGCTTTGTAGAAGTTACCGGGGACACCGCGCTGTATATCGTGTGTATCACCGAAACCGTCCAATGAAAGACTGAGGTTGATATTCAGTTCCGGACAATTCCGACGGATTTGTTTTACCCAGGCAATGATCCGGTCGGGCTTCAATCCGTTGGTAGGAATGTTCACGTCTTTTATCTCGTTATTCTTATAGAACATCTCTATAATTTCAGGTAATTCCTCACGCAGTGTCGGCTCACCGCCGGATACCCACAAACGATTGAACTGTCCGGCTGTTTCGGAGATCTTCTTTATTTCTTCAAAAGTCAGGTCTTTTTCTTTTTTATCCATGTCTTCCGCATAGAAACACATTTTACATTTGGCATTACACCGCCCTGTGACAAACAGGAAAACAGATTCTAATTTTCTGTTTGTGCTCATTGTTCTGAAAGAGCTCTTTGTTCGTTTTGTACCCATTGTTATTATGATTAGATTTCTCTATTAGTATTAGCTCCCATATCTTATTAAGCAGACAGACAAATATATACCATACCCATAAATCTATCAGCCAGACTTGAAAACATTCGCAAATTTCACCTATTATATATCATAAAACAATCTCCATTTGTGGGATTCGATGTTCTATATTTAAGAATATCGGTCAGAAAATCTAAATAGTCTTATATTTGTACATTTAAAATAGTGGAGATAACAACATGGAAGACAACATTCCTAAATTCGACATTCCTCTGGATTTTATCGTCGGAGACAGCATTACAGGTGAAATATTAAATCAATACGGCCGCTTCCCCTGCAAGATCAAAGCCGGTGTTTTTGTGCTTTGTGTACAGGGCAGTGTACAGGCCACCGTCAATCTGACAAAATTTATTATCAAACCCAATGATTTCATTACGCTTCCTCCGGGATGTTTTATCCAGATACACGAAGTATCCGACGATGTCAAACTGTGTTTTGCCGGATTCTCTTCTACGTTTGTGAGTCATATCAACTATATCAAAACTATCACGAACTATCTGCCCGTTATCTTCGACAGCCCGGTGATGCCTCTGCCCGTACCGGTCTCCCAGTTATACCAGGAGGCTTTTTCCTTGCTGATCAAGGCGTATTCTTTGCCTAAGACCATCGAGAACAAAGAGATCATAAAGGCTATCTTCACCATCTTCATGCAGGGAGTGATCGAGCTGTATAAAAACCATACGCCATATAGCAATGCTCCGATGACACGCAATATGGAGATATGCCGCGAGTTCGTACAGCTGGCGATGGAGAACTATACGAAAGAGCATAGCGTCTCCTATTATGCCAAGCGGCTTAATATCACCTTGCAACATTTCTGCTACGTAATAAAGAAAGTCAGCGGACGAACCGCGCTGGATATCCTGAGCAATATCATTATCATGGATGCGAAAGCACAGCTTAAATCGACCGATATGCCGGTTAAGAAGATTGCATTCGCTCTGGGTTTCGACAACCTGTCGTTCTTCAATAAATACTTCAGACAACACGTGGGAATGACCCCTCAGGAATACAGGGAGAGCTAAAAAAAGGGATATGCCGGATGCAAACCCCTATAAACAATTAAAGCCTGTCTCACGACAAGCCCTAACCAACTTTGTTAACCTTAAATCTAATACTATTATGAAAAAACCACAGTACAAAGATACAGGTATTCTCCAACTTGTCAATAGTTAAAATGCTAATTAGTGTTGTATAGCATATAAGAAAGGCTAACAAGGTTCAAGATATTTATTATTAGATTTCGAAATGTTAAAATGAGGCGTTCGTTCGTGAAATGACACACCCCCTGCCCCCTCTCCAGAGGGGAAAAGTTAGCATCGGTCAATACGATAAAATAATTAAAAAAGCTGGGCATAAAAAAAGAGGCGCTGCATAAAGCAACGCCTCCCAAGCAATACATATATTATAATGTATATTAGTCTTGTAATTTAGCAACGATGAATTCGCGGTTCAGGCGAGCGATGTTGCTGACAGAGATATTCTTCGGACATTCCATTTCGCAAGCGCGAGTGTTGGTACAGTTACCGAAGCCCAGTTCGTCCATCTTGGCAACCATTGCTTTTGCACGGCGAGTCGCTTCAACCTTACCCTGAGGCAACAGAGCCAGCTGGCTAACCTTTGCAGAAACGAACAGCATAGCCGAACCGTTCTTACAAGCAGCAGCACAAGCACCACAACCGATACATGCAGCAGCATCCATAGCCATTTCAGCATCTGCACGAGGGATAGGAATTGCGTTTGCATCAGGCACACCTCCTGTATTAACAGAGGTGAAACCACCAGCCTGGATGATCTTATCATAAGCATAACGGTCTACCATCAAGTCGCGGATTACCGGGAAACCGGCAGAACGCCACGGTTCGATCGTGATTGTTTCACCATCGTTGAAACGACGCATGTACAGCTGGCAGGTAGTAGCACCTGTTGCCGGTCCGTGCGGATGTCCGTTTACATACAATGAACACATACCGCAGATACCTTCACGACAGTCATGGTCGAAAACGATAGGATCTTTACCTTCGTTAATCAGCTGTTCGTTCAGGATATCAAGCATTTCCAGGAAAGAAGTACCCTGGTTAATGTTTTTCAGCTGGTAAGTTTCGAACTGCCCTTTTACGTTAGGACCTTTCTGACGCCAGACTTTGAGTGTGATATTTATATCTTTATCCATGATTCTAATTTTTGAAAATTGTTACTTCTTGTAGTTACGTGTCTGAGGTACTACGAATTCATAATTCAGATCTTCCTTCAGCATAACAGGATCTTTGTCTTCACCCTGATATTCCCAGCAAGATACATACATAAATTTATCATCGTGACGAAGAGCTTCACCTTCTTCAGTCTGATGTTCAGTACGGAAGTGTCCACCACAAGATTCAGCACGATCCAGGGCATCATGAGCCATCAGCGCACCGATCTCAATAAAGTCTGCCAGACGCAAAGCCTTTTCCAACTCAACGTTCAGGTCATCAGCTTCACCCGGGATATGTACATTTGTCCAGAATTCCTTCTTCAGGTCTTTCAATTTCTGGATAGCTTCTTTCAAACCTTCGGCATCACGAGCCATACCGATGTATTCCCACATGATGTGACCCAGTTTCTTATGGATAGAATCAACAGATTCTTTACCCTTGATGCTCATCAATTTCTTGATACGGTCCTTGATAGCCTTTTCAGATTCTGCGAACTCAGGCAGGTCGGTGCTGAAACGCGGAACCTGAATCTGGTCGGACAGATAGTTCTGGATAGTATAAGGCAATACGAAGTAACCGTCAGCCAAACCTTGCATCAAAGCAGATGCACCCAGACGGTTAGCACCGTGGTCAGAGAAGTTGGCTTCACCGATAGCGAACAGACCCGGGATAGAAGTCTGCAATTCATAGTCTACCCACAGACCACCCATCGAGTAGTGCAGTGCCGGATAGATCATCATCGGAGTTTCATATGGATCGTCGTTGGTAATTTCTTCGTACATGTCGAACAAGTTACCATATTTTGCTTTCACAACATCCTTACCCAGACGGTTGATAGCGTCGGAGAAATCAAGGAATACGGCCAAACCTGTGTTGTTTACACCGAAACCGGCGTCGCAACGTTCTTTAGCAGCACGTGAAGCCACGTCACGCGGAACCAGGTTACCGAATGCCGGATAACGGCGTTCCAGATAGTAGTCGCGGTCTGCTTCAGGAATATCTTTACCTTTCTTAGTTCCGGCCTGCAATGCTTTTGCATCTTCCAGTTTCTTCGGAACCCAGATACGACCGTCGTTACGCAGTGATTCAGACATCAACGTCAGTTTTGACTGGTAGTCGCCGTGTACAGGAACACAAGTCGGGTGGATCTGCACCATACAAGGGTTAGCAAAGTAAGCACCTTTCTTGTAGCACTGCCATGCAGCAGAACCGTTGGAAGCCATTGCGTTGGTAGACAGAAAGAATGTATTTACATAACCACCTGTTGCAACCACTACGGCGTGAGCAGAGAAACGTTCGATCTTACCGGTGATCAGGTTACGTGCAATGATACCGCGAGCACGGCCATCTACCTTAACAACATCCAGCATTTCGTGGCGAGTGTACATCTTTACTTTGTTCAAACCGATCATACGGCTCAAAGCAGAGTAAGCACCCAGCAACAACTGCTGTCCGGTCTGACCGCGGGCATAGAACGTACGGGATACCTGAGCACCACCGAATGAACGGTTATCCAGCAGACCACCGTATTCGCGAGCGAAAGGTACACCCTGTGCCACGCACTGGTCGATAATAGAGTTTGACACTTCAGCCAGACGATAAACGTTTGCTTCGCGGGCACGGTAGTCACCACCTTTAATTGTATCGTAGAACAGACGGTAAACAGAGTCACCATCATTCTGATAATTCTTTGCAGCATTGATACCACCCTGTGCAGCGATAGAGTGTGCACGGCGGGGAGAATCCTGGATACAGAAATTCAATACATTGAATCCCATTTCAGCCAGAGAGGCAGCAGCAGAAGCACCGGCCAGACCAGTACCAACTACAATTACGTCCAGGCGACGTTTGTTTGCGGGATTCACCAGTTTCTGATGATCTTTATAATTAGTCCACTTCTCAGCCAACGGGCCCTGAGGGATTTTAGAATCTATCTGAGTCATAATGATTTATTTTCAATTGTTACACCTTAAATTAATGTCCTGCACAAACAGCTACATAATCACCGCCTACACCATTCAGGTAGAATACGATAGTAATAATAGCAAAGATCACGCAGATAGCAGTTGCTACGATCTTTGAAATGCAGATCCAACGGTTCATCCAGATCGTATTGTTCCAACCGATTGTCTGGATAGCGCTCCAGAATCCGTGAGTCAGGTGGAACCACAAAGCCACGTACCATACCAGGTAAAGAACTGTGTTCAGGATATTACCCTGGAAATAGTAGTTGATAAACGCTGCACCGTCCTGAGGAGATACGGTAGTCGTTCCGTCGCAAAGAGTTACTGTGTGATTGCCCAGAAGTTCGGCGAACATCATCTTATACCAGAACTGGCTGAAGTGCAACACCATGAACAGGACAATGATAATGCCCAGTACCAGCATGTTCTGAGATGCCCATTCCACCCCTTTCGGACGAGCGTTGATTGCATAACGGTCGTTACCGCGAGCCTTACGGTTCTGAAGTGTCAACATCAAAGCATACACAAAGTGAATCACAACGCCTGCAGCCAGCACCAGTGTTGCTGCAACGGCATACCAATTAGCTCCCAGCAATGAACAAATCATGTTATAGGCTTCTCCCGAGAAAGCAGCCGCCACATTCATTGACAAGTGGAACAATAAGAACAAAACAAGAAAAAGCCCTGTAATACTCATAATGAGCTTTTTCCCGATAGAAGAATTAAGTAACCACATAAGATAATAATTTAAGTTATTTAATTGTTTTTAAAGATTCATATCAATGTACCCAATTGTCAGGCAAAGGTATGCTAAATACACGTATCACGCAAACGATTAAAGAAATATTTCGCCAATCAAACCCATACATTTCGGGAGCAGTAAAACGCAATATTTGATCAAGACAGAATTTAACTAAAATGTAACAGGCACGCACCTGCTTTTTCATATCTTCGCAAAATAATTAGAGGATTGCATGTTACAACGTAAAGCACTAAGCATCTTATTTATAATGCTTATCACATCAACTGTCGATGCCCAGCGGAAAGACAGCTTGATATTCAGGAATTCAAGAAATGAGTTTGAAACCACTTACAATAAAATATCAGAGAATAAGGTATACCAGATGCTGCGCGTTCCCGTGCCTCTTTTTGTCATATCGGCCATCACCTACGGGCAGGGAGATAAATTCCGGACATTACGCAATACCCACGTACCTGATTTCCATTACAGGTATGACGATTTCCTGCAATATGCCCCGCTGGCAGCCGTGATCGGAATGAAACTGGGAGGTGTGGAAAGCCGCAGTTCGTGGCCCCGCCTGCTCGTATCGGACCTGTTTGCCGCCGGTATCATGGCGACAGCCGTCAACAGCATGAAATACACCATCAAACGGGAACGGCCGGACGGTTCAAAAAACAATTCGTTTCCTTCGGGGCATACGGCAACTGCTTTTATGGCGGCCACCATCATGCACCGGGAGTATGGCCTGACACGCAGCCCGTTATACAGCATAGGGGGATATACGGTAGCGACCGCCACCGCTTTCAGCCGCCAACTAAACAACCGGCACTGGCTGAGCGACGTACTGGCAGGTGCCGGTATCGGTATCTTATCCGCCGAACTGGGTTATTTCCTCGCCGACCTTATTTTCAAAGACAAAGGACTGAATCTGCCTGATAAGCTCAGGGAATCTGCCCCTAAAGGCGGAAGGCCGTCTTTCCTTGAATTTTCAGTCGGATACAGCATCATCAACGGGAGCGTCGAGATCGGCAAGAACATACGGCTCAGTTCTCCGGGAGCAACCAACGTAAGCGTAAAAGGCGGTTATTTCTTCAACCCTTATTTCGGTATCGGAGGTGAAGTGACGGCGCTCGCCAGTCCGATGGCTTTCGATATGTCGCTATACACCGGGACAACCCCTTCGACCAAATATAACATTACCCGTGTCCATGCAGATCCTACCGGTATTTTTACCTTTACGGCAGGGCCTTATTTCTCCTTGCCGGTAGCCGGTAAACTGCTCCTGGGAACAAAGTTCCAGGCAGGATATTCCCACCTGGTTAAAAATGATGTCGAAATGGACCTGCAGGAAAAACAAGTGCCTTACACAACCGTGAACAATATCGCTTTCATGAAAGGGGAAGGCAGCAGTAATTACATCCTGCGCACAGGTATTTCAGCAACCGGAATAGTCAATCGCAATTTGGGGATACGTATGTTCGTGGATTACGATTATACCTTTCTGAAAGCCCCTTACCAGCTATTGACCAGCCTCAGCAGCGATAAACCGACTTACAGCGAATCCCATTTAAGCAAACATAAGATGCACTATTTTACGATCGGTGCCACAGTGACGGCCCTGTTCTGGTAGTTATCGGTCGGTAGCAGGGACGAGCCGTACCTTGATTTCTTCGCTCTGTCCGCTTTCCAGGTTCACATCGAGAACGACCCGGTACGTTCCTTCATTGGGAGCATCATAACTATTCTTCGATACATTATCCAGGATAGATACGGCTGTGGCGGACGGACTATCCACGATCAGTTGCATGCATTTACCATCTTTTTTCAGTTCCACCATATGGCTGTCCAATACACGGGGAACGGCTCCGGTCACGATTGTCCACCTGACGGAAGCAGGCTGGCCGTCTGCCTGTACCCGGTCGGTCACCGAAAGATATTTTTCATTGATTAGCGCGACTTCGCGGACGGCACTTTTCAAATCTCCCCCGAACAATCCTGTCATTTCCAGAGAAGCACCGAGCTTATGATCATCCGAGTATATATTTGTCACAGGCACGAAGCCTTTTACACGGTGATATTTGCCATTTACAGTCAGCGTACTATGAGCCAGGTTATTATAACGGAATACATCCCAGCGTTGCCCTTCCTGTGAAGAGTTCCACAAATCTACATTTTCTTTTTCCAGCGAATAGTATTCCTGCATGCCCAAATCCTGCACCCAGCGGACACCCAAAGCATCAAAAACAAACGATCCGGCATCCATATGGGCATGACTGGTCGAAGCTGTTCCTCCTTTTATTCCCAGATAAAAACCTTCACCGTCCTGCCATCCCGTACGAATCAATACGACAGGCGTTTGTCCGTTTCCAACCCACAACTTAGTTGCAGGAGGCATCAGTTCTTTCATTTTATATTGCGATCCATAGATAGGGATCAATGGCAAAAAGCGGTTTTCCTCATCGGAGAACGACAACTCGGCCCGGCTTAAAATATCCTTTTCATTCCATAACAAAGAAGGGTCCTGCAATTTATCGGCAAACCAATACATAGCGGGCAAGGCAAAGACCGACTCACGCGAATCGCTGAAATTAAAACATTTGCCGGTCGTCCCGGTCATAAATTGCATAAAACGCGCGGAAGCCAGAAAACCTTCTGCCTCAGAAAGTCCGCCATCAGACCCCAGAGCCGATTCGAGTGCCGCATTCATAAGTACCTGGAAGGTAGTTCCATATCCCCAATAATTATATCCTTCGGGATAGGCACCATCGGGAGCATACCCTTTCAATGTCAAACCGACTGTAGACAAAGCCCGCTCAATGATCTCGCGTGCCTCCTCCGGATGATCCTCCAGAACAGCCAATGCACCGTAAACCAACCCGGCATTACAGACCTGGTTCCAGTTGTTGGATGCACTCAGGAACCAGTTATACCGCTTATCGCGAGACGGGGCAAAACCTTTATTCAGAATAGCCTCTTTCACCAGTTTCCGCGTATCCGGAGATAGTTTATCGAACAACCAGTCATAACCGAGAGCAACCGCCATGGTCATTTCACCTGTATCCAGGAAATGCGAGGGATTCCAGTCATTGAACGAACAAACGGCAATCATTTCCTGCTCGGCACGCAGGAGGTATTTCTCCTCCCCTGTCATGCGATAAGCATAAGAGAGATAGAAAATGCGCCGCAAAGCTTCCCGTGATACGGCAAGCAGGCGCTTCCCTTCTTTTTTATAGGTCAGCATCGGCTTCATCGCGAAAGCATCGCATTGCCGAAGAAGATATTCATGCAACCGGAGTATCTCCGGATTATGTGCCAGACCGGATTTTATCTTCTGTTCTTCTCCCTGCTTAACCAGCAAACGGGGATGAGAAGGATAAGAATCAAAGTGTATCCCCTGCGCACAAACAGGGACGAACAAGGTCATACAAAACACAACAAGAAGGGCAGCTTTATTCATAAGTCAGTATGTTAACGAGTTACTAGGTACAAATATATAAAATAACCTCTCAGCAAATTCATATAGACTCACATTTTATCAATAATGAGCTATCCCTTTATCAAAGTGACTTAGCCATTACAGGTTTATTTGCCGTCAGTTTTAACTGACGGTTTACAAGTTGCTTCTCTTTATTGGCTTCAGCCACATTTCTCTTTACATAGAGAGACTCTTTAAATGGGACTAAAGTCCAAAGAGATAGAGCATTTACTTATCCGTCGGTTAAAACCGACGGCAAATGGACCTGTAACTATACCAGCCCTATTGATGACTGATGGTTTATTGCTGAATAGTTCATATCTTCCTAATTGCGAAACGGCTTAATACAATATTTGTTGGAGAAACCTACTCTAGCTGTCATATAGAATAATAACAAATGATCAGCAAATAGGATATTCACTTTCTATATGATTAGAAAAGATCATATTTGCTAACACATGCAAATTCATATCTATCACTTCCAGAAGAGCCAAATAAACATATATTAACACCAAAGAATACTAAACCATCTTCCCCATCTCGTTTTAAACGGATTAAAAATTCGTTTAAAACGAACTGACATTTTATTTAAAACGAAATGAGGCTTCTCTTCAGGTGAATTTTTGTTAATAAACCATCCGGATAAGCTCCTATAACAGAACAAAAACATGTTATCCGGCATATTCGACATGCCAGAATAGCTAATAACACGACCAGACAAGAAATATCAAAAAGAGCACACATCGCAGTCATTTAAAAAGACCACGCCACCAAAAACGACTACATAAAAATCACAATATCGTAATAATTCCTTTTTACATAGCAAAACATCAACCATCCATCCCTGCACAAGCCCATAAAATACACAAGTCCCTATACTCTCCTTACAGAAGCTACCCAGACAAAGATAAATTATCATTTTGTCATCCAAATAGAAGCACAACATCCTGACATTTCATTTTGAACATGACTTTCTTTTTGACAAATCACCGCAACACCTCCAATAGAATAATACCCCTATCCTTCCTCTAAAAATTATTTAGTGCCCCTCTAATTCAGGAGAATTGAACTTTTTTAGCTATGTTTGCAAAAGCATAATTAAAAAAGTAATGAAAACACTGGTACACACAGAGAAAGAACATATCGAGGAGATTATCCGTAGCTGCGACGTCTGCTTTGTCGGGCTGGCAGATACAGATGACACACCTTACGTCATTCCCATGAACTTTGGTTATCAGAATGGTGTTATTTATTTACATTCAGCGCAGGAAGGCAGAAGTATCTCTATCCTGGAACGGAACCCGAAGGTGTGTGTCACCTTCAGTACCGACCACGACCTGGTATTCCAGCATCCCGAAGTGGCTTGTAGTTACCGCATGCGTTCCAAAAGCGTCATAGGCTGGGGAGAAGTGCGGTTTGAAGAGGATTTCGACAAGAAAACAGAGGCGTTGAATATTATTATGAAGCAGTATTCGGACAAAGAATTTCGTTATTCCGATCCGGCAGTAAAGAATGTAAAAATATGGCTGGTAGACCTCGATGAAGTAACATGCAAAGAGTTCGGGGCACCACACAAGAAATACTAAACATTTAAGAGAATGAATTTATGAAGAATTTGTTAGCAATATTTTTAATGGCACTCCTGTTCGCTTCATGCGAAGGACCAATGGGACCTCCGGGAAAAGACGGAGATGATGGTAGCAAAACCTATTGGATATTTGACAAGGATATACCTGTCGAGTCAGGTGACTGGGAATTAGTTGATAATGGGGGTGAACCTTTTTATATGTTCCAGTACAGGATTTCAGATGAAGATTTCGATCTGTATCAGGATGCTTATGACGAAGGTCTGATTACTTGCTATATGTATCTGGATTATAATACAAGTAAAGAAGCACAAACCGCATTACCTAATCCTGTTAATCGAATAGATAAAGATAATAATATCTGGACAGAAACTTATGCTGCCGAATATACAAAAGACGGATTCATCATCTTTAAGGTGACATTCTCCGATTTCTTTACTGATCAACGGCCGCCGGAAACACATTTCAAAGCAGTTATTACCTATTAAAAGTACGCATATATCAGATATTTAATGTACTTTTGCCCAAAATAAGACTTTCAAAATAATGGGATTGCAAAAGCATAGCAAGGTACTGAATGAAACAGTAGAGAAGCTTTCGGACGAGAGCTCATACAAACAACTGTTTCATGCATACCGTGACGAAGAGGCATTACCTTCGGGAGAAGTACTGAAGGACATCATAGACCTGTGCCGCGCAATCCTGTTTCCGGGTTACTACGGGAATGCACGGATCAGCAAGCAAACCCTCCGTTTCCATACCGGAGTGAACGTAGAAACCCTGCACACCCTACTCTGCCAGCAGATCTATGCAGGACTTTGCCTGGCCGACACAAGTTGTACATCCTGTCCGGAAGAGAAAATACAAGCCCATGCGGAGGAACTTACCGAAGCATTTATCTCTACCCTGCCGGAAATGCGAAGCCTGCTCGCGACCGATGCCGAAGCCGCCTACAACGGCGACCCTGCAGCACAGAACATCAGCGAAGTCATATTCTGCTATCCCGGATTCCGGGCAATCTGTAACTACCGCATCGCACACCAGCTCTATAAGCTACGTGTCCCTTTCATCCCCCGTATGATCACCGAAATGGCTCATTCCGAGACAGGTATCGACATCCATCCGGGAGCTGAGATCGGACACTATTTCTCTATCGACCACGGAACAGGAACCGTGATAGGCGAAACCAGTATCATCGGGAACCGCGTACGTATTTTCCAGGGCGTCAGCCTTGCCGGAGAGAAACTGCCCCCCGACGAAAACGGGAATGCTATCCGCGGCGTAGCCCGTCATCCGATTCTGGAAGACGACGTAACCGTCTATTCCAATGCCACTTTGCTGGGCAGGATACGGATCGGCAAGGGAGCTACGGTCTGCGGTAACGTATGGATCACCGGCGATATTCCTCCCGGCGATGTTATAACACAAAATAAAGTAACTAAATAATATCTTTTCTTACAACGCACACAAATGAATAACGAGACATTTGAAATGGTGGCCAAAACCCTGTACGGGTTAGAAGAAATACTGGCCGGTGAGTTATTAGCTATAGGTGCCAACGACATAGAGATTGGCCGTCGTATGGTATCCTTCACAGGAGATAAAGAAGTCCTTTACAGGGCGAACTTCTGCTGCCGTACCGCCTTACGCATCCTGAAGCCTATCTATCACTTTAAGGCGAAAGATGCCGATACGGTTTATAAAGAAGTAAAAAAGGTCGCATGGGAAAACTACATGTCACTGGATAAAACCTTCGCGATCGACTCCGTGATCTACTCGGAAGATTTCAATCACTCCAAATTCGTGGCTTACCGTACCAAAGATGCGATTGTCGACTACTTCATGGAGAAGCACAACAAGCGCCCGTCCGTACGTGTGAACAATCCCGATTTATATATCAACATACATATCTCCCACAACGATTGTACCTTGTCTATCGACAGTTCCGGCGAGAGCCTCCACAAACGTGGTTACCGTGTGGAACAGACGGAAGCACCCTTGAACGAAGTGCTGGCTGCCGGTATGATCCTGAAAACAGGCTGGAAAGGCGAATCGAACTTCGTCGATCCGATGTGTGGTTCCGGTACCTTGCTGATCGAAGCAGCCATGATCGCCCTGAACATCGCTCCGGGTATCCACCGCAAAGAGTTTGCTTTCGAAAAATGGATCGACTTCGACCAGGAACTGTTCGACCGTATCTATAACGACGAGAGCAAGGAACGCGAGTTCACCTTCAAATGCTACGGCTCGGATATCAACCCGGCGGCCATCGAGATCGCCCAGAAGAATATCCGCAGCGCCGGACTGGCTAAATATATCGACCTGAAAGTGTTGCCTTTCCAACAATTTACGGAAGCACCACAGCCGGGTATCATGGTAACCAACCCTCCTTATGGCGAACGTATCTCCACCCGCGACCTACTAGGTCTCTATACGATGATCGGCGAACGCATCAAACATGTATTCACCGGTTATAAAGTATGGATACTCAGTTACAAAGACGAATGCTTCGACAAGATTGGCCTGCGCCCTAATGAGAAAATGAAACTGATCAACGGTTCGCTCGATTGTGAATACCGTTGCTACGATATCTTTGAAGGAAAGAACAAAGACTATAAGAAAGCACTGAGCGAAGAAGGGGAAACACCATCCGACTCACGGCCCAAGACTGAGTTCCCAAGAAAAGAGTACGGAAGCCGGAATAACGACCGCCCATTCTCTTCAACACGCCCCAACATGAAGTACGACCGCATGGATAGTCCTGCCCGCCGCTTTGCTGCCGCTCATAGCGAAGATGAAGAAGAACGCGCAGCAGCAACACCCGGAAAACGTTATTTTGGAGAAGAGCGCAATGACGGGCGTCCGATGCGTAAGCAGTTTGGAGGCGAGCGCCCGGATCGCAAGCCTTTTGGCGAAAGACCGGCAAAGATGCGCTATAAGACGGAAGACGGAAAAAACGGCGACCGGAAGAGGTTCAACTCCAACCGGAAGCGCTTCGATGACCGTCCGGACAAACGGAATTTCGGCGACAGTTCCTTCAAGAAAACATTCAAAAAGAGAGAGGATGATTCAGAAGATTAAATCATCACTGCTACTTTGTGCATTTGTTTTATCTACACCTATAACATTGATGGCACAGGACAAACAGTTCACCTTACACGACCTGATCCCCGGGGGGAAAACGCACAGCCGTTTTGTTCCTGAGAATCGGCCGGGGTTACAATGGGCCGGCGACATGTATATATATGTAGAGAAGAACAGTGTAATAGGAGCCAAGCCAAAGCACTATCCCGAAATACGCGTCAGCCGCTCCGGACTGAACCAGGCGTTGCAGGCTGCCGGCCTCGATTCCGTGGCCCGTATGCCGTCGTTCTCGGTTCCTTATAAAGGGAAACAGATATTGGCCTTTACCCAGAAACAGCATCGTATCCATTACGATATGCAGGAAGGGAAAGTCGTTGCCGATTATCGACTGGATAAAGCAGGAAGCAATTACGAGTTCTGCCCGGCAAACAGTTACCTGGCATTCACGGACGGGAATAATATCAAAATCCTTTCACCGGACAATCAGACCAGCATTGTTACACGTGAAACAAAAGACGGTATTGTCTGCGGACAGACCGTTCACCAGCGGGAGTTCGGTATTAACAAAGGGCTGTTCTGGTCGCCGAAAGGCTCTGCCCTAGCCTTTTACCGGATGGATGAAAGTATGGTAACCGATTATCCCATCGTGAATATCGATGCCCGTTGTGCCAAAGCGGAACCGCGGAAGTATCCGATGGCAGGCATGAAGAGCCATGAAGTAACCGTCGGCATCTATAACCTGTCGAACGGGGAGACTGTCTGGCTGCAAACCGGAACACCGAAAGAGAAGTATCTGACAAATATAGCCTGGAGTCCGGACGAGAAAAGTATCTATATCGCCGAGCTGAACCGCGACCAGAATGAAATGCAACTGGTCCGTTATTCCGCCCTGACCGGCGAGAAAGAGGCCGATCTGTTCACTGAAAAGAACGACCGGTATGTAGAGCCGCAACACCCGGTGCTCTTCCTCCCCAACGACCCGGATAAATTTATCTGGCAGAGCCAGCGCGACGGCTACAACCATCTGTATCTCTATGATACCAGTGGTAAGCTGCTCAAACAACTAACCAAAGGAGACTGGATCGTAATGAATGTTTTGGGCTTCGACCCGAAAGGTGAAAACCTGTTCATCACGTCCACACAACCACATCCGCTGAGTTCGTTTAGTTACGGGACACCACTAAACATCAACGGCTGGCGATTGGAGATGAAGAAAGGGGAGACTCATCTGATATCCGGAGGCACAGGTTTACGGGGGGTACACAACCTCTCGATCAGCCCGGACGGGAAATATGCCATCGACAATTATTCCACTCCCGATGTTCCCCGAAAGATAGAGATCGTACAGACGAAAAACAGAAAGACGATAGAAACCCTACTGACAGCTGAAAATCCGTACGAAGGTTATGCCCTACCCGAGATCGAAGTCGGTACTATCAAAGCTGCCGACGGTGTAACGAATCTCAACTACCGCCTGGTCAAACCGGTCGGACTGGATGAAAACAAAAAATATCCCGCCATTATCTATGTGTACGGCGGCCCGCATGCCCAACTGATTACCGGCGACTTTATGAACGGCGTACGGGGATGGGATATCTATATGGCCCAACGCGGATACGTCATGCTGACGGTAGACAGCAGGGGATCGGCCAACCGCGGATTTGAATTTGAAAGTGTTATCCACCGCAACCTCGGTGTCAACGAGATGGCGGACCAGATCAAAGGGGTAGACTTCCTCAAATCGCTCCCGTATGTGGATGCCGACCGTATCGGTGTGCATGGCTGGAGCTACGGCGGTTTCATGACTACCAACCTGATGCTTTCATACCCGGAAATATTCAAGGTAGGCGTTGCAGGCGGTCCGGTGATCGACTGGAGTAACTACGAGATCATGTACGGTGAACGGTATATGGACCGTCCGCAGGATAATCCCGAAGGATATAAGAATGCCAACATGAAGTTGAAGGCAGGCAACCTGAAAGGACACCTCCTGATGATCCACGGCGACATCGACCCTGTGGTTGTATGGCAACACAGCCTGGGCTTCCTGAAAGCCTGCGTGGATGCCGATACGTATCCGGACTATTTCGTCTACCCGCGCCATCAGCACAACGTGACCGGCAAAGACCGCCCGCATCTGTATGAGAAGATTACGCGATACTTTGACGACTACCTTAAATAGTTGACAGTTGACAAATGACAGTTGACAGTTAAGTTTCAAGGATGGCTTTAAGCTCAGTTCAATTGCCGTCTGCTTTAACTGAGGCTAAACATTCGATATTGCAATATAACAATAATAATAAATTACAACGATATGAACATTCTGTTATTAGGCTCCGGCGGCCGCGAACATGCAATAGCCTGGAAAATTGCTCAAAGTCCGAAAACGGACAAGTTATTCATTGCTCCCGGCAACGCAGGTACGGCTCAGGTGGGAACCAATGTAGCTATCAAGGCAGACGATTTCCAGGCCATCAAAGACTTCGTATTGGCCAACAATGTGAATATGGTAGTTGTAGGTCCGGAAGACCCATTGGTAAAAGGTGTTTACGACTTCTTCAAAAACGACGCTTCACTGGCAGGTATCCCTGTGATCGGCCCGTCGAAGGAAGGCGCACAGCTGGAAGGCAGCAAGGATTTCGCCAAAGCGTTCATGATGCGCCACAACATTCCGACTGCCCGCTATAAGAGTATTTCAGCCGAAAACCTGGAAGAAGGATATGCTTTCCTTGAATCGCTGGAAGCTCCTTATGTGCTGAAAGCCGACGGACTGGCAGCCGGAAAAGGGGTGCTGATCCTCAACACACTGGAAGAAGCGAAAAAGGAACTGGCCAACATGCTGGACGGTATGTTCGGCGATGCCAGCAAGACAGTCCTTATCGAAGAGTTCATGACAGGTATCGAATGCTCCGTATTCGTCATGACCGACGGTACAAACTACAAAGTGCTCCCGGTAGCCAAAGATTATAAACGTATCGGCGAAGGTAACACAGGCCTCAACACCGGCGGTATGGGGGCTGTTTCTCCCGTTCCTTTTGCCGACGAAGCATATATGGCAAAGGTAGACGAACAAATCATCCGCCCGACCATCGAAGGACTGAAGGCGGAAGGTATCGACTATAAAGGTTTCATCTTCCTCGGCCTGATCAACGAAAACGATCCGAAGGTGATCGAATACAATTGCCGCATGGGCGACCCGGAGACAGAAGTAGTCATGCTCCGTATCCAGAGCGACCTGGTAGACCTGCTGGAAGGGATAGCCGAAGGTAACCTCGACAGCCGCACCCTGGTTCACGACCCGCGTGCAGCCGTTACAGTCATGCTGGTAAGCGGCGGTTACCCTGAAGCGTATGAAAAAGGCAAAATAATCTATGGACTGGATGACGTGCCATCCGACAATATCCTCTTTCATGCCGGCACCATCGCTGCCAGCGGACGTATCCTGACCAACGGTGGACGCGTCATCGCCGTCAGCTCATACGGAGCCAACAAGGAAGAGGCCCTTGCCCGCTCATTTGCCGGAGCAAAGACCATCCTATTCGACCGGAAGTATTTCCGTAAAGACATCGGGTTCGATCTGTAAGTAAGTTTAAATATTATCAGATGTGAATGTAGGGGCGGGGTCTGCCCGCCCATCTTCACCGGTTGTTATATTATTGTCGCAAAAGGCGGGCAAACCCCGCCCCTACAGAACCTGTTATTTGGGTTCAATTATTTCTAATTCAGAATGAACAATACATACCATTACTCCCGCAGGCACAGTATATCAGGCACAGGCACTTTTGTGGTTGTGCTGGTGGCTTGTATTGCCTGCTGGATCGTAAGCTATTTCAACTCGGTCGGCTACCCGGTATACGGAGAGGTGACAGCCCCTCCCCTGTGGAATGCTATCTGCCAGGTATTGCCCGGCAAGGCTTTCACGTATACCATCGGTATGCTGTTGATGTTCGGGGGAGCCTTCCTGCTCCACCGTGCCAACTATATCCTGGTGCTGATCCGCGAAAAGACGCTGCTGCCTTTCCTGTTCTACGTACTGTTCATCAGCACCAATCCGGACTTCCTGCCGTTGAAGTCCACCTCGCTCGGTGTATTCTGCCTGATACTCGCTATCTACCAGCTATTCACCTCCTACCACGACCCCCATGCCAAAAGCAACGCCTACAATACCGCCTTGCTGATCGGGATCGGGAGTTTGTTGTGGGTGCATATTCTTTGGTTCATTCCCATCTTCTGGATAGGGATGTATAATTTCAGGACGCTGAATATCCGGACATTCCTTGCCTCCCTGCTGGGAGTAGGTACCGTTTACTGGTTCCTGTTCGCCTGGTGCGTCTGGTTCCGTGACTTTACGCCGTTCACCATCCCGTTTGCGGGCTTGTTTAAGATACGTTTCCTGATGGCTACAGGGATCGGGTTGCTCGACTGGATAGGTATTGCGGCCGTAGCTCTTTTAACAGCGGTTTCCGCCATCAATATCATTACGCACGAATATGAGGATGTTTTACGTACACGCCAATTCTTATCCTTCCTTATCGTTCTGTCGATATGGGCATTCGGGCTCTATTTCCTTTACGAACAAGCATCGGAAGAATTTCTGGAAACAGCCTGTGTCCCGGCTTCGATACTGATCGCCCACTTCTTTACCGTGATGCGGGGCAGGATCGTTTTCTGGACATTCTATGCAACAATCGTGCTTTATTTTATCCTCTTATTTTTACGTATATGGAATTTCTGATAGAATACGGATATATCGGGGTGTTTATCGCCTCTTTCCTCGCTGCCACCATCCTGCCCTTCAGCAGCGAAGTCGTACTGACCGGCGTACTGCTGGCAGGTTCGGCCTACTGGCCCTGTATGGTAGCCGCGACCTTGGGTAATTTCCTGGGCGGCATGAGTTGTTACTGGCTCGGTATGCTGGGTAAAGTGGAATGGATTGAGAAATACCTCAAACTGGATGCCAAAAAGCTGCAAAAGGTACAAGAATGGATTGCGGGAAAAGGCTCGTGGATGGGCTTCTTCGTCTTCCTGCCGGGCATCGGCGACTTCATCGCAGTGGCACTGGGTTTCCTCCGCGCCAACATCTGGATCGTCGCCATCTCCATGTTCCTGGGCAAAGCCATCCGCTACTGGGTGTGGATGGAGTTCGTGTATAAGGTGCAAAGCATGTTTTAAAGGACTATAGTGAGAGGATATCCGACACTATAATCCTAATCTACCTGACACTATAAACCTATAGTGTCCAGCACTACTGTGTTATCCGTAGCTTGAAAATTATTCAGCCAGCCACTGGTTCAGTTGCGTCAAAATCTTTTCCTTGATGTCTTCCGGCATATTACCGATACGTGAACGGTGGCTACCACGGGGCTGGAAATAGACTTGCTCATTCTTCTTCCCTTTGAATACCGGGGCATGGGCAGCGCTCCACGGATCGATCTCGCCATAGATGAAGATCATCTTCGGATCATTGTCTTTCAAGAAGTTATATATCTTATGATAAAGAGCCGGACGGAATTCTACCTTGTCTACCAGTTCTTTCGGAAGCATGATGCGGTTGAGGTATCCTTTGCTGCTCTCTATGGTCAGGTACTTTTTAAAGGGTTTGGTGTCATAACCGTAATAGCCCAGTTCGCGGGCTGCCTGTACAAAGAAAGAGATATTCGGCTGGTTCTCGGCAAAATAGTCGGAACTGCTGATATCCATCAGATGTTTGAACAGCGCTTCCGTATCGGCATGCACGGAAGGAATTACGGAAACCGATGTTCCCCATTGCCACAAGGCGAAAGGATATTCCAGTACACAATAATCCAGCACTTCTGCCATCGGGATACGGTATTCCAAGCCTTTTTCTTTGGAGAGCGCTTCGAGTAAAGGGAGCATTTCAGCTTTGCGGCTCAACACTTCTGTTTGAAAATTCTTTATCCTGTTACGTTCTTTCTTTGTGCCGACTTTACGGAGGAACGGTTCGTGACGACCGTCTTCCACTCCCTTACACAGCGGACCGACATACGGAACGGAGATATCGACATCATCGGGAAAGAAAGCACGGTAAAGCATGGTGGTCTGGCCGCCCTTGCTGATACCGGTACTGATCCATTTGCCGGTATAAAGCTGTTTGAATGTCTGATTGACGTTATGCAGGTCGTAAGCGGAATTTTCGGCAGTCAGGTAATCCCAGTTGCAAGGTTCGGGAGTAGACTCCAGGAAATAACGGTACTCCACAAAGACCAGGTTGGCGTTCAACAGCTTCGTCAACTCTTCCTCATATTTGGGATTGAGGGCATAGGCACCGCCGTAACCTTCCGTTACCAGGACAGTCGGACGATCGAAACCGACATGACCGATAACGACACGCTGGGTAAAAGTGCCTGCTTCCGGATGCTTCGGGTCGATGGGTTGGGTGATACGTACCAGGTACTTCTCCGGATAGACATCCGATTCGAGTTGTTCGATGTTACTGATCCCTTTCAGGGAGGCAAGCTTCTCTTTCAAATCGCCCGGTGAAGCAAAAGCCACCAGGGTACACAGAAAAGAGAGGAGCAGAAGATGAAATGTTCTTCTCATGGTTTATCTTTCTTGTTGTTTATAATTCTTCGTTTATTAATGATCGTACGGATCAATCCTTCATATTTCGCCCGTTTTACGGCCGACCTGGCAAAGATACGATTATAATCTTCACGGGTAAAGTCCGCCAGGTCTTCTTTTTTAAAGGAAAGGAAAGCAGGCGACGGGGTAAAAGCCTCTTCACGGGTAGGAACAGCAAAACGGTTCCAGGGGCAGACCTCCTGGCAGGTATCGCAGCCGTAAAGACGGTCGCCCAGGCGGGAGGCAAGCTCCGAAGGGATATCGCCTTTATGTTCGATAGTGAGGTAAGAGATACATTTGTTCGCATTCAGATGGCCGGCAGACTCCAAGGCACCCGTCGGACAGGCGTCGAGACAACGGCGGCAGTCGCCGCAACGATTCTCCTGAGGGCTGTCGTAATCGAGTTCCAGCGTAGTGACGATCTCACCGAGGAAGAAGAAAGAGCCTTTACCGGGGATGATAAGATTAGTATTTTTGCCGATCCAGCCAAGGCCGGCTTTCCAGGCCCAATAACGTTCGAGAAGGGGGGCGGAGTCGGTGAAGGCACGGGCTTCCGGAGCAGGTTCTATAGACGGAAGAAGTTCTTCCGTGATGTATTGCCAGAGTTGGCGGAGTTTGTCTTTCAGTACGATATGGTAGTCTTTTCCGTAGGCGTAATAGGAGATACGGGGAGCATCGGGAGATTGTTTCTGTGCCGGATAATAATTAAGAGCGACAGAGATGACGGAACGGGCACCTTCAATCAATCCGGCGGGATTCAGACGGATATCGCGGTAGTTCTCCATATATTTCATCCCTGCATGATACCCTTCAGCTATCCAGCGGTCAAAAAACAAAGCTTCGGTGTCTGCGGAAGAGACCTCAGCTATTCCGCAGGCATCGAAGCCCAATTCTTTCGCTTTCTTCTTTATGCTGACAGATAGATTCATTATCTACTCGAATACCTTGAACACATACCCTTCTTTCTGTAGCCATTCGATGGCACGGGGCATCGCTTCACGCATGTTCGTTTCGGCTTTGAGGGAATCGTGGAAGACGATGACAGAGCCGTTGCGGGTATAGTTTTTTACCACGTTGAAGACACCGTTCGGCGTCATATGCGGACTGTAATCGCGGGTCACCACGTCCCACATGATAATCTTGTATTTCTTCCGCAAGGCTACCACCTGCGGGAAACGCATATGACCATGCGGCGGCCGGTACAGGTCGCTGTGGATATATCCGGCAGCCTGCTCGATGTCATCCAGGTAATTCTTCGTCCAATATTGAAGCCCCTGAATATGATGGTAGGTGTGATTGCCTACCCGGTGTCCGCGATCGAGCACCATCTGATAAACTTCAGGGTGTTTGCGGACATTGTCTCCTACACAGAAGAAGGTCGCCTTCACACCATATTTGTCGAGTATATCCAAAACCCAAGGGGTAACCTCGGGAATAGGGCCGTCGTCGAAGGTGAGATATACACACTTCTCCTTGGCCGGTATCCGCCAGATTACCCCTGGGAACAGGACCCTGTAGAACCAGGGCGGTTGTTCTATAAACATATATTACTTATTTCCGCGAACCGAACCGTAAGCCATCCGGTAGTTGTCAAACTCTTCCTGATACTTCTTAGCAAATTCGGGGTTATAATGTTTGCTGACTGCCAGAACTTGCTGCATGACGGCCAGGTTATGTTCCAACTCTCTTGTCACAGAAGCCAGCTGAGACGGTCTCAGACGGAAGAACCAGTCGATATTCCGCATGGCATTTTCTGCAATTCCGGTAAAGATCTCTTCAGCCTTTTCTGTCTCATCCAGCGCATAATACAACTCACCGGTAGAAAGAGCCGTATAATCCAACGGAACATTTTCCGGCGGCAATACTTCCATACTCTTATTCAACACGTTCAACGCTTTCTCATTCTTGCCTTCCTTCAACAGGTCTTCAGCCAGTTTATTGAACAATGCCATACGGTAGCTCTTACACATACGCATCACGTTCTCATCGATATAAACACCCGGTTTATCTACACCACCCCATTTGAATTTGTTCATCACATTGTCGTACATCTTCTCTGTGTTGGTGTTTTTGTCCGCTTGCTTCGGAACGATCTGGTAAGCCAGACCTGTCTGTTCAAAGTAACCGTCCAGGCCGACGAACTGGTCGGGGTTCACTGTGATCGCATAGTAGATGGGACGTTCCCAGTTGTTGGTCTGCAACATATCCAGGATGATCAGTTCCTGTTTACCCAGCGCTGTCTTTCCTTTCAGGTTGATAGTCATCTCTGTCAGCAGATCGGTAGAGTCGGCAAGACCTTTCGCCAGTGCCGTAGCCGAATCGACTTTATAGATCAGTGTCTCTGAAGGAATATAATCGAGTTCCTGGTTGAATCCCGGTATCTTCTTGAATTTCGGGTCATTGCTGCGTACGAAATTCAAACCTGTGCTCAGGTCGATAGGTTTATCCATCATCGGAACGATATAGGCGGCATCACGTGTGCCTTGTATATAATCCGCACGATCCCATGAGATAGGCAGCGGAGTCGATTCGTAAGCCTGTTTCTTCATCTGGTCGATATACCAGTCTGTCTGCAGGTAACTGGTGTTACATACGCGGACATCGGTACGGATACCTTCCACTTCCTGTGCATACCACAACGGGAATGTATCGTTATCGCCATTGGTGAAGATCACTGCATTCGGTTCACACGATTCCAGATAGTTGGCTCCGAAATCACGGCAAACGTAGCGTCCTGAACGATCGTGATCGTCCCAGTTCTGTCCTGCCATCTGGATAGGAACGAACAGGCATAATACGGTTGCAATGGAACCGGCAGCCACAGCAGGCAACTTTCCATACTTCTCGATCAGCTTGGCCAGTGCCGCGACACCGAATCCGATCCAGATACAGAACGCATAGAAGGAACCTGCATACGCATAGTCTCGTTCACGCGGCTGATACGGTGTCTGATTCAGATAAAGCACGATAGCGATACCTGTCATAAAGAACAGGAAGAAAGTGATCCAGAAACTCTGGATACCCCGCTGACCGGAATAAGCCTGATACAACAAGCCCAGGATACCGAGCAGAAGCGGCAGCATATAATAAACATTATGTCCTTTATTATTCGCGATATCGGACGGCATGTTATCCTGCGGGCCGACAAGCACCTCGTCGATCGCCTTGATACCGGTGATCCAGTTACCGTTCATCACCTCGCCATTTCCCTGAATATCGTTCTGACGTCCGGAGAAGTTCCACATAAAGTAACGCCAGTACATGAAGTTCAGCTGGTAAGCAAAGAAATAACGCAGGTTTTCGGCAAACGTCGGTTTCATCACTGTCACATTCTCACCGCAACGGTTGAACTTCACCGGTTCTCCCTTAAACTGCGACCATTCCTTATAGGCCCCCACATGTGAATCGACATTGCTGTACATACGCGGGAAAAGCATATTCAACTCATCCACATATTCGTATTCAACATCGTGACGAGAAACGAAATATTTATCTTTCTCTTTCGGATCTTTCTTAATCACGCGGCTCCATACGGCTTCACCTTCCTTCGTGACAGGAGCACAATTACCGCCCTGGTTCTCACGTTTTACCTCCGAGGCAAATGTCTGTCCGTAGATCAACGGTGTCTTACCGTATTGTTCGCGGGCCAGATAAGAACGCAGCGTGAAGATATCGCTCGGCGCATTCTGGTTCATCGGGGTATCCGCCGTTGCACGGATCATCGTCAGTGCATAAGAAGAATAACCGACAACGATCACCATCAGGCAAACTAATATAGTATTCAGCAATTTGATATTGACTTTCTTGCTCATGAACAGGTAAGCCGTCAATGCAGCTGTCAGGATCACAGCGATCACATAACCGCTACCGATAAACGGAACACCTACCAGCACGATCGCTACGATAAAAGCAATCTTCATACGCGTCGGATTTATCTCATCGCGCATCGTTTCCCAGATGGCCCAGATCAAGACGCCCGACAAAGCAATCACATACGCGAAGACGCCCGAATTGTAAGGCATACCCAGTACATTTACGAACAACAGTTCGAAATAACCGCATACCTCGACCAGTCCCTGAACGACCCCATACATCATCAATCCGACGATAGCAAAAGAAACCAACAACGCATAGATGGTCCCTTTCATTGTAGGATTCGGGAATTTCTTATAATAATAAACCAGGACGATAGCCGGGATACAAAGCAGGTTCAACAGGTGGACACCGATACTCAATCCCATCAGGTAAGCGATCAGTACGATCCAACGGTCGGCATGCGGACGGTCGGCCGCCTCTTCCCATTTAAGGATCAACCAGAAAACCAATGCCGTGAACAGAGAAGAATAGGCATATACCTCACCTTCTACCGCACTGAACCAGAATGTATCGCTAAAGGTATAAGCCAACGCACCTACCAGACCGCTACCCATGATAGTGATCATTTTACCTAATGAGATTTCGTCCTCATCGTTCACCATGATCTTACGGGCCAGGTGCGTAATACTCCAGAACAGGAATAAAATGGTCAGCCCACTGAAGAGTGCCGACATCGAATTCACCATTTTTGCCACCATGGAAGTATCCGACGCAAGTTGCGTGAACAGGTTAGCCGTCAACATAAAGAACGGTGCTCCGGGCGGGTGCCCTACTTCCAGTTTAAAAGCTGAAGAAATGAACTCACCACAATCCCAGAAACTGGCAGTGGGTTCGATAGTCATCAAATAAACGGTAGAGGCGATCAGAAAAACAACCCACCCCAACACGTTGTTGATTAGTTTATACTTTCTCATGTTTGTATAAAGTGTGATAATTAAATTGTCAATATATGCTATCCTCACACGGACAGTCGGCCGCAAAGGTAAGCATTTACGTTTAATACCAACGCCTTAATACTCCATAAATTGTATTGAAGAGATTAGAATTATATTAAAAAAAACCTGATTTTTAAGTGACTGAAGATGACAATTGTATGACAGAAATGTCAGATAGCAAAAACTGCCATTCCATCGTTCATAACACCTCTCTCTTCAGAAAATCAACATTTCGTATGCTTTCTCTTTTGACAACATCTTTCAACAGATATCACAACTTTCCTTTGCCTGCAAACTCCGTAAAACATGTTCAAAACCATCGATATCTTGTATCTCATCAACAAACAGGTAATTATCAGCTTTATCGATTATCCGGTCTTTCAGGTAAGCAAATAAGTCTTCATCATTTCGGATCATGCGGAACTCTTAAAAGGTTTTATTCTTTTACTATATGTTCTATAATCTTCATATTTTTATAAGTTATACTTGATAAACGATACAAATATAGGAATTTTATTAAGTATAACTTATAAACACCTCCGTTATCGTCAGTTTATAAGTTATGATTAAAAGTCCTTATTTCATTCTTCGACGATCATCCAATCCCCGATCGTCCGTGTGGCACTGTCAAAATTAATACCGACCTTCACAATGCGCCGCCCGTCTTTGTTATAAGGAATCGCATATTGCCTGCTCTCGATTTGAGCCAAAGCCTCTGCTGCTGTTCCGTCATATTTAAATTCTAATACATAGATAGCATCCCGCATTTTTATAACTACATCCGCACGACCGACAGCACTCTTTACTTCCGTTTCCACATACATCCCCATCAGGCGGAACAACAGGTAAAAGATAGTCTGATAATGTTTTTCAGTCTTGTTCTCCAAATCGTTCGGGATAGAAGCAAAGAAAGAGCGGGTACGCTCCAGGCAACTCTCGATATCACCTTTGCGCAAATCGCGTATAAACGAAACGACATAAAAAGTATTGCTCTGCCCCGGCAACCCGATATAGGCGGGAAGCAACGATTCGATAAAACCCTTACGCACCTCGCCATTGGGATATGCCAACCAATAAGTTTGAAAGTCCGGATCATATCCTTTTATCGTTAAATAACCGCTCTGATAAAGAACAGGTATAGGACTCGTGATACGTTCCGTCGGTGCGTCAAACTGCTCATCGGTAGCTTCCACCCCATCCAGTTCACGAACATCGAAGTCCACTTCCTGTAATAAATCGATGAGAAAGGTAGGTGTACCCGTAGAGAACCAATAATTCTTGTATTCTTTCGAATCAAAAGCATTGAACAAGCTGAACGGATTGTAAATATCCTCACACCGTTTGCTGAAATGATAGCCATCATATTGCCGCTTCAAATGATCGCGAGCCTCTTCAAAAGTCTCCCCATTAGCCGCAGCCATCCATTCAATATCAGGTTCCAGTTCCGTCAGCAACTCCTGTTCGGTAATACCGCATATCGTACTGAATTCATCGCGCATACTGATATTTTTCAAGTTATTCAGTTCACTGAAGATACTCATCTGGCTAAACTTGCTGATACCTGTGATAAAGAGGAATCGCAAGTATTGCCCCAGTCCCTTGAGCGGACTGAAAAACTTCCGCATCTCATTTCTAAGTTCTTGCTGCAAGGGTATATCGGAATTACTATCCAATAAAGGAGCATCGTATTCATCTACCAATACGACAATAGGCTTACCGGTCTGCTCGTATGCTCTTCTTATAATCCCCTGCAGACGGGCCGCAGGCGTTGTTTCCTCTTCTTCCTTCCCATACTCCTTTTCCCAACGTAACAAAAAGAGATTCAACTGTTCCTGCAAATCGAACAGATTCGTATATTTCGTTAAACTGAAATCTATGTGCAGGATAGGATATATCTCCCAGCTTTTTTCCAATCGCTCCATAGCCAGTCCGGAGAAAAGTTCTTTTTTCCCCTGGAAATAAGCCTCCAGCGTAGAAACCAGCAGACTCTTCCCAAACCGTCGCGGGCGGCTCAGGAAATATACACTATCGGTATTCGCCAACCGATAGACCAGTTCGGTCTTGTCCACATACACACAATTCCGTTTCCTCAACTGCTCGAAATTCTGGATCCCGATCGGATAACGCCTGTAGTTCGCTTCCATATTCTTCAGTTTACTTATTTTGATACGATAACAAAGATAGTAATTTCAGGCATAAAAGACAAGTAATCTTTTCTTGACGATAAATCAACGTCAAATCCGATACTCGTACATTTGGGAATTCCCCGCCTTACCATTGAAAAACAGCACTTCCATAAGCACCTCCACCCAAATCATCTGCATTGTAGCTCCAACGAGTATTATTTCCATCAGGGTTATTGGCATACCACCAGTTTGTAAGTGTGGAGCCAACCGTCCCCGTCCAGCAAATATAATTCTCACCCTCCCTGAGCTCACCGGTTTTACAATGAAAGTTTAGCACATAGGGAGAAGCAGATCCGGGATACATACTGATATCTGATCTTACCTGTGCTCCGCCGGTAAAAACAGCACTTCCTCCCTGATCGGAATCGATAGTCATATATGCGTCAGCACGTGTAGTTATTATATCTGGCTCATTCGAACTGATCTCATATTTAAGATTAGGTGCAGTTTTTTTAATAAGGGCACCCTGACGTTCTGTAACCATCAGAACCTGTGAACACAAAGGATCATTCAATGCTTTCTTTATCTGCAGATTTATATCATACAACTCTCCTTTTAATTTTGAAATATGCCCCGGATAAATTCTCAACAGATCGGTCACCTCCTTACCTGCACTTAGTTCAAATTCATCTGATTCATTCACTAATATATAAGGTCGCAACAATGCGTAAGTCTCATCATAACTCCTTGAAGAGTACATCTTTTCATCCTCATCAAACCTACACGCACTTAAAACAGCACACACCGCAACCAACAAAAGTAATAAAGGGAATTTCAAATTTAGAGTTCTCATGACCTACCTTGTATTTAAGTTTACATTATGTAAGATGAGATTATATTCAAAACCGCTGCATACGTTGAAAATAAAAATATTCAGTTACTTTTTGAGTATATCTGGAGCTAACACAGTCCAATATTCAATGCAAAATTTTCGAGTGTGGAAGAATATTTTTATCTTTGGGGAGATATTTTCGAGTATGGAAGAATATTTTGCATTAATGCAGCGGTATAATTTCTGGAATGGGAATGTACCGGAATTAGGGTTTATCAGGCATAGTTATACTGATAAGATATATGGAAACTGGTGCTTTACCGGAATTGTTTGTTTTACCCAACAATGAGACTAAACGAAATTATATTGCTGCTATTAAGGATACTGTTTCTAATTATATAGGATACATCGAAGATACTTTTTTGATTCATAAGGCAGAACGATATGATATAAGAGGGAAAGATACAATTTCCGGTAACTGTAAATATTATATTAACGACCTGTCTTTTAAAAATTATCTTTATCCCGGATTTGCTTATGGTACAGGATACAACGAACAGACAATCCGTCGCGAATATGCATCTTTAGAAGCCATTCCTGATAATTATGAAAAATATGTAGTTTCCCTTGATGATATTTCATTCCCTTTAAATCAGGGGATAAAACATATTCAGGCATGGAAACTGGCGAATGAGATTTATTAAAAGACAGCTTCTTAGTTAAGCACAAATTTACCGGGAACCATAAACCTCATTCGCTATCTGATAATTATTTCTTTATCTCTTTGCGAGCCTGGTCCAACATGATAGCTTTTCGGATCTTAAAATTTATTCGCAGAGATTCGGAAATATCCGCCCTTTGAAACCGTTTGATATCGGAGCCAGGACATGGAGAGCTGTTTCCCCTTTTCGTTTGCTGATCAGACTATTATCTAAAGCAAAGAGGAATATACTTTTTCCTGTTTGATTCTTAAGCAACCGGACAATAACCTCTTTCCCACCCTCTTCTTCATTCTTCACATATAACAGATAGTATTCATCCGTTTTTTCCTTTTTAATAAGATTACCTTTTAGAGATATAGGATACAATGTTTTCTCATAAAAGGCTTTACAATCAGATTCATTCCCTGTCAAGCCTTGCAGAAAAAGAAATAATAAAAGTAATAGTTTCATATCAACACCAGTTTATAATTAGAAATTCTTAAATGTAGCGAACATAAGCACCGGATTATTATCTTCCGGCAGTTGAACAGTATTTTCAGTAACCATCGAATTATATTCTAAAGGAGTTAAAGGAATAACAAACTTATTCCCAACACAACACATTGGTATCTCCGAATAATGACATTTATAAGCCTCTGATTCCTGCTGCAAATATAGATGATCCGTTTCTTTATCTATCACCAGATGATATTTATTTTCTCCATATATAAATTCAGCATAAATATGTGATCCGGATTCCAGTAAATGAAAATAGTGAACAAAATTCGCATCGTTTAATTTATTCATGAATTCAAGAGCATCCTTCCATTCAGTATCTATAAAATCCTGACTCACCCATTTTCCGGCAAAATCAAAAGAATAACGAGGTTTCATTTCCAAAGAGTCAATTGTATACACAGTAGGACTATATAATGGCAAACAAAGGATCTCACCATTTACATCCTGAAGAGTAACTCTTGAAGAAAAACAAATACTCAGAGGTTTATCATAAGGAAAATACTTATTGATTTCCCCGGTAAAGTCCTCTGAATTCACAGATACATTATATTGCCACTCTTTTTCATAAGAACAACGCTGAAAATCAAATGCATACTTTTCCCTATTTACTTGACAAAAATGTTGAGGTGTAGAAGAGACTGGCAGTTTTGTTTCTCCTACAAACTGCCCTTCCTTATCAAAAGTGACGATTTTCTTCTGCATAGCATCTAAGATTTTGATTGTTCCATCATACTTATTTATAGCAATATCTATAATCTGTGCATATTCCCCTGGCCCATTACCGATTGCGTCTATTTTGGAATAATATGTTCCATCATCATTAAAGATAAAGACCATATTAGTCAATCCATCCCAAACTATATATTTCTCATTGAGATATAAGATCCGATTGATTTTGCCGATTTCAAGATCCTCTTTTGTTTCCAAAGGGATATAAGCGACACTATCGAACATCGAATAAAATTCACTGTCCTGAGCTTCATCAACATTTACAATGTATATATGTTCCGCATTTCCATCCCGAGATGAACGGCACGAAAATAAAAAACAGATGGTTAATAATAAAGTTATAGATTTTTTCATACAGAATATAATTTTCAAAACCTAAAAGATATCAACTAATTAAAATTTGAATAACTTTCATATCCAATTTCTTATTCTGATACTTATTCACAAAGATCCGTAAATATCCGGACATTGAAACCATCTTTCATCGGAGCTAAGATATGAAGGGCCGTTTCTCCTTTTCTTTTACTGATCAGGCTCTTGTCTACAGCAAAGAGAAATATACTTTTTCCCATTTGATTCTTAAGTAACCGGACAACAACTTCTTTATCGCCATCGTCCTCACCCTTTAAATATAAGAGATAGTATTCATCTGTCTTTTCTTTTTTGAAAAGTCTGGCGGATAAAGATATTGGATACAATGTTTCCTCATAAAACGCCTTACAATCAGGTTTATCTCCTACTAAACCTTGCATTAAAACAAACAATAGCAATAATAATTTCATATCAATAAGTTTATAATCAGAATTTTTTAAAGGTAGCAAACATCAGTACCGGATTATTATCGTCAGGAAGTTGAACGGCATCTTCACCTATCATAGAATTATATTCAAAGGGAGTCAGAGGAATTACAAACTGATTCCCGATACAACACATAGGATTCTCCGTATAATGGCATTTATAGGCTTCTGTTTCTTGCTGTAGAAATAAATGATCTGTTTCTTTATCTATCACCATATGATACTTATTTTCTTTGTACATAAATTCAGCACAAATATGAGATCCCGATTCCAACAAATTGAAATAGTAAACAAAATTCACATCGTTTAATTTATTTCTGAATTCAAGAGCATCTTTCCATTTTGTATCTATAAATTCTTGGCTAACCCATTTATTTCCGAAATCAAATATATAACGTGGCTTTACATCTGAAGAATCAATAGTATATACAGTAGAACTATATAAAGGTATATAAAGAATCTCACCATTTACATCTTGAAGAGTAACCCTCGGAGAAAAGCAAACATCCAAAGACTTATCATAAGGTAAATATTTGCTGATCTTTCCGGAAAAATCCTCCGAATTTATCGACAAATTATATTGCCATTCCTTTTCTTTCGAACAACGCTGATAATCAAATGCATACTTATCTTTGTTTACTTGACAAAACTGCATAGGAGCAGGAAATATAGGAAATTTTGTTTCCTTTATGAAATGACCATCCAGATCATAAGAAACAATTTTTCCCTGCATAGCATCTTGAATTTTAATCATATCTTCAAACTTATCTACAGCAACATCTGTTATTTGTACATATTCTCCCGGTCCATTACCAATAGCATCTATAGCAGAATAAAATTTGCCATCATCATTAAAGATAAAAACCCTATTAGTCAGTCTGTCTGTAATTATATATTTCTCATTATAATATAAAATTCTGTCAATCTGACCAATTTCATTATCATCTATTGTCTCCAAAGAGATATAGGCCACACTATCAAACATTGAATAGAAATCACTCTTCTGAGCTTCATCCACATTAACAACATATACAAGTCCTATACTCCTATTCTGAAATTGATGACATGAGAATAAAAAACAAAAACTTAATAATATAAATACAAATTTCTTCATAAGTAAAATAAATATTTTGATAAAAAAATGAAAGACTAATTTGAATTATTTTCTTAATAACTCAAATTAGTCTTAAAAAATTCACCTATAAGCACTAATATGGACAATTAAGTACACCTCCTGCTGTACAAGTCCAAGCACAACCATAATTAGTAACACGATAATTACCATGCCACCAACCAATTACCTCACCACACCCCAATGCTTCTACATTTTCAAGAGCTAGCTCAGATAGCTTCACATTATCTGCCTGCTGAACACCATTCCATCCTGCTAACAATGCAATAGCAGCAATTGTAATAACACCCATTACTTTTCTTTTCATTTTTCAAATATTTAGTTAGTTAACAACATTATCATTGTCTCATTCATGAAACAATTTTCTATAATCAATTTATTTAAGATTAATTTCTCCCCAAAGACAATCAGCCACATTGATTTCTTAACTCAACAAAATAATCTTCCTCATCAAATCCTCTTAAATCAACTGTAATATAGTCCGTCTCCGATACTTGGATCATTTCTTCATAAAAAGCCTTTCCGCCTTTCAATATATATATTGTTATATCGGAACATTTAGTATTACTATGAATGGATAAAACACCATCATTAACAAAAGCTGAGATCGGAATTGAGGAAGAAATGGAACGAGCATCTTCTTTCCAATTTCCACAAAAAGAAATACTTCTTTTTCCCTCCGCCAATACACTCTGTAGCAATAGACTACTGAAAACAAATAATGTACACATTACCCAAGCAAGCTTTTTTTGAGCTTTTACCATAACGATAATTTTAATAATTTCTACCTTGCAAAGGTATAAGGTTTAATATAATACCAATAGAGAACAAGTGGACAGCCAAGAGCACTCTAAGCATTGATAATAAACACTTTTAAAGAATTGAGCAAAGTAGAATATGGACAGCCTGTTTCTCAGTATTTCCAAAGGTAAGCTTCAATGGACATTTCACCCTCTAATGGAGTCGTCAAATGTTGATTGATCCGCTCTTTTAAACGTTGCCTACATTTAGTGACAGAAAAGAGATAATCAGAAGATAAAAACAAGATAGTCTTTTTAAGTATTTTCATTTTAGATAGCCAGTTTTAACCAGCTATCTAAAATGAATCTTTATAGAACAAATCAGAAATACGAATTTTTAATTTATCACTTTGTAATCATGCAAACTTATCAAAAATTATCCAATTGGACCTGGTGGCAAATAATGACCATATAAATTCATAACAACTAACTGATCATTAAATGTTATATATGACCTATTAGCAGTCCAAGTTGTACCATCCTTTTTCGTCATTGTAGGTTGATTATTTCTTGAATATGCATAGGATCCATACATCATTATAGAGTCAAAATCAAATTTTGATGACGCATAGCCATAAGGCCAAATGTCGAACTGATCTCTAGCAGGAATTTGAATATTCCTTTCATTTACTATTATATAATTGTCTCTCATTGGATGCTGATGCTCATGTAACATTCCTAATGCATGTCCAAGTTCATGCATAACAGTTCCTTTATTCCATCCTGCAATAAAAAGACTTAAAGTTTGTTTTCCACCTATTCGACCAAGATTTGAGTAGCTACCATTACCTATAATAATTTCGATATAATCTCCAGAACCCTGTCCCACTCTAAATAAAATATTACATGCACTTTCCCATTCATACATAGCATCATATATTATATTTTGATCTTTTAAAGAAACGTTAGAAGCAAATACAAAATAAACAACTTTATCTTGCCATATTTGGGATAATTCAGAAATAGAAATTCCACGAGATACATTCTTTTTAGCAAGTAATTCAACTTGTTTATCACTCAACAGTATATCACCACATACATATTGTTCATTTACTTTTGATAACTGCAGACCATTAGCAAGCCTTATGGTATCTTTTACTAGCGATTCAAATGCAATTTCTTGATAAATATTAACAGAATCACTTTCAACAGATAATGTTGATTTTACCAAGGCACCTATATCGGCTTCCAAAAGACTTTTTTCTAAAGGCAAATTACCATCACTACAACTCCATAAAAAAAATGAAGTAATACAAACTAAAACACTTTTCATATCTTATACAATTTTAATATTATAGTGGTGAATATATATATAAAAATAAGTATTATAAAAAACAAATTAATTATGAAATTTTCGTTTTTTCCAATATTTTTCTTAGAACATATTCCTTCTCAAATTTTTCTGTCATTTTTTGACTATTATTATATGAATATACATTATATGTAACAACTGTTATTAATAAAGTATATTCGTATCCTAGCTCATATTCAAATCTGTCTATTACAGATTCAAATGGAATCCATTTATCCATATAAACATTTGCATATTTGATCAATATACACTCTTTCTTTGAGTTTGAAATTGAATCTTTAATAATTACTGTATTGGGTGCAACAAAAATCGTATAAGTTTCAACCGAATGTACACTTTTTTTATTATTTTCAGGCAAATCATTATCATTACATGAAACTAAACAAAAAATACCAAAAACTACTATTATAAATAATCTCATACGAATCATATATTTAATTGTTTATTTATATATATGATGCTTTTAGGAATTTATTTACTGCATTATATATGTTAAATTATATCATTTAGAGCTATATAATAATACTGGATTTAGTTTTTGTATTGCTATTTTTATCCAGCACAAATAATATTTATATATTTTATGCAGCTTTTTATCATACAAATGCATCTATTGTTATAGATAAACAAAAGAATAACATCATGAATAAACTGTATTTTCTATTATTAATTTTTCCTACAATTATATGTAGTTGTAATAAATCTGAAAACGAAGTAGAAACTTCCACTATTGTAACATTTGAAAAAAATCCAATTGTATTAAATTCTGATCTACAAGAGACAGAGATTCAAGCAAGTTCAACTTATTGGATTATGACTGTCACTGATAAAAATAATTCTATAATTGAAGGTGATACAATTAATGGTAGTTGGTATACGCTCATTAAAAAAAATGGCGGTAAGTCCATATTAATAAAAGTAGCCAACAATCCTGAAAAAGAGCGCAAACTGTCTATTGGAATAAAAAAGATCAACTACTATTCTCTTTTAACAATAATACAAAAAGCAGAAGAAAAATAATTTGAAATTCAATTCTTATATTTTTGTATATAAATAGACTTTCATTCTCTACGTGTATTTTTTAATTAAAAAATAATTGATTGATAAAATAAATAGTCTTATATAAATAGGACTATTTATCAAAAAATACATTTATTACATTCATATTGCTTTTGACAATTTCTCTTATTCTTATAGTTTTACAATATACCACCTCCACCGGGGTAATATGAATTATTATTTGATAAATATATCTGGACTTGATCATCAGTCAATGCCGGTTGTTGTGAATCTATTTGACTCATTGTTGCTGGTGTAAACCATGTATCACTGCCAAAATCAGAATCTTTTTGAATCCCCATCCCCCAATTACAATGGACCATCATAACTTCATTTGTATTCCAATTCATTTGTACGCCATCCCATACCCATACATGACCACTTGTTGTACCATGCATAACTCCTGCTGTGATATGTGGATTATTTTTCATGATAAGATCTGCCAATTTATTTATATCAATATTCTTGTGATATTTTGTTTCTACTGAATATCCTTGTTTATCAGCCAAGTATGTCCCAATTTTACGAGGATCATACAAAATCCCCACGGTTGGATAATAATCTATACCAAGTGCAATACCTATCTCTTTACATAATTGGCTAACCTCAAATTGAGCATCTTCTCCAGGAACTGCCACAAATGCAAATTTTGAAAAATTATAAACGTAAGGTTTTCCATTTGCCATAATATCTGATTTAAATTTTGAATAAAAAGTCACTACTTGCGCAGTTGCTGTTGCCGCGCATCCCACTGGAGCATGCCCCTTTAAGGTCGGATGTGCATTCATCACAGGAAAAGCTTTAATTTGGCTATTATAAGGATATTCCTGATGCCAATGAGTGCAAAGTAAAGGTCCATGAGTAGTTATATCAGGACGTGCACCATAAGTATGTATAGTTTCTGACGGATTTTTATAATAATTTTCAAGATCATTTTTAACAATGAAAGGTATTGATTTTATAATATGAGCCAAAGGATAAATCCGGGCGGTATCACTAATATCCCCATGTGAATAGACATAAACTTTATTTATTCTTTCATCTCCTGTTGCAATTGAATAACCTAAAGTTCCGTCTGCTTCATGAAACTTCATTAAATACAAATCAACACTTACCGAATCAGGAATTTGTGGACCATTTGATTTAGTATTTGTTTCATGATTCCATTTAAAATGATAAGTTGTTTTTATTGATTCATCTACGATAATGCTATTTTCAGACTTTGTTAGAGATGAATTTCGAAGAGACTTGCTAAACTTGTTAAGAAGATCAAGTGTTACGCTTTCTACAAGAGAATTTTCCGCAATAGAACCTTTTAGAGATACTTGAGATAATTCTTCAACTTCTCTTTGATTACAACTGCAAAACAATAATACCATCATAACTGGCATTAATTTAAATATAGTCTTCATACTTTAATATTTTGAGTTCATAATAATACAAACTATTCATTTAAAAACAACTCTCCCCAAAGACAATCAGCCCATTGATTTTTCAATCCAATAGAATAAGTTCCAGATTCAAATTCACTCAAATCAATTGTAACACAATCAGTTTTCGATGCCGGAATCATTTCTTCATAAAGTACCTTTCCGTCTTTCGATATACATATTGTTATATCAGAACGTTGAGTACTACTATGAATGGATAAAACACCATCATTAATAAAAGCGGAGATTGGAATTGAAGGAGAAATGGAACGAGTATCTTCTCTCCATTCTCCCCAAAATGAAACCCTCTTACTCCCTTCCGCTGATATACTCTGTAGTAGTAAACAACTGAAAAAAAGAAATACACACATTGCCCCAACAGGCTTTTTGAGGTTCTTTGCCATAACGATAATTTTATTAATTTCTACTCTACAAAGGTATGCGGTTTATAATAGAAACAGATAAAAATAAACGGACAGCAAGTGGACAGACATGAACAGCCAGAACGCTAATATTAAGGCGTTTATCAATATCAAGCAATCACAAAATGTGGACAAGGCGTTTCCTAGTACTTCCAAAGGTAAGCATCAATGGACCTTTCTCCCTCTAACGGGGTTTCCAAATGCTGATTGATCCGCTCTTTCAAACGTTGCTTACGCTTGGTTACGGATGAAGGTGAAATAGCTAGTAATTCAGCCATAATGGAATTATTCAATTGTAATTTTATCAGGCAACAAATCAAAAGGTCATCATTCGTTAATGAAAAGTCTCTCCTCAACCTGTCAATCAGATTCGGATAAACGATATTCATTGAATTAAAGATTTCAGAACATCGGAATTCATCGATATATTCCGGATTGGATTTTAAACAATTAAGTATATTTATATGCTTAATCAATTGGGAACATAGATATCTTTGCCGCTCAGACAAATAAGTATTTTCAGTAACCAAGCGTTCATACGTTTTTAGTTCCTCCCCTTTTTCTTTTAAACGGGATACATATTTCTCTATATTTCTCTGCAATATTTCATTTTGAGACTGTAATGAAGCATTGTTTTGGCGAATTCGTTCAAATTCTTTCATCTGATCATTTATATGCTCCTGTGAGCCTACATGGTCCTCTATCTGAGAAGATAAGGCTTTTATAAGAGTCTCATTTTCATAAATTATATTTTCATTTTCATGTAAATGGTTTATACTCATCTCCAACTGCTTTCTATTTTCTTGAATTGTACGTTCCTTCTTGAGCAACTTATGTTGATAAAAATATATTAATATAGATATTATTACTAATAATATTATCGTTCCCCATAACAACTTGTTTTCTAAGTTATTGTTTATATTCAATAACTTTTCCTGTTTATACTTTACTTGAATTTCCGCAATCTCCGAACTGCGATTGATATTATCTACAGAATCTTTATAAATCCAATATTGTTCATTATATTGAATTGCATCTTCATATTTCCCTAAATCTCTACATAAATAATATAAAGTTTGTGTTGCATCTTGTTTTGTATAAGGATTAGTAGTATTCAATGCTTTTTCTAAATAAAAATAAGCTGAATCAGATTGTCCCATGCAATAATAAGTTTCTCCGATTCCTAAATAAGTTTGTGGCAAAGCAGAAATGTTATGTTTTTCTTCTATCTTCTTTGATTTATCAAGATAATACATACATGAATCAAGCATGGATAAAGATCTGTACACAGTCACGATTTCCCCATAAGCCAATGTTAAAGCTTTCAAACTTCCTGCCTGTTCTGCAATTCCTATTGCTTTTTTATAATAATCTAATCCTTTAGTCCAATCATTGTTAAGCGTAGAAACACGTCCCAAACAAGAATATGAGTTGGAAATCAATGTGCTATCTTTCAATTGAATTGAATAATCATATGCATTCTCATAAGCTTTCAATGCCAAGTCCGCCAAACCACGATAAGCATATAATGTACCTAAGTGAATATTTATCAAACAAAGCAACCTATAATCCGTCGTATTCTTTGCCGCATCCCTCGCTCGTAAATAATAATCAGCAGCTTCCTCCGCATTATTCAGATCATGGTTAACCCGCCCTTCATAATATAACGCAGTCGCTTTTCTTACCGGATCATTCTGTTTTTCAAAATAATCCAATGCTATATTGATGAGTGAATCAGAAATATGTTTGATATAGTTCTTGTCACGTGCCTGAGTGATCAACAGACACCATGTCGCATATTGAAATTTATCAGATGGAGAGGGTACTTCCATTGAATCCAATACCGCCAAAGCACTGTTTGGACAACGTTGCATAAGCAACTCTGCACGAGACAGTTCCGGCAATAACTCTTTTGGCTGTTCAGTACACATCACGAAAGAGAGCAGACAGAATACTATATAAGATAGGTATCTCATCGCTGCACGGCATAATTGTTATAGCCTCAAAGATAATGAAACAATTCAACCTAAAGCTATTAATAATCAATTTTTTCAATACAGCCACAAACTAATTATCTGAGTTCAAAACATGTTTTTTGAAACTTACTTCAATTTCTTTTGAATATTCATCACTTAGAAACACTCGTACAACGGCAGTCTTTATTATAAAGTATTTGCGTAGTATTGGTTTTGACGTGAATAATGATCTGTTTGCCGACAACTCTTGGTACTTCCGCAATGCGTTGGTGCGTGCAAATTACAGAAATATACGAAAAGGCGTTGAGCCGGATATGAGTTTCTTAGTTTTGTTTTTCAGGAATCTGATGATGGGAGAAAATAATGAGTTGAAAAATAGAACTATGATTATCAATCCATCTCAACATGTTGACCGAACAAGCACCGAACAAGCTAACCGAACAACTTGCAACTAATCGTAATTCTTATAAAAGATTCCCTCCATTATCAAAATGTCACTACTCTACCAGGTAAATCGGATTAATATACCGGGTAAATAAAAATACCCCAGCGGGTAATATTTTTTAACGTATCAATCCGTTTACAAAACACTTAAATAATAATCATATTGTCATTTGTAAGAAATATAACGAAAAGGGACTTTACGCCATCCGGTATTCCATAAAATATTCGAATCTCAATACTTAATCCGATACTTATCCAATACCTCTTTATAATTATCCTGCGCAGTCAAACAAGTATCCCGATAATAGAACATTTTCAATTCTTCGGTGATAATAAAGGGAACATGTCCGTTTGCAAGGCATTCTTTAAACAGGATCAGGCGACCAACACGTCCATTACCATCCTGAAAAGGGTGAATCACCTCAAAACAATGATGCCAGTCCAAAATGTCATCAAAAGATTTCTGTTTTTTCGAATTATAGGCTTTCAGCAGTGCCTTCATCTCCTTATGAACGTTCTCCGGCAGTGTTGTATCAGCACCGCCAACCTCATTTGGCAAACGTTTATAATCGCCTACGGCAAACCAATCTTTCCGGCTATCCGATGTGCCGGATTTCAGAATATTGTGCAATTCTTTAATGAAAGTCTCAGATAAAATCTCCTCAGCCCTGTCAAGGATAAGATCAATACACCGAAAATGGTTAGTGGCCTCGATAATATCGTCCACATTGATGCTTTCATCAGTTACTCCGATGGTATTGGTCTCAAAAATATAACGGGTTTGGTCATGAGTCAGACGACTGCCTTCGATGTGATTCGAGTTATATGTAAGATCGATCTGCGTTTTGTGATAGATACCGCCTTTCAATTTCATCTGCTTTTGTTCGCGCAACACGGCAAGCAAAGGCATAATCTTCACTTTCGACTTTTTCTGTAAAGGTAATTCCGCATCTTCCGGTATGTTCCATGTCTTGCCAGTAAGGAATGCACCCTCAATCTTTCCGACAGCGCAATAATTACGTGCCGTGCGCTCTGAAACACCGTACTTTCCTGCAAATTCTCCGACTGAAATATATTTCATATTCAAATTCTATCGGCAAGTTTTACACCGATTTTCACTTCAAAGATAACATATCTTGCCGATACCGGCAAGATATGGGAATAAGGTATAGTATAAATATTCCATAATTATACCTACCCTGAGTACAATTCCTGCTATTGCATCGTATATTTGCCCTCAACCTTTTTTCCTGCCGATAATTATGAGCAAGCCTGCACACAACCTTCGGCAGACCTGCTCATAATTATCGACAGGCTTGCAGACAATTGTCGACAGGCAATTTCGTCGGCAGAGAAACGGAAAGACTACGTGTTGTTTTTCAGGCACACAAGTATAAAACAAAATAAAAATGGGAATCAGATTCAAAATCCACGAAACGCCACGGCCGAAAGGCAGGAAAGGTCCGAAGTTAATCCATGCACGGGCATTGTGCGACAGCACGGTAAAAATGGATCATCTGTGTAAAATGATCTGCTCACGGTCGACGATCTCTTCGGCCGATGTGAAGGCAGTACTCGACTCATTTGTATGGGCGATCGGATTTTCTTTGGAAAGCGGGCAACATGTGGAACTGGAAGAGCTGGGACATTTCTCGCCCTCATTGCGTACCCGCCCATCCGTTGACGGGAAGAAAATAACCGTAACGGTAGACAACGTAAACTTCCGTTGCTCGGAAAAGTTAAAAGAAGAACTGAGAAATGCAGAACTGAAACAAGTCAAAACACCTAAAAAATTAACGTTCGATGAACGCGAAAAGCGAATGTTGGATTTTCTGGAACGGCACAAACAGATTACAACCCCGGATTATGCCGAGCTAAACGGCTGCTCGCGCTATCGTGCTACCGCCGATCTGAAACTATTCACAAAAAAAAATGTTTTATCCAAAATAGGAGGCGGCACGCATGTCATGTATGTATTAACTGCTGATAATAAATAAAATAGGAACAAATGAAACAAAAACGATCTTTTATCTTTTTCCTGCTGAGCTTCTTCTGCCTTTTCCAACTGGCGGCACAACAGGAACTGCAACCGTTACCTATCGATCCGCAGGTTCGTTACGGTAAACTTCCGAATGGTTTGACGTATTATATCCGTCATAATGAGTTACCAAAAGAACGGGCCGATTTCTATATCGCCCAAAACGTCGGTTCCATTCTCGAAGAAGAAAATCAGCGCGGGCTGGCACATTTCCTGGAACATATGGCATTCGACGGTTCCAAAAACTTCCCGAATAAGGGAATGGACGAATTTACTGAAAGTATCGGTATGCGTATGGGTGAAAATTTCAATGCTTATACCAGCTTCGATGAAACGGTTTATATGATCATGAATGCCCCGGTGACTCGCGAGAGTGTAGTGGATTCCTGCCTGCTGATCCTACATGACTGGTCCGGCTTCATCACGCTTGCCGATTCGGCCATCGAAAAGGAACGTGGTGTGATCCGCGAAGAATGGCGTACCCGCCAGGATGCACAAATGCGTATCTGGGAACAGCAGTTGCCGAAAATTTATCCGAACAGCCGTTATGCCAACCGCATGCCGATCGGTACGATCGACGTGATCAACAATTTCAAGCCGGACGAATTGCGCGCCTATTACCATAAATGGTACCGTCCCGACCTGCAGGGTATCATCATTGTAGGAGATATAGATGTCGACAAGGTGGAAGGCGCTGTAAAAAGAATATTTGCCGATATCCCCGCTCCTGTAAACCCCGCTCCGCGTACCATGTTCGAGGTTCCCGACAACGATATGCCGCTGATCTCCGTTGCGACAGACAAAGAGGCATCGAACACGATCCTCTCTATTTCATATAAACATGAAAAAATGCCGCAGGATATGTACGGAACGATTGCCGGACTGGTGAAAGATTATATCCAGAACATAGCGGCAACGATAATGAACGAACGCTTCAACGAAATGGTGCAGAAAGCCAATCCGCCGTTTGTTGCGGCCCAGGCTTCAGACGGTGATTTCATGGTTTCCAAGACAAAAGGAGCCTGGACAGTTGCTGCCCTGGTAAAAGATAACGAGGTCGACTCGGCCATGAATGCTTTGGTAACAGAGACAGAGCGGGTAAAACGTTTCGGCTTCACTCCTTCAGAGTATGACCGCGCCCGTATCAACGTACTGAAAGACTACGAATCGCTCTACAATGACCGCGACAAACAGCGTAACAGCACTTTCACCAATGAATATGTCCGCCACTTTACCGAAGGAGGATATATTCCCGGCATCGAAGCCGAATATGCATTGATCAACCAGGTTGCACAGGCTGTTCCGGTCGAACAGATCAACAAATATATACAGGATATGATCGGTGACAGAAATATCGTTATCAGCCTGACCGGTCCGGAAAAAGAAGGTATCACCCTTCCTACAGAAGAAGAATTGCTCCGCGATTTTATGAAGGCGCAACGCATTCCTGTAGAAGCCTATAAGGAAACAGTCTCCAACGAACCGCTGATCGCTGAACTCCCTGCTCCGGGTAAGATCACGGAGACAAAGGAAGACCCGCTGTTCGGTGCCACGATCCTGACATTGGGTAACGGTATCAAAGTGGTATTGAAACACACTGACTTCAAGAAGGATGAGATCCAAATGACGGCAACCAGCCCGGGAGGAAGTACTTTGTTCGGGAATAAGGACATCGACAACCTGAAAGTGTTCAACGACGTGATCGGCCTGGGTGGTCTGGGTAACTTCTCTGCGACCGACCTGAGCAAGATGCTGGCAGGTAAGAAAGTATCCTGTTCCACTTCGTTGGGAATGGATAGTGAGAACGTAAACGGTTCGTCCACTCCTGCCGACCTGAAAACGTTATTCGAACTGATTTATCTCAACTTCACGGCTCCACGCATGGATGAAGAGGCATATACTTCTTTTGAAAACCGCATGAAGGCACAGTTGAAGAATCTGGAACTAAACCCAATGGTCGCTTTCAGTGATTCGTTGACTAAAGCGATTTACGATAATAATCCGCGTGCCATGCGTATCGACGCTGCCGATTTCAAGAATATCAGTTATCCGCGTATCATGGAGATGTATAAAGAACGTTTCGGCGATGCTTCCGGTTTCGTTTTCACTTTTGTAGGGAATATCAACATAGACAGCATCCGCCCGTTGGCTGAACAATATTTGGCAACCCTTCCGGCAAACGGAAAGATAGAACAGGGTAACCCGAAAGAAGTACCTCCCATCCGCAAAGGCGATTACGTAAACCGTTTCAAACGCCCGATGGAAACCCCGAAAGCATCCGTCGTGAATCTCTATTCCGGACAGATGGATTACAATCTGGAAAATATCCTTACGGCAACCATGTTGAAACAGGTTCTCGACTTGGTATATACAGAAAAAGTACGTGAAGACGAAGGTGGTACTTACGGTGTGCAGACTTCCGCCCGCATCTCTTCCTTCCCCAAAGGACAGACATTCCTGCAGGCTTATTTCGATACCGACCCGGACAAACGCGAAAAGATGAACACGATCGTCCGCAACGAGCTGAAACGTATTTCCGACATCGGCCCGACTCCTGAATATTTCAAGAAAACACAGGACAACATCCTGAAACGTCATGCTGAAAACCTGCAGGAAAATGGTTACTGGCTGAATACGCTGGATAATTATTATTACAAAGGATTCGACGGGGAAACAAAATATGTTGAAACGGTCAACAGTATCACTCCTGCCAAAATACAGGCCTTCGCTAAGAAACTACTTGACCAGGGAAATAGTATCGAGGTGGTGATGGAGCCGTAAGACTATAATAACGAGTGCATAAAACAATTAGGAAATCGATCAACCAACGTTTTAAAAGAGATTACAGGTGGAAAACGAGGACGGATCTATATCTTAAAAAAATATGTTGAGATATTCAGATGATATCTAAAGCGAAAAAGAGGATGAATTCATCCTCTTTTTTTATCTTTGTTCTTGTAAACCTTAAATCGAATACAATGTACATCCGAGTAATTCTCTGTCTGCTACCACTATTCATTCTTTCCGGGAATATATCCGGACAAGCTTTTTCTGCCGAGACTGAAAAAATGTTGAACAGCCTGGACTCGTTACTGGCTAAAAAAGAGACTTTTATCATTGCTAAAGAAAAAAGAATCGAGGACCTGAGGAAAATGGAGATGAAAGTTGCAACAGAGGAAGAGCAATACTGGATGAACAAACTGTTTTATGAAGAATATATGGTCTATGACAGCGACTCCGCATTTAGTTATATCTATAAAAATCTGGAAATAGCACAGCGGCTGAACAATCCCCAATGGGTTGCACAGTGGAAGATCGAACAATCGTTCATCCTGACAGCCACCGGTTTCCTGAAAGAGGGGCTGGATGCCCTGAACGAAATAACCCCCGAAAACCTGTCGCCTTATTACAGAACGGACTATTACGGACAAATGATGTATCTCTATTCCCATTACGGACAATATTCCGGGGAGAATTCAGAACAGAGCACTCTTTACTATGCAAAAGAAAGGAACTACCGGGATTCTATCTTCGCCAGTATCCCCGACAACCATCCTTATGGCTTATGGTACAAAGGATGGCAATATAACAAAACTCCACAGGCTGCTGAAGTAAAAGAACAATTGACACAAGTACTTGCTTCTGCATCTTTCGACTCCAGAAAAGATGCCATGAATGCTTATATCCTGGCAATCATGTATAGAGACGAAGGTAACGAAGATGAATATTTTCGTTACCTCATTTTATCAGCCATGGCTGATATCCGCTCGGCGAACCATGATATTGCTTCCCTGGAAGAACTGGGAAAGATCCTTTACGAAAAAGGATCCATAGACCGTGCCTATTCATATCTTAACTATTGTCTGGGATGCGCGCAATTATATAAGAACAGGATACGTATGATCGGCATTTCCTCCGCTTTGGATGCCATCCACAAAACATACGAACAAAGGAACAGGAAACAGGAAGCCGACCTGCGCCGGTATCTGTTCATTGTCAGCACATTGCTATTGGTCCTGCTTGCAGCCGTATTCCTTATCGGATCACAAATGAAGCGGCTGAAAGAATCACGCAAGAAGCTGAACAGCGCCAACCTGGACCTGAACAGGCATGTAGAAGAACTCGAACAGGCTCATAAACAGCTGGCGGAAGTGAACAACCAGCTTCAGTCGCTCAATGAACAGTTACTGGATGCCAACAACAAACTGACGGAATCCAATTATGTCAAGGAAGAATATATAGGTTACGTATTCAACATCTGTTCCAGCTATATCAGCAAACTGGACGAATACCGGAAGAATATCAACCGGAAAATCAAAACGGGCATGGTAGAAGAAGTCAAGAAGATGACGGATACCTCTACCCTGGCAGCTAACGAACTGAAAGAGTTTTACAGTAACTTCGATGCCATCTTCCTGCATATCTATCCGGATTTTGTCTCTGATTTCAATGCCTTGCTACAACCGGACAAACAGATCATACCCCGGGAAGGAGAATTGCTGAACACCGAACTCCGCATCTATGCCCTCGTGCGCCTGGGTATCAGCGACAGCGTAAAAATTGCCGAGTTCCTGCATTGTTCCCCACAGACCGTTTACAACAACCGGCTGAAAACACGCAGCAAAGCTGTCGTTCCTAAGGAGCATTTTGCAGATATTGTAAAATCTTTGGGAAAAATAGAACGCTGAAAACGGCTCAGAAAGCCTCCTTTACCTACTATTGAAACTTACTTTTTTCGAACAACCACACATACATAACCAATTAATAATAAACAATATACAATTTAACCGAGTTTACTTCTCCCGCTTACCAGGCTATTGAGACTTACAGATTGCACTTTACTTTTGCAAGTACAAAAAGTGTAAAAACAATTAGTATGTTAACTTTAAAAATGTATGTATCGTATGAAAGACATTTTAGCAAAAAGGAGGCATTATAAAGGGATCATTCCTTTATTCCTATGCCTGTTATTATTCCCAGTATTTGTGTTTGCCCAAAAAGTGACTGTCAACGGACAGGTAAAAGATCACCTAGGAGAACCGGTCATCGGTGCGAATATCGCGATAAAAGGTACTACGACCGGAGCCATAACGGATCTGGACGGTATGTTCAGTATTCCTGATGTAGAAGTAGGTGCCACGGTGGATATCTCTTTTATCGGTTATTTATCCCAGTCTGTAAAGGTGTCGGGAAATGCTCCTATATTCATTACATTGATAGAAGACAACCAGGCACTGGATGAAGTGGTCGTTATCGGCTACGGGGTTCAGAAGAAGAGTGTGGTAACGGCTTCCATCGCCCGCGTTTCTGCCGACGACCTGAGTTCAACAGCTCCTGTACGTGTGGATAATGCACTGAAAGGTCTGGCTTCGGGGGTACAGGTAACGACTACCAACGGTCAGCCGGGAGCAGCCGCTAAGATACGCATCCGCGGTACAGGTACTATCAACAATTCCGATCCGCTCTATATCGTAGACGGGATGGCTATTGACGGCGGGATCGATTATCTGAACCCGAATGATATCGCCTCTATCGAAGTATTGAAAGACGCAGCTTCAGGTGCTGTGTATGGTGCACGTGCCGCCAACGGTGTCGTTCTTGTAACGACAAAAAGTGGTAAAGAAGGGAAGGTAAGAGTCACTTATGACTTTTCTTTCGGCTGGCAACGTCCCTGGAAAGAACGCGATATGCTGAATGCCACTCAATATGCGACCCTGATGAACGAAGCCAGCAATTATGCAGGCGAAGGCGATATATACCAGAATCCGTCGCAATACGGTATCGGAACCAACTGGCAGAAAGAAACGTTCAACTACAACGCTCCGGTACAGAACCACCAGGTAAGCGTAAGCGGTGCCGGTGAAAAGGTCAATTATTTTCTTTCACTCGGTTATTATAACCAGGAAGGTATCGTAGGCGGCGATTACGACCGTTCCAACTACAAACGTATGACCATGCGTACCAATTCGACCTACACCTTATTCGACGAAAGCAAGACACGCAACTGGCTGAATAAAATAGTGATCGGTGTGAATGCCGCTTATTCCCGTATCAACAATACGACCATCGAGACGAACTCGCTGACAGGTTCCGCGTTGGGTAACGCGATGTTCCTTTCTCCTATCATGGGGGTATATGCCGATGACGAGAGTGCACTGTATAATCAGTATGCGGACGAAATCAAACAATATGGCGACCTGGTGAGAGATAAGAAAACCGGACGCCTGGTAACCATTCCAAGCAAAGATTTCAATGAGATAAGCAATCCGCTCGGATATCTGTCCCTGCCGGGAGAAAAATTCAATTCAGACAAGTTCGTAGCCAATTTCTTCGCCGAACTGACTCTTTGGGACAATCTGAAATTCAAAACATCCTACGGGACCGACCTGGCATTCTGGGGAACCGACGGATGGAGCAAACCGTATTACCTGGCAGTAAACAGCCATAACGACAAATCGAAAGTATGGTCGGAAATGAACCGCGGCTGCACCTGGCAGCTGGAAAATATCCTGACGTACGACAAGACATTCGGAGCTCATTCATTCTCAGTCGTACTGGGACAATCGGCAAAGAAATATACCGGCCGTAAAATAGGCGGTAGCGCATACGACATGATTGCGGAACTAGAAGATAAAGCGAATCTCGACTTTACAAGCGGCCTGGCATCCGACGGTAAACGCGATGTATACGGCGGTATGTTCGATCCTTCCACACTGGCTTCTTACTTCGGCCGTATCAGCTACAATTACAATGAACGCTATATGCTGCAATTCACGGTACGCCGTGACGGTTCGTCCAATTTCGGACCGAACAATAAATGGGCTACTTTCCCTTCCGTTTCCCTGGGATGGAATATCACCAACGAATCTTTCATGGCAGAACGCCCGGACTGGCTGACCAGTACGAAACTCCGCCTGTCATGGGGTAAGAACGGTAACGAGAATATCGGAGCATTCCGCTATACAGCGAACGTGGCAACCGGCAACAACTATGTATTCGGCGGCGGATCAGGCCAGCAGATTATTATGGGTAGCAAACCGTCGGGCACTCCGAATGCCGACCTGAGATGGGAAGAGTCAGAACAATACGATGCAGGTCTTGACTTCGGATTCCTGAATAATTCACTGACAATCAGTGCCGATTATTTCAATAAGAGAACAAACGGCATGTTGAAGGAAATGAGTATCCCTTCTTACCTGGGTGAATCCAAACCCTGGGGTAACGTAGGCTCTATGGAAAATTCGGGCGTTGAAGTGGACCTGGGATATAAATTCAATACAGGCGACTGGAACTTCAAAGTAGGTGGTAACATCAGTTACCTGAAAAACAAACTGATCAACTTAGGAAACTCCGACGGTTTCGAAATGAAAGACAACGTACACCAGTTGGGTAATGTCAGCCGCGCAGAAAACGGAGAAGTCTATCCGTTCTTCTACGGTTACAAAACAGCCGGTATCTTCCAGAACCAGGCACAGATCGATGCCTACGTGAACAACAAAGGTGAGAAACTGCAACCGAATGCCGAACCCGGTGATGTAATTTTCATAGATACGAACAAGGACGGGACTATCAGTGATACGGACCGGACGAAGATAGGTAAAGGTACTCCCGACTGGACATACGGCCTCAACTTCCAGGCTTCCTGGAAAGACATCGATTTCAGCATGCTGATCGCCGGTTCTATCGGTAACGATATATTCGATGCTACCCGCCGTATCGACTTGAGATATGTCAACCTGTCTGGCGAGATGATGGACCGCTGGCATGGAGAAGGAACTTCCAATACGGTTCCCCGCTTCACTTGGGCAAACAACAATGACAACTACCGTGTATCGGACCTGTATATCAAGAACGGTTCATACATGCGTCTGAAAAATATCCAGTTAGGTTATACCTTACCGAAAGACCTGACTTCAAAGGCATTCATATCCAGCCTGCGCATTTATGTAGCGGCAGAGAACCTGCTTACACTGACGGGATACAAGGGATTCGATCCTGAAATTTCCTACGACGCTTCTGCCGGTATCGACCGTGGAATCTACCCGCAGGCACGTACATTCACCGTTGGTTTGAACCTTAATTTCTAACATTAAAAAGATAAGACAAATGAAAAAGATAATAACAATTTCTTGTGTAGCTCTCACCCTGTTCGGAGCTACCTCATGCGGAGATGATTTCTTATCCGTTGATCCTTCCAGCAGTGTACCTATCGACGGATATTACAATACGGAAAGCCGTATCATGGAGGCAGTGACCGCTGCTTACGATCCGTTGCAATGGTATGACTACTTCTCAGGTTGGGCACCTCTAAGCTTGGTATACGATTGCATGAGCGACGATGTTTACGTAGGTGGCGGCAGCACCAGCGACCAGGGTGAGATCCATCTGATCTCACAATACCTGTCGGACCCGATCAAGACGATCAGCGGTGCATGGACTACCAGCTATTCGGGTATCAACCGTTCAAACCTTGTGATTGCCAATGTCGAAACTTCGGATATGTCCGATACGGATAAGAAAAAACTGATCGCAGAAGCCCGCGTACTGCGTGCCTGGTATTATTCTGTCCTGTGGAAATTATGGGGAAATGTTCCTTATTATGATGTGAACCTGATTTTCCCGTATATCGCAGAGCAGAAAACAGCGAAAGAAGTGTACGACCTGGTGGAAGCAGATCTGGCTGAAGTACTCGACAGCAAAGTGCTTCCGATGAAACAACCGGCCGAATGGGCAGGACGTGTCACACAGGCTATGGCTTCGATGGTATATGCAGAATATGTGATGTACCAGCAGGATGAAAGTAAGTATGCAAAAACATTGGGATATATGAAAGATATCATTTCTTCCGGCGAATATTCCCTGCAGCCGTTCGAAAATCTCTGGGAAACAGAGTTCGAATGGAATAACGAGACGATCTTCGACATCAATTATATAGCCAAAGGCGGTAAAAGAACCTGGGGTGATGCCAACTTTACCGGAGGCACCGTAGTTCCTGCCATGATCGGTATCGACGGACTGAGCGGCAGTCCCGACTATGTTAGCGGCTGGGGATTTGAAGCAGTGGCCAAAGAGGCTTACGATGCCTACGAGGAAAATGACAAACGCCGTGACACCGGTATTCTGAATATGGATAAATATATAGCAGACAATGCGGCAAAAGGGATAACAGTTACTTACGGAGGCCGTTATCAGAACACGGGATTGTTCCTTCGTAAATACCTGGGACGCATTGGGGGCAATGCCGGTTGTGTAGGTGATCCCGACCTGAACTGGGATAACAATCTCCGTATCTACCGTTACGCGGAAACATTACTGAACGCAGCCGAACTGGCAACACGCACCAACGATACAGGTTCTGCCAAAAGCTACCTGAACCAGGTCCGTGAACGTGCCGGAGTAGCTTCGATCGATCCGACACTGGATAATATCCTACAGGAACGCCGCCGCGAGTTCGTCGGTGAAGGCAAACGCTATTTCGACCTGGTCCGTTTCGGCAAAGCGGAAGAAGTTTTAAAGCCCAAAGGCGGAAAAGTACTGGATAAGAAAGGCGGATCGTACGTGAAAGACGGTATCCCCGAACGCGTTCAATGGACGATAAACAAGAAATATCTTCCCATCCCGCAGAGTGAAATCGAAGCGGCCAAAGGGACTATCGTTCAGAATCCGTATTAATAGTTACCATGTAGGGGCGGCGTTTATCCGCCCTTTACAACAATAATATAACAACCATGAAAACAGTAAGATCAACGATATTCTACACCGGTCTGATGGCTCTTATTCTGACGGCGTGCAGCCAGCCTTCCGGAACTGGTAAAGATTCTCTTATCGAAAAACAGATAGAAGAACTACTCGGCAAAATGACCTTACCCGAAAAGATCGGTCAGATGAACCAATTGAGTCCGTTTGGCAGCATGGATGAAATCGCAGGGCAGGTTCGCCAAGGAGAGATCGGGTCGTTACTGAATGTGACGGACCCTGAAAAAGTCAATGAGATACAGAAAGTAGCGGTGGAAGAATCCCGGCTGGGTATCCCCCTGTTAATATCGCGTGATGTCATTCACGGATATAAAACAATATTCCCAATACCCCTGGGACAGGCCGCTACTTTCAATCCTCAAATTGTGGAAGACGGTGCGCGTGTAGCCGCAATAGAAGCATCAGCCGACGGTATCCGCTGGACATTTGCCCCGATGATCGATATCTCTCGCGATCCCCGCTGGGGACGAATCGCTGAAAGCTGTGGTGAAGATCCGTACCTGAGTTCCATTATGGGTGTAGCTATGGTGAAAGGTTTTCAGGGCGATTCCCTGAACGATCCGACCTCCATTGCAGCCTGTGCCAAACATTTTATCGGCTACGGAGCAGCAGAAGGAGGACGCGATTATAATTCGACATTCATTCCCGAACGCCAGATGCGTAACGTCTATTTTCCTCCGTTCGAAGCGGCTGCGAAAGCCGGATGTGCCACCTTTATGACGTCTTTCAACGATAATGACGGTGTTCCTTCGACAGGAAATACCTTTATCCTGAAAGATGTATTGCGCAATGAGTGGAAATACGACGGCATGGTCGTTACCGACTGGGCTTCGACAGCCGAAATGATCTCCCACGGCTTCTGCAAAGACGAGAAGGAAGCTGCCTTGAAATCGGTTAATGCCGGTATCGATATGGAAATGGTCAGTGGTACCTTTATCCGTCATCTGGAAGAACTTGTAAAAGATGGGGAAATATCGGAAGCGACCATTAATAATGCAGTACGTAACATCCTTCGTCTTAAGTTCCGTCTGGGACTGTTCGACAATCCTTATGTAAACACAGACCAACATGTAAAATATGCACCTGAACATCTAGCCAAAGCCAAAGAAGCAGTAGAACAATCGGTTATCCTGTTAAAGAACGACCGGGAAACCTTACCTTTCACCGATAAGATCCGTACCATTGCGGTCGTAGGTCCGTTAGCGGATGCCCCTCACGACCAGATGGGTACCTGGGTATTCGACGGAGAAAAAGCACATACTCAAACCGTACTGACAGCCTTGAAAGAAATGTATGGCGACAAGGTTCAGTTTATCTACGAACCCGGATTGGGATACAGCCGCGACAAGAACACAGGCAATATCTCCAAAGCCGTAAGTGCAGCCACACGTGCTGACGTCGTATTGGTATGCGTAGGAGAAGAGTCTATCCTCTCGGGCGAGGCCCATTCTTTAGCAGATTTACATCTGCAGGGAGCGCAAAACGAACTGATTGCTACCCTGGCAAAGACAGGGAAACCCCTCGTAACGGTTATCATGGCAGGTCGTCCGCTGACGATCGAGCAGGAAGTAAACCTGTCCGATGCCGTTCTCTACGCCTTCCACCCGGGAACTATGGGCGGTCCGGCTATTGCCGACCTGCTTTTCGGTAAAGTAGCACCGAGCGGTAAAACGCCGGTTACCTTCCCGAAGATGGTAGGACAAATACCCGTTTACTATGCCCATAACAATACAGGCCGCCCCGCATCCCGCCAGGAAACGCTGATCGACGCTATCCCGCTGGAAGCCGGGCAGACTTCACTGGGCTGTACCTCTTTCTATATGGATGCCGGTTTCGATCCTCTGTTCCCCTTCGGTTATGGATTGTCGTACACCACATTCGGATACGACAACCTGCAACTGGCCAACGATAAGCTGGCTGCCAACGGAACACTGGAAATCAGTTTCGACCTGACCAATACCGGTAAATATGACGGGACAGAAGTGGTACAATTGTACGTACAAGATACCTTTGGCTCTGTTACCCGTCCGGTCAAAGAGCTGAAAGGTTTCCAACGTGTTCCCCTGAAGCAGGGTGAAAAGAAAACCGTCACCTTTTCTCTTCCTGTCGAAGAGCTGGCTTTCTGGAACATAGACATGCAGAAAGTAGTGGAGCCGGGTGAGTTCAACCTTTGGGTCGGTCCCAGCAGTGCAGAAGGATTACAAACAACATTCACAGTAGAATAACAGATATGAAAAAGAATCTATATTTAATGATCATACTTTTGCTGGTATCCTGTACCGGATGTCAGCAGGACGCAACAACAACAGGTACGGACACGACCGATATGCCTCCGGAGGCATTTATGCGCATATCCGGAACAGACCTGATTACCCCCAAGGGGCAGAAGTTCTTTATCAAAGGGACCAATCTCGGTAACTGGCTGAATCCCGAAGGCTACATGTTCGGCTTTAGCAAGACGAACTCACCGGGACGGATCAACCAGATGTTGTGCGAAATGGTCGGACCTGATTTCACCGCTGAGTTCTGGAAATCATTCAAAGACAATTATATTACCCGCGACGATGTGCAGTTCATCGCCGGGACAGGTGCCAACACGATCCGCCTCCCCTTCCATTATAAACTCTTTACCGATGAGGATTATATGGGGCTGACAGCCAACCAGGACGGTTTCGCCCGCATAGACAGTGTTGTCAACTGGTGCCGGGAAACCGGTTTGTACCTGATCCTCGATATGCACGATGCCCCGGGCGGACAGACCGGTGATAATATCGATGACAGTTACGGTTATCCCTGGCTGTTTGAAAGCGAAGCCAGCCAGCAACAGTTCTGCAATATCTGGAAAAAAATAGCCACATACTATAAGAACGAACCGGTTATCCTGGGATACGAACTGGCCAACGAACCTATCGCTCCTTATTTCAGCAATATGGAAGAGCTGAATGCGAAATTGGAACCGTTGTATAAACGGGCTGTCTCGGCTATCCGTGAGGCAGATACCAACCACATCATCCTACTGGGAGGTGCCCAGTGGAACGGTAATTTCCGTCCGTTTACCGATTCCACATTCGATGATAAGATCATGTACACCTGCCATCGTTACGGCGGAGAAGCGACAAAGGCCGCTATCCAGGAGATCATCGATTTCCGCGACCGCGTGAACCTGCCGATGTACATGGGAGAGATCGGTCACAACACGGCAGCCTGGCAAAATGCATTCTGCCACGTCATGCAGGAGAACAACATCGGCTGGACCTTCTGGCCCTATAAAAAGATCGACGACTCATCTTTTGCCGGTATCAAAGCGCCTAAGAACTGGGACCGTATCATAGCCTTCTCAGAAGCTCCCCGAAGTACCTACCAGGAAATACGCGAGACCCGTCCCAACCAGGAAGAGGCAAAAGCTGCCCTCATGGAATTTATAGAGAACAGCCGGTTACAGAACTGTATCATTCAGAACGAATATATCCGCTCACTAAGTTTAAAAGCACAATAAAACAACATGAAACCGATTAAGTATATTGCTTGCTTCCTATTGCTGCTGCCCTCTTTCAGCCAGGCGCAACAAAGCATTCCGGTTTATCTGGATAACAACAAACCGATGGAAGAACGTGTAGAAGATGCCCTGTCGCGTCTGACACTCGAAGAAAAAGTGGCGCTGACACATGCGCAATCCAAATTCTGTTCGCCGGGGGTGGCACGCCTGGGCATTCCGGAATTCTGGATGACCGACGGCCCTCATGGCATTCGTCCCGAAGTATTATGGGATGAATGGGAGCAAGCCGGATGGACCAACGACTCTTGTGTCGCTTTCCCGGCGCTGACCTGCCTGGCTGCTACCTGGAATCCGGAAATAGCTTTGTTGTACGGAAAGAGCATCGGCGAAGAAGCCCGCTATCGTAACAAAACAGTGTTACTGGGTCCCGGTGTAAACATTTACCGCTCACCACTGAACGGACGTAACTTTGAATATATGGGTGAAGACCCTTATCTAGCCGGAAAGATGGTGGTTCCCTATATACAAGGTGTTCAACAGAATGGCGTAGCAGCCTGTGTGAAGCATTATGCACTAAACAATCAGGAAGTAAACCGTCATACAACCAATGTAATTGTAGATGACCGTGCTCTGCACGAAATCTATCTGCCAGCCTTCAAAGCCGCTGTTCAGGAAGGAAAAGCCTGGGCAATCATGGGTTCTTATAATCTGTACAAAGACCAGCACGGTTGCCATAACCAATATCTGTTGAATGACATTCTGAAAGGCGACTGGGGTTTTGACGGCGTTGTCGTTTCCGACTGGGGAGGCGTTCATAATACGCAGGAAGCCGTAACCAACGGGCTCGATATGGAGTTCGGTAGCTGGACCAACGGATTATCCAACGGAGCAAGCAACGCTTACGATAATTATTACCTGGCAGATCCCTATCTTCAGCTGATCCGGGAGGGTAAAGTCGGAACGAAAGAGCTGGACGACAAGGTAAGACGTATCCTTCGCCTGGCTTATCGCACGAATATGGATAAAAACCGTCCTTACGGGTCACTTTGCTCGGAAGCACATTTTACCACAGCCCGCCAAATCGGGGAAGAAGGTATTGTCTTGCTGCAAAACAAGAACAATGTACTCCCTATCGACCTGAACCGTGCAAAGAAAATAGCCGTTATCGGTGAAAATGCCGTCAAAATGATGACCGTAGGCGGCGGTTCCTCTTCCCTTAAAGTGAAATACGAATTATCTCCGCTGGATGGTATCCGGAAGAGAGTGGGTGACAAAGCCGAAGTAGTTTATGCACGTGGTTATGTAGGCGATCCGAGTGGTGAATACAATGGGGTGAAGTCCGGACAGGATCTGGAAGACAACCGTTCGCCGGAGGAATTAATAGCCGAAGCCGTGGCTGTAGCCAAGGAGGCCGACTATGTGATCTTTATCGGTGGTCTGAACAAGAGTGCGCATCAGGACTGTGAGGACGCGGACCGCAAGGAACTAGGCTTATCTTACGGACAGGATCAGGTAATAACAGCCCTGGCTCAGGCGAATAAAAATCTGATCCTGGTAAATATTTCAGGGAATGCCATCGCCATGCCGTGGGTGAAAGATGTTCCGGCCATCGTACAGGCGTGGTATCTGGGATCGGAAGCGGGAAATGCCATTGCTTCGGTATTAGTCGGTGATGTAAATCCATCCGGTAAGTTACCGTTTACCTTCCCTGTCTCTTTACAGGACGTAGGTGCACACCGGTTAGGCGAATATCCGGGTACTCCCAGAAATGACGGTAGTAACATAGTAGACGAGAAGTACAACGAAAGTATCTTCGTCGGCTACCGTTGGGCAGACAAGCAGAAAGTCAAACCGCTCTTCAGCTTCGGCCACGGTCTGAGCTACACTACATTCGAATATGGAAAAATAACAGCCGACAAGAAGACGATTACGAAAAACGAACCTATCACTTTCACCCTAACCGTAAAAAACACAGGTAACCGTGAAGGGGCAGAAGTCGTACAGCTTTACGTCAGCGACAAAAAATCATCACTCCCCCGTCCTGTCAAGGAACTGAAAGGTTTTCAAAAAGTTTACCTGCAACCGGGAGAGATGAAACAGATATCCTTCACCATCGGCACCGATGCCCTGAGCTTCTTTAATGACGGCAAACATGAATGGGTTGCCGAACCCGGACAGTTCGAAATTCTCATCGGAGCCTCCTCTACGGATATCCGGGAAAAAGTTGTGTTTGAATTAAAATAGATGAAAAGAGGGAAGTCTGTCAAGCTTCCCTCTTACTATTTTATCAAATATATATATATCAATTTCCTGCCACAAAGATACTACAAAAAAGTGGAATACAGAAGAATGAAGTAATAGAATTGATTTACAGAGGTTTCATTTAAGCAGCCGATTATCTCCAACGCCACCACAATCCTTGCCGAAGCCAAGTCAAGACGTCGCAACGTTACTTGTTCGTAACCACACCATATAGGTGACGAAATTGGCACGAATGGCAAAACAAGGCGTTGTGATATAGTGAGTTACTAACAACTCACGCGACAAATCCAGTTACGGAAAAAGATTGCGTCGTTCCTCCGTGTTTTGCGTACCGACGAAGGATTCTTCACCGACTAATTTTGAACCTAAAAAAATTAAGGACGATGAAGAGTACATTTTCAGTTATCTACTACCTCAAACGTCAGGTAGTGAAAAAGGACGGGACAGTACCCGTCATGGGACGTATCACGGTGGACGGCAGCCAAACACAGTTCAGCTGCAAACTGACCGTCGATCCTAAGCTGTGGGACACCAAAGGAGGACGTGTCACGGGCAGAAGCACGGCTGCACTCGAAACGAACCGTATGCTCGACAAGATGCGCGTACGCATCAACAAGCACTATCAGGAAATCATGGAGCGTGACAACTTCGTCACTGCGGAAAAGGTGAAAAACGCCTTTCTTGGACTGGAACACCGCTACCACACGCTATTGCAGGTGTTCCGGCAACACAACGAGGACTATGCCAAGCAGGTGGAGGCAGGCATGAAAGCCAAAGGCACGTTTGACAAATACAAGATCGTTTACAAGCACCTGCAAGAGTTCCTCACCATCCGCTACCACGTGAAGGACATCGCCCTGAAAGAGCTTACCCCCGCTTTCATTTCCGATTTTGAAATGTTCCTGCGCACGGACAAACACTGCTGCACCAACACCGTGTGGCTGTATGTCTGCCCGCTTCGGACGATGGTGTTCATCGCCATCAACAATGAGTGGCTCACGCGCGACCCGTTCCGCGAGTATGAAATCAAGAAGGAGGAAACGACCCGCAGCTTTCTGACGAAAGATGAAATCCGCCTGCTGATGGAAGGTAAGCTGAAGAATGCGAAGCAAGAACTGTATCGTGATTTATACCTGTTCTGCGCCTTCACGGGCTTGTCGTTCGCCGATATGCGCAACCTGACGGAAGAGAATATCCGCACCTACTTTGACGAACACGAGTGGATAAACATCAACCGCCAGAAGACGGGTGTGGTGTCCAACATCCGTATGCTCGACATAGCGAAGCGCATCATCGACAAATACCGTGGGCTGTGTGGGGACGGCAGGATATTCCCCGTACCCCACTATAACACGTGCCTTGCCGGAATCCGTGCCGTCGCCAAGCGTTGCGGTATCACCAAGCATATTACATGGCATCAAAGCCGCCACACGGCCGCCACGACGGTGTTCCTCTCCAACGGCGTACCCATCGAAACGGTCAGTTCCATGCTGGGACACAAAAGCATAAAGACAACGCAGATATACGCGAAAATAACCAAAGAGAAGCTCAATCAAGACATGGAGAACCTTGCCGCGAGATTGAACCAAATCGAAGAATTTGCAGGTCGTACCATCTAAAACAGAGAAGCCATGAAACGTGACATAATCATCATTGAGGACAAGGCGGTCAGCGTAACCGGTAACGATGTATGGATGACCGCCGGAGAAATCGCCAGACTGTTCCACACGGGTGTCCCGGCAGTGAACGCCGCCATCAAAGCCATCCTCAAAACGGACGTGCTGAACGACTACGAGGCATGCCGCTACATCCAACTTGAAAACGGTCTGTATGCGGATGTTTACTCGCTTGAGATAATCATCCCCGTCACCTTTCGGCTGAGCACATACCATGCCCATCTTTTCCGCCGCTGGCTGATGGACAAGGCACTTGCAAAAGACAAGCATACCGCCTACATGTTATTCGTACATAGCGGAAAAGGCGGTTACTGCTGAAAAGACGATGAAAATCAATTAAAAACGGACAACCATCAAGCTGTCCGTTTTAACTTTAAAATAGTCAATTTTGAATATACAAATTATGTGCTAAAGAATATGAGGTATCAAAATTGAGATGGCTTATATAACATCTCATACTTTAACGAGCCACAATCAATGTACATATCATATTCCGCAATTCCTTTTTCTTGTGCTATATAATGCAAAGTTTTCTTGTGGATGTTTGAAATTCTCTCTCCATAATAGATTGCTTTAGGAACAATTTTCAGGCTTGTTGCACGAGAATGTGCGGCAGGTTGTTTCTCTGAATGAATAATACGCCATTCATTTTCATATTCCCACTGTGTGGATTTGTGAATAGCCATTTTCAAATGCGATAGTGAATCTATATTTTTAACATCCAGCCCCAAGCTCTTTGCTATATACCATTGAATAAAACTATTTGCATCAAAGCGGTTATTATCATATATAACAGGCAAGATACAACAATTCATTTCTCCTTGTTCTAATAAGAACCTTAAATCATATTCCAATGCAAACCCTTCATGATTTTGGGCATAGTGACTCCACATTATAACAGAATCTATGCTTTCACTTAAACATGCTATTGTAGATACGACCTTTAATGTATCCCCCATTTTTAATAGGATTTCTTTCAATATGTTTTCCATTACAACACTAAAAAGAGCTAATGTCAATGGATTTATGCCGTTACACGATATTACCTGTTTTTTTAAACCTGTCAAATTGTTTCTTCCGAAAAATTGGATTACACTTGGAGGAAATTCGAAATCTTTAGTTTCAAGTATCTGTTTGAATTGTTCAAGAAATTCTTCTGTACAACAAGCTCTCATTTGCTCTTGAATATTATCCAAACTATAATAAACAAGAGTGTCATAGGGGTCATTAAACTTATCAGCAGTAACAGCATAAACCAGATCCTTGTCAAAAGCATCAAGGTTTAATGTTGAACAACTCCTATATCTATACAGTTTTTGTGGCAACATTGACATCAATGCTGCACTTATAGGATAGATTCGGGATTTTATGTCCTCTTGCTCAATTCCTTCAGGAATTATTGTGGATTCTAACAATTTTGCAAATTCACTCCGAAGCATAATGGTATTCGTTTTAACCACAAAGGTACGCATTTTATTCCGGAATGTCAGGACATTACTCCATCGGTTTGCGGTAATTCGCCTCCAGCAGTTCACGCAATCCCGATTCGGGGTAAAGCACCTTCCCGCCTAAAAGGATAAAGGGCAACACTCTGTTGTTACGGTATTCCTGCAAGGTACGGCGGCTCACACGGAGCAACTCCGCCACCTCCCTGTCCGTCAGGTAACGTTCCCCGTCCAGCGGTGGACGGTAGTTTTCCAAAAATGCAGAGAGCCATTTAGAGCCTTTGCGCATATTCTGCACCACGGTGGCAAGCGGCTCGTCCTCCAGTGTAAAAACATCGTTGTTCTCGTTCATCATAACTTTGGATTCAGTGGGTGAATAATAAGATTACCTGCCGCCGGGATAGAGCGTACCGATAAGCGGAATCAGCCTCCTAACTTCTTCCGGCTTGTAATAGAACCTGCGGTTTATCTGCGAGTAGCCGATAAGCCGCTTGTCGCGCAACGTCTGCAACGTGCGCGGGCTGATTCTCAACTGCCCGCAGACTTCCTCGCCCGTGAGCCATCTTTCCAACCGCCCGCCGTCGCTCTTGCGCCTCAGGGCGGCAACCTTCTCCGAGAGGGCGTTGAAGGACGCCACCATCATCTCGAAGGTCTTTTTCTCGATAGATACAATTTCCATATTCAAAACATTTCAGGTTTGCCGCAAAGGTAACGCCATCCTCATGAACGCATATCGTTTCCCGCTGAAAGGCTGTATGTTGCGCCGTCTGTCCGGGTAATGGAGCCATTTCCAATAAAAATCTTACGTGAGACACGTAGTGAGCTGTTAAAGCCCCTTTTGTTTATTGCCGAATTTTGCCGCAGAAACCAAAAGAAAGGACTGAATATGAAAGTAATAACGATGGAAAGTTCCGCTTTCACCGCATTGACGGAACAGATAGCCGAGATAGCGGCACACGTGCGTGCCGTTTCCGGCGAAAGAAAGGAAAAATCCGCAGACAGGTTGCTCACCACCCGTGAGGCGGCGCACCTGTTGAATGTGAGTACCCGCACCCTCCAGCGTATGCGTAACGAGCATCGCATCGGCTATGTAGTGCTGCGCGGCAAATGCCGCTACCGACAGTCTGAAATCGACCGCCTGCTTGCGGACTGCACCGTCATGGAAGACGCGGCGACACCGACGGAACTGAAACGCAACCATACGCTACGCACGGGCGGCGGCAAACCCAAAAGAAGGAGGACGTGACATATGGAACTGCTTACCCGAAACAATTTTGAGAGCTGGATGCGGAAGCTGATGGAACGGCTCGACCGTCAGGACGAACTGCTGCTGTCCTTGCAGCCGTCCGGCAAAGCCCCGAACCCGATGGAGCGTATCAGGATGTTCGACAACCAAGACCTCTGTATGCTGCTCCAGATAAGCAAGCGTACCCTGCAACGCTACCGCAGCATCGGCGCGTTGCCGTACAAGACGCTCGGCAAAAAGACCTATTACAGCGAAGAGGACGTGCTGACGTTCCTTTCCGGACACGTAAAGGACTTCAAAAAGGAAGATATAGCCTTCTACAAGGCTCGTATCCATAATTTCTTTCAAAAATAACCCATTAAAACATTTTTCAAATGGCAAAGAAAAAAAGCGAAAAGGACGTGCTGATAGTCCGTGATGAGAAGACGGGCGAGATCAGCGTGGTAGCCGGGCTGGATGCCGACGGTTCCCCCAAGCGCACCCCCGCGAAAGCGGAGAACGCGCAGAGTTTCCTGCAATTCGACCGCCACGGCGACGTGCTGGACAACTTCTTCAAAAACTTCTTCCGGCAGTGCAAGGAACCCAGCCGCTTCGGTTTCTACCGTGTCGCGGCAGACCAAGCCGACAAACTGATGGAGGTGATGAAAGACCTGCTGAAAGACCCCGAAGCCAACAAGGAACTGCTTGCGCCCCACAAGGTGGACACTTCCGGCTACGAAAAGCAGGTGAAGGAAGAACAGACCGCCGGAAAGACGGAGCAGACGGAACAAAAGCAGGAAGAGCAGCCCAAAGAAACCCCAAAACAGGAAGAAATGGAAAAGAAGCAGGAACAGAATCAGGAAGGCCCGCAACAACAGACGCAAGGCAGACGGGGCTACCAGCCCATTGACGAGAGCAAAATCAACTGGCAGGAGCTGGAAGAGAAATGGGGCGTGAAACGTGACGACCTTGAAAAGTCCGGCGACCTTCAGAAGATGCTCAACTACGGCAAGTCCGATTTGGTGAAAGTGTCGCCCAAGTTCGGCGGCGAGGCTTTCGAGCTGGATGCCCGCCTTTCCTTCAAGAAAGACGGTGAAGGCAATGTCAGCCTCGTGCCGCATTTCATCCGCAAGGAGCAGAAACTCGACGAGTACAAGGAACACAAGTTCTCCGACGAAGACCGTAAGAACCTGCGCGAAACGGGCAACCTCGGCAGGGTCGTGGACATCGTGGACAGGGAAACGGGTGAAATCATCCCCTCGTTCATCAGCATAGACCGCAAGACGAATGAAATCACAGACATACCAGCAAACAAGGTACGCATACCGGAGCGCATCGGAAAGACGGAAATCACCAAACAGGAACAGGATATGTTGCGTGCCGGGCTGCCCGTGCGCGACAAGCTCATCGAGCGTAACGACGGCAGGAAGTTCGTCACCACCCTCCAAGTGAATGTAGAGCAGCGAGGCGTGGAGTTCGTACCGGGAACCGGCAGGTCGCCCCGTACCGCCCAGACGCAGGAAGCCAAGAACAATCCCACGCAGGGACAGGCTCAGGGCATGGAAAACTCCGCAGCCCCACAGAAAGAGCAACGCCGCAACACGTGGACGAACGCCGACGGCAGCATCCGCCCCATCAGCAAATGGAGCGGTGTGAACTTCACCGACCAGCAGAAAGCCGATTACGCGGCAGGCAAAGCCATCAAACTGGAGAACGTGACCGACAAGCAAGGCTTCCACGCCACGATGTACATCAAGTTCAACCCGGAGAAGGGACGTCCGTACCGCTACGACACCAACCCCGACAACGCGCAGAAGGTCGCCCCGTCCAACGAGAGCCGCACACAGGTGGCGGTGAACAGCGAAGGAAAGACCAACGAGGCGACCAAGAACCTGAAAGAGCCGTTGCTGAAAGGGCAGACCGCTCCGAAAGACGACAAACAGCAAAAGCAGCAGGAAAAGCCTCAGAAGAAAAACAACAAGGGCATGAAGATGTAACATCCCGTGTCCGCCACTAAATCCAAAGTAATAATCCATTAAAAAGTAAAACAGCATGAAGACAATCATTGCAGAAAAGCCATCCGTGGCACGTGAAATCGCCCGCATCGTAGGCGCGACAAAGAGAGAGGAAGGATATTTCGAGGGAGGCGGCTATGCCGTGACATGGGCGTTCGGACACCTCGTCCAGCTTGCCATGCCCGACGGCTACGGCATACGCGGCTTCGTCCGTGACAACCTGCCCGTCATTCCCGAAACCTTCACGCTCATTCCCCGTCAGGAAAAGACAGAGAAGGGCTACAAACCCGACAGCGGCGTGGTGTCGCAGATAAAAATCATCGCCCGTCTTTTCAAGGAAAGCGAGCAGATCATTGTGGCGACCGATGCAGGACGCGAAGGTGAGCTTATCTTCAGATACCTCTACCATTATATCGGATGTACCACGCCTTTCGTGCGCCTCTGGATAAGTTCGCTCACCGATAAGGCTATCCGCGAGGGGTTGCGTAACCTCGAAGCGGGCGACAAATACGACAACCTCTACCTTGCCGCCAAAGCACGGAGCGAATCCGACTGGCTTGTGGGCATCAACGGCACGCAGGCACTCTCCATCGCAGCCGGACACGGCACATATTCCGTCGGACGGGTGCAGACACCCACGCTGGCGATGGTGTGCGCTCGCTATTGGGAAAACCGCCGTTTCACGGTGGAACCTTTCTGGCAGCTCCATATCGCCGCAGACACAGGCGACGGCGAAGTGGTGAAACTCTCATCTTCCAAGAAATGGAAAGAGAAAGAACCTGCCACAGCACTATATAATAAGGTAAAGGAAGCCGGCTTTGCCACTGTCACAAAAGCCGAACGTAAAGAGAAGATAGAGGAAACTCCGCTCCTGTATGACCTGACCACGCTCCAGAAGGAAGCCAACGCCAAGCACGGCTTCACGGCGGAACAGACGCTTGAAATCGCGCAGAAACT
>NZ_QUGR01000017.1:0-57833 GCF_003479145.1 Parabacteroides sp. AF18-52
TAGTCCTTTTTGAAACTTATTTTTTTTCAAGACTGTCAACTTATTTCAGGACAGGACAGCATGTAATTTTATTTACCACGTATACTAATTCAAATTACATCGTAACAAAAACCAAATACAATAGCGAATGTCTTTGATAAGTTTCCTCCCCTGACAAAAAACACTTACCTTAGTGCCGTAATTCAAAAAATTATGGTAACAGAAGAATTAAAAAGACTCTACTACGGATACACAGGTTCACAGGCCGAAGATATAACTGAACTTCCTTCATCAGGCTCTAACCGCCGGTATTTCAGAATATCCGGACCGAAGACACTGATCGGGGTCAGCGGCTCTTCCCTGGAAGAGAATAAAGCATTTATTTATATGGCCGGATTTTTCAAAGGAAAAGGTATCAACGTTCCGGAGGTACATTTCCATTCGGACGATTATTCCTTTTATCTGCAGGAAGACCTGGGAGATACCATGCTCTTCAACGCCATAGAAAAAGGACGTAAAAGCTGTGTGTTCGATGAAGAAGAACGTCGTCTGTTACACAAGACAATCACGAAGCTCCCTTCTATCCAGTATGCGGGAGCCGACGGATTCGATTACAGTAATTGTTACCCTCAACCGGAATTCAACGAGCGTTCCATTCTCTGGGACTTGAATTACTTCAAATATTGTTTCCTGAAAGCAACAGGCATGGAGTTTCAGGAAGACCGTCTGGAAGATGATTTCCAGAAAATGAGCGATGTCTTATTACAAGACGCCTCTCCTACTTTCCTGTATCGGGATTTTCAGTCACGTAACGTGATGATCAAAGAAGGCGAACCCTGGTTTATTGATTTCCAGGGAGGACGGAAAGGGCCGGTCTATTATGATGTAGCCTCTTTCCTCTGGCAGGCCAAAGCCAATTACCCGGAAGATTTAAGGAATGAATTGCTAGCCGATTATTTGCAGGCATTACGAAAATATACGGACGTAGACGAAGAATATTTTTTCCGTCAACTACGTCATTTTGTCTTATTCCGCACCTTACAGGTGCTGGGCGCTTACGGATTCAGAGGATACTTTGAAAAGAAACCACATTTTATCCAAAGCGTCCCTTTTGCCATCAACAACCTGCGACAGTTATTAAAGAACGATTATCCGGAATATCCGTATCTGTGTTCCGTCCTGAGAGAATTGACCGGTCTGACTCAATTCAGGGACGATATACAAAAACGGATGCTGGAAGTCAAGATCGTCAGTTTCGCATATAAAAAAGGGATACCGAACGACCCGAGTGGAAACGGCGGTGGTTTCGTCTTCGATTGCCGGGCAATCAATAACCCCGGGAAATATGAACGATACAACCACTTTACGGGGCTGGACGAGCCGGTGATCCGTTTTCTGGAAGAAGACGGAGAGATCACTCAGTTCCTCGAACATGTATATACGATTGTCGATGCTTCGGTAAAACGTTATCTGGATCGCGGATTCACGAACCTGATGATCTCTTTCGGTTGTACCGGCGGACAACATCGTTCCGTCTATTCGGCACAGCATCTGGCAGAGCATCTGCATGCGAAATTCGGAGTAAAAGTAGACTTGACCCACAGGGAACAGAATATAGAACAAATCTTTGACGCAATATTATGAAAGCTATGATTTTTGCAGCCGGTATGGGGTCCCGCCTCAAGCCGATGACTGACAATACCCCAAAAGCATTGATACCAATAAATGGAAGACCAATGTTGGAGCATGTGATCCTGAGACTAAAGGATGCAGGGTTTCATCAAATCGTTATCAACGTTCACCACCTGGGAGACCAGATCATTGATTTCCTGGCCGCCAATAACAATTTTGGCGTTCAGATCCATATTTCCGACGAACGGGATTATCTGCTCGACACCGGAGGAGGAATAAAAAAGGCTGCCAAATTTCTCCAGGGAAACGAACCGTTCCTGGTACACAATGTCGATATCATGTCGAACGTCGACCTGAAAAAGTTATATGATCGTCACCTGGAAACTAATCCGCTTGCCACCTTGCTGGTCAGTAAACGCAATACATCACGTTATCTCCTGTTCAATGAAAAGAACCGATTATGCGGATGGCGTAACCACGAAACCGGAGAAGTTAAATCTTTCTATCCGGATTTCGACCCTAATCAGTACAACGAATATGCTTTTAGCGGTATCCATGTCTTATCGCCTAAAATATTCGACTGGATGGAAGAATGGACGGGAAAATTTCCGATCATCAATTTTTATCTCTCGATCTGTGCCAAGACGAATATCCACGCTTATGCAGCCGAAAACCTGCGGTTACTGGATATAGGAAAACCGGATGCGCTGGCTAAAGCGGAAGAATGGATGAAAAATCAATAAAAAGGTAGGTGGCTTTAGCTGGAAATGTATTCAAACAATTCTGACTAAGGCCATCAACAATGGCAAATAATCTTTCAGTTCGGTACGAAGAAGTTTCAATGCCTGTTGAATACGGTAATCGACTGTTTTAGACGAAACATTCAGTTTTTCTGCAATCTCGCTATAAGTCATATTCTGGAACCGGTTCATTTCAAAAGCTTCCCGATAGCTTGCCGGCAAGCGGGACAAGGCTGTTTCAATATTTCTTGCCAGTTCTTCCACGATGTAAAAATCAGGATCCTCATACTGAGCCTGCATATTTACAGAGATAGTATCGACTATCCGCTGTTTCAGCTCGTTACGATTAATCAATGTAAGACATCTGTTCTTTACGGCCCTAAACAGATAATTTTTAGGAGAAGACTCGATCACCTGCATGGAACTATTCTCCCAGAACCAAACCATCACATCCTGTACTATCTCCTGTCCGTCATCAAAATCGACAAATCGTTTAGCATACGCACATAACAAAGGATAGTAACGCATAAACAAAATATCGAATGCTTTCACATCACCAACCTGGATCCTTTGAAAAAGAATCTCGTCGTTTGTTTTGTCTGTTACAGTAGAAAGCATATAAAAAGTATTTAGTTCTAGTAAGACTCATGTATATAGTTGTGCAAAAATAACATTTTTCAACACATTGACCTATTACATTCCGATTAAGTTTTTATAATGTTAAAAAATACAAGCTTTTAGATATATCAACGCCCACAAAATCAACCATATTAACCATAGTCTTACTAGAACTCTTTCAGTAATCAAAAAAAATTATCACAAAAAAACACTTTTTCGTTTAGGAGGTTTCCCAGTTCATTAGTCTTAATTATAAAAGAGACAAAATGGACACACAAAAACATATAGACGAACAAGCATTATTGGACTATTTTTCCGGTATTCTTTCCCCTGTTCAAAAACAGGAGGTGGAAGCCTGGATACAGGAAACTGAAGAAAACCGGAAAATAGCACGGGATATCGAATACATCTACTTTGCCACAGATACGATCAATACGATCAAATCCATCGATTCGACCAAAGCATTAAAGGAGGTAAAAGTCAGATTCAGCAAAAAAGAGAATAATAAACGATCTTTCATTCTTCAATTACAACGGATCGCGGCGATTCTTGTTATACCCTTATTAATCAGCACACTCTATTATGCAACAAAAGAAGAACCGGTCGAATTCATAGAAATCAGGACTAATCCGGGAATGGTTGCAACCGTTAATCTCCCTGACGGCAGCAAGGTATGGCTCAACTCCCGCTCTTACCTGAAGCATCCGCAGAAATTCACAGGAGACACACGAAACGTTGAAATGGAGGGTGAAGCTTATTTTTCCGTACAAAAAGACAAATCGAAAAAATTCATAGTAAACACTCCTTTTAATCTGAAAGCGGAAGTGTTGGGTACAGAATTCAATATGGAAGCTTATAAAGAGAGTAATAAGGTGGTCACGACGCTGATCTCCGGCTCTGTAAGACTCTCATTCCAAAACAAAAACAATACAGAAGAGACGATGATCATGAAACCCAATGATGAAATCTCCTATAACTCAAAAACCAGAGGAGTCAGCCTGAGCAAACCTTATCTTCCTACGCTAACAGCCTGGAAAGACGGTTTGGTTATTTTCAGAAACACTCCATTTGAAGACGCATTAAATGTATTAAGTAAACGATTCAATGTTGAATTCATCGTAAAGAATGATCTTCTATATGAAAACTCATTTACGGGACCTTTCGACGGGCAACATCTGCATCTTATACTTGAACACTTCCGCTTATCATCCGGCATTCATTATAAGTTCGTTGATCCGGAAACAGGAACAGATAAAATATCAGAAAAAACAATTGTTGAACTATATTAAATGTATAGAAGTATGAACAACCTAAATTCAAGTACTAAAATGAAAACATTCGAACCTCCTTAAAAAACATACGGGAAAATATTGGCGTATTTCCCCGTATGAAAAACAACTGAAAGCTTGTTTGGCGACAAGCTCCAGCAAATGAATTTTTTTAACTCTAAAATCACTTACAAATCTATGACAAATTATTTTAGCATCCAACATTTCAGGATGGTGAATTCATCGTTTATTGTCCTGAAAAAAATACCATTATGTATGAGACTCACCGCAATAATGTTATTTGTATGCATCGGACTGGCATATGCTTCCGAAAGTTACAGTCAATCTGCAACATTAACTCTGAACGTTAACAACAAAACGGTACAAGAGGTCCTGGATGAAATTGAGAAACAATCTGAGTTTCATTTCTTCTACAACAACAAACAGGTAAATACGAATCGTGTTGTTTCTATTAAAAGTAAAAAAAAGGATGTATTCAACGTCCTTGAACAATTATTTAACGGAACGGATATCAGTTATAAGGTTCTGGATAAAAGTATTATCCTCTCACCCAAAGAGATGCTGATGAGTGCTGTCGTACAGCAAGCCATAAAAAACATATCCGGTACTATTACCGATAGCAACGGCGAACCGATCATCGGAGCAAATGTATTGGAGAAAGGATCTACAAACGGTACCGTGACCGATATCAACGGTAAATTCAGTTTATCCGTGCCCAATAAATCGACATTGGTAATCTCCTATATCGGATACGTATCCAAGGCTATTATCGTAGGAAACCAGACAGTCTTCAACATACAATTGACAGAAGACACTCAAAACTTAAATGAAGTAGTTGTAACGGCGTTAGGTATCAAACGTGAAGAAAAAGCCTTGGGATATGCAGTTCAAAAAGTAGATGCGAAAGCATTAACCTCTGCAAAAAGCATCGATGTCGGAACTTCATTAACCGGAAAAGTGGCAGGTTTAAATGTTAAGAACAGTACCGAATTCAACGAAGCTCCTTCTTTGAAATTAAGAGGAGAAACTCCCATATTGATCATTGACGGTATCCCATATGGAAATATGACATTGAACGAAATTGCACCTGACGATATCGAATCCATCGATGTTTTAAAAGGTGCCACCGCTTCTGCTTTGTACGGAGCACGCGGTACGACCGGTGCGATCATGATCACTACCAAGAGAGGTTCACAAAATGAAGGTATCAATGTAGAGATCAACAGTAACACAATGTTTTTCGCAGGATATCTGGCATTTCCGGAAGTACAATCATCTTATAGTAGAGGTTATGGTGGAAAATACAATAGCGATTATGTATGGGGAGACAAATTGGATATCGGAAGAACGGCTATTCAATACGATCCGGAAACATTCGAGTGGAGGGAAATGGAGTTAACATCCAAAGGAAAAAATAACTTTAAAAACTTCCTCCAATTCAGTGCGATCACAAACAACAATGTCAGTGTCTCGCAAAAAGGAAAATACGGCTCGTTCAGAACATCATTGACCCACGTATTCAACAAGGGACAATATCCGAACCAGAAACTGAACAAAATAACTTATACAGCCGGAGGTGAAATGAGTTACAAAAACTTCAAACTGGAAGGATCAGCGTCATACAACAAACGTGTGTCATCAAACGACAACGGTTCCGGTTATAGCGGTAGCTATATTTACGACATGGTAATTTGGGGTGGCACAGAATACGACGTACGTGATTATAAAAACTATTGGGTTGAAGGCAAAGAAGATGAACAGCAAAACTGGTACGATAACAGTTGGTATGATAACCCCTGGTTTAAAGCGAATGAAGTAGTCGATGCTTATGACACCGATATATTGAATGTGTATATGAACTCATCCTATGAAATTACTCCGTGGTTAAAAGCCATGTTAAGGGGAGGCCTTGATTTTTATTCTAAGAAAAATCAATGGAGAAACGCAAAAAGCGCAAACTACGCATGGGACAAAAACGGTTTCTTCGGAATCAGCAGAAATTCGGGGTATAGTATTAACACCGATGCTATGTTGATGGCTGATAAAACATGGGGTAAACTAAATATGAATGTTTTAGCCGGAGGAAATATCTACTTCTATTCTGATGACAAATTGAGAAGTACAACAGCCGGAGGACTCACTATTCCTGGATTTTACTCTCTGAAAGCCAGTGTCGATCCTATTTCTGCCAGCAGTGAATTAAAGAGGAAAAGAGTGAACAGTCTATATGGCAAACTTTCATTGTCATGGGCTAGTACTTATTTTCTGGACGTAACCGGACGTAACGACTGGTCTTCCACACTATCCAAAGAGACGCGTTCTTATTTCTATCCTTCCTTAGCTGGAAGTATAGTACTTTCAGAGATTATCACATTACCTGAAGTTTGGAATTTCTGGAAAATAAGAGGTTCATGGACAACCTCCAAACAAGATGCTGCAGTTTACGATAATAATAATGTTTACTCTGTCTCTACCAATGTTTGGGATGGATTAGGTACGGCTTCTTATCCTTCATCTGTTATCGGAGGTAATGTACGTCCTAAAAAATCTATGGTATATGAAGTCGGTACAGCTGTTAATTTCTTCAATAACAGATTATACGCAGACTTTGCATATTTCAGAAAACTTGAATCAGACTTTATCATTTCCGGCGGTATAAGTTCTGCAACAGGTTTCAGCTCCGTTCAGGTCAACTTTAAAGAAGAAAGATTGAGAAACGGTTATGAATTGACCATAGGGGGAAGTCCTATAAAAAATAAAGATTTCCAATGGGACATTCTTACAAACTGGGGACATGATAAATATTCTTACTTCAAAATCGACCCAGATTATTCAACTAAAAAACCCTGGGTAAAAAAAGGTGAAAGCTGGGATTGGTTCGATATATATGACTGGGACAGAGATCCGGACGGAAATATCATACATAACGGAGGTATTCCGGTAAAACAAAACTTCAAAACCAAAGTAGGAAATCTGACTCCCGACCTGGTTTGGGGTATCACCAATACTTTCAGATATAAAAACTTTACACTCAACTTCACTATCGACGGACGTATTGGAGGCATGTCATACTCACGCACCCACCAAATGTTATGGAACTCCGGTGCACATAAAGACTCCGACAATCAATGGCGATATGAAGAGGTGGTCAATGGAAACAAAACATTCATCGGAGAAGGTGTCAAAGTTGTATCCGGTAGTGTTGAACGTGACCCGGATGGAAACATCCTCAGCGATACCCGCGTTTTCGCTCCTAATGATGTTGTAGTATCTTATGAAGCATATATTTCAAAATACCATGACTCAACCAGTCGTCCCAGCCGCCAGAATGTATTGGATGAAACATTCTTCAAACTAAGAAATCTGACATTTACTTATGACATACCTCAATTGTGGTGTGGAAAAATAGGAATGAAAGCGGCATCGGTCAGCCTGACAGGCCAGAATTTATTCTTATGGGCCAAAGAATACAAATACGCAGACCCTGACAAAGGAGGAGATAGCAGTGGTTACGAAAGTTTGAATTCACCTTCTCAACGATACATCGGTTTTAACATAAAAGCAAACTTCTAAAGGTAGAATATATGAAAACAACGAAATATATAAAGCAATCTCTATTTGCTTTCAGTGCAATAGGAATATCTATGATCTGGAATGGCTGCACATCTTCTTTTGATGATCTGAATACCAATCCGGATGCAACAACAAAAGTGTCCCCGGCAATGCTTGCAACTAAAGTGATACTGGATCATGTAAAATCAGCGAGCAGTGATAATGGTGAATTCATGTGCAAACGCATGTTCTGGGGAGAACAAATGGATAATTATCAATACAATCGTGTGGAAAAAGGAAGCTTCAGTGCCATACAGGGACTTACCAATGCACAAAAAATGGTTGAATTATCCTCCGAATCCAATAAAGATGCTTATACAGGTCTCTATTATTATTTAAAGGGCTGGGCATTTTACCGGACAACAATGGATATGGGAGACATTCCCTATAGCGAAGCGCTTCAGGTCAATGAGTTCAGATATCCTAAATATGATGAACAAAAAGAGGTATTCAAAGGGATACTCGACGATCTGGAACAGGCAGACAGTCATTTTGCCAAAGCGACGGAAGGTATCAGCGGTGATCCGTTTTACAACGGCGATCCTGCTAAATGGAGAAAAGCGACCAATGTGCTCCGCCTGAAAGTATTAATGGCTTTACAGAAAAGAGCGGATGACACACCGGAGTTACAGATCAAAGAAAAATTTGCACAAATTGTAAAAGAAGGGAATCTTTTTGAAGGGAATGATGATAACCTCCAGGTTACTTATTCCAATAAAGATGGCCAGAAAAATCCTTTTCATCAGGATCTAACAAGAAGTATCAATGTGTATGCAGGAACAACCACTTTGATCGATCCGCTGAAAAAGTACAAAGATTATCGGTTATTCTCTTACTTTGCCCCGATGCAGGCTCTGACAGATCCAATATATCTGCCGAAAGGTGAAACCTTGTTGGAAAAAAACGATTGGAATGCCTATCAGGGAGTTGAAGCCGCAGGATTATTCAACACGGAACAGAAAAAGATCTCTAACAAAATGCATTGCCGCCCCAACGATATTTATCGCACAGATTATGTCGGAGTTCCTTCTATACGATTGGGATATGCTGATATGAATTTTGTATTGGCCGAAGCTGTTGAAAGAGGATGGATCAGCGGATCTGCTCAAAATTATTATGAAGAAGGTATCCGCGCCTCGTTTGAATTCGTACGTACGACGGTTTCTTCTCCGGAATATAATCAGGGAATGACCATCACAGACGAGTATATCACCCAATATCTAAAGGGAGAAGATGTAGCCTATGCTACAAACGGGACATCACTCGACCGGCTGAAACAAATATGGATGCAGGCATTCTTAGCCTCTTATTTCCACCTGGCCTGGGACTCTTATTATGATTACAGACGTACCGGTTATCCGGAATTACCGATCAACCCGGAAACAAACCTGAATGACGATAAGTACAAAATTCCGGTAAGATGGTTATATCCTGAATCAGAAACGAATTACAATAAGGAACAACTGATCAATGCAGTTAACCGCCAATGGGGAGGAGCCGAAGACGTGAATAAAATTATGTGGGTATTAAAATAATATAGTTCACTGTTACTTTTGAATTTACCGAATAGAATGGATGAACAACCTACTATTCGGTAAATTTGTTTCTAAAAATAAACACTTAAAAGCAGTTGCTTATTGTATAAAATCAACTACTTTTAGATGATCAAAAAAACACATCACCATGAAACATATTATCATTTTTCTTTTTGCTTATTTATTTGTTATTCCGGTCACAGCCCAACAATCCTCTCAAAACCTGGCCCTTCATCTGGACGGCAAAGACAATAATGTCCGCACCGGTATCGGATATCTCAATGGCTCATGGACCCTCGAAGCATGGGTCAAAGGCGATGACAATTCCTGGAAAGAACAGGAAGTTCTTTTTGGCGGAGGCGAATATAGCCTGACAAACAGGGCAGATTATCTGCCTCTGGTTATCGAGAACGGAAGACTTCACAGTACATGGCCCGATCTGTGGTCAAAAGAAGTACTGGACGACCAATGGCATCATGTAGCACTAAGCTGCGACGGTGTTGCCACCCGGCTTTACCTGGACGGAGAAGTCATCGATAGTAAAATAACAGCCATGTCTGTTCTTCCCGGAGCATTAGGAGTAAATGAAGACGATCTTACAACCTTCGGAGGATTAATGGATGAAGTCCGTATCTGGAATTCCGCCGTGCCGACAGAAACACTCAAAGAATGGATGGGCAAACCTTTGGAACCCACTCACCCGCAATTTAAAACACTGGTCGCATACTATAACTTTGACGACGGCATAGAAGATGTTTCGACAAACTGGGTCGGTAAGGGAGACCAGGCATACCATATCAGAAACGGAAGGCTCCAATATAAAGGTAGCATTCCAATGGCATACACAGTTCCCAATGACAATCCAAAATTCGTAAAACCCGCTAAACAGCAAGAATTATTCAATGCAATCGTAATAGATAGCGAATGGGATGCAGATCAGGGTAGTTCGGACGACCAGATCCTTAAACTCCGAATCGCCGTAACCGGAGACCGAAATCCATTACGCCTGACAGAACTTGAACTCGACCTGTCTGATGTCACAACACTGTCCGACATATCGCAGATCCATATCTATCATACCGGGAAAACCGCCCGGTCAAACATTAAAACAGAACTATTCGGTCAGGGGGAAATACCTAAAAAGAAAATGATATTTAAAGATGAACAAGGAGTTCTGACATTAACACCGGGTATCAATTACCTGCTAGTAACAGCTGACATAGCCGAAAAAGCCACCGTTGGTAACAAGATCAAAATATCCGTCCCCTCTTTCAAGCTGGGAGAGACGACCTATATACCGGAGACAAGTGAAAGGAATATCGATAAAAGGATCAGCGAAAACAGCCAGAACAATCCCAACATCATAAAAGTACTGCAATGGAATATCTGGCATGGAGGTAACCACGTCGGAGACGACGGTCAGGCACGTGTCATCGATCTGGTAAAAGCGACAAATGCCGACATTATCACGATGCAGGAAGGTTACGGTAGCCAGAAACGTATTCAGGATTCACTGGGATATTATATGCAAACACCATCGCTCCAGGATAATCTGGTTCTTTTCAGCCGGTATCCTATAACAGACATACCGACAAAGAAAACATTCAATTCCAATCCTGTCAAATTAACACTGCCAGGCAATCGCCCCTTGTTAGTCAACGCTTGTTGGTTACGTTATGCCTATCAACCGGAATATTCCTGCAATTATCCTTGCATAGGACATAATACTTCTACCTGGGTAGCAGAAGATGCCGCCCGAGGATTAGAAGACATGAAATATATTCTGGAAAAGGATACAAAACCTTATCTGACAGAAGGTGAAGATACTCCAATCATCATAGGAGGCGATTTCAATTCTTGCAGCCATCTGGATTGGACAAAAAAAGCAGCGTCGATCCATTTCGGTTACGGACCTGTCCCCTTCCCTATTTCCCAATATATGCTCGACCAAGGTTATAAAGATAGTTTCAGGGAAATAAATCCGGATGAAATAGCTCGCCCGGAAGGGACTTTTGCTGTTATTTACGGACACTTGCAGGTTAGCCGGATCGACTTTCTCTACTATAAAGGGAATAATATCCGGGCCGTTTCTTCCAAAATTGTAAAAACAACCCCGGAGATTGACGATGTATGGGCATCCGACCATGCCGCTGTACTGACAACATTTGAACTGACGCCTCTTTCAGGCAAATAATACATTAAACTAAATACACATGAAAAAAGGATTATTTTTATCAGTCATCGCTTTACTGAACCTAATGACAATGAATGCACAGGTACAGCCTATGCAACCCAAGTTGACAGACGACAGATCATTCTCCATGATCTTGTTGCCCGACCCCCAGAGTTACACCAAATTCGATGTAAACCAGCCGCTGTTCGAACTGATGACGGCATGGACCGCCAACAACAAAGAGAGACTGAATATCGAAGCCGTTCTTTGTACCGGCGACCTGGTAGAACAGAACGAAATCCGCATTCCTGACGGAGTAAACGGCAACCAGACCAGCGAAGAACAATGGAAAGCTGCCTCACAGGCATTTGCCCGACTGGATAATAAATTGCCTTATGTGGTCTGCACCGGAAACCATGATTACGGATACGAAAAGGCTGAGAACCGTCTGTGCCGTCTACCGGAGTATTTCCCGTCAGAAAGAAATTCCTGCTGGAGAAATTCGCTGGTTGAAGTAGGTAACAATTATCAGGGAATCCCGACACTCGAAAACGCAGCTTATGAATTTAACACTGAAACATGGGGTAAAATACTGGTGGTCTCTCTGGAATTCGCGCCACGCGACGAAGCCATCGAATGGGCTAAAGCTGTGACAGAGAAACCCAAATATGCCAATCACAAAGTGATCCTGCTGACCCACTCCTTCCTGACTGCAGACGGAAAACGGCGCCTGAAAGAAAACTATAAGATATCTCCGGCAAACTATGGAGAAGCCATTTGGCAAAAGCTGGTTTATCCGTCGAAGAATATCTGCCTGGTTGTTTGCGGACATGAATGTGAAATCGCTCCGCATAAAGACAATGTCGGTTTCAGCATCGAAAAGAATGCAGCCGGTAAGGATATCCCGCAAATGATGTTCAACGCCCAGACTGCCGATGGTTTCTGGCATGGCAACGGCGGCGACGGCTGGCTCCGTATCATGGAATTTATGCCTGACGGACAGACGATCAAGATCAAAACATTTTCTCCACTTTTCGCCATTTCGCCGACAACAGCCGACAAATCCTGGAGAACGGAATCGTATGACCAATTCGATATTACTATAAAATAATAATAAAAGAACTTATGATAATTAGGGAGTAGCTCCAATTATACATACCTTTGGTGAACTAATACAAAATTAAACACATATCATGAAAAAAAGAAACTTACTTCTTATTTTGGTTTTAACCATTGTAACGATCAGTTCGGCTTTTGCTGCCAAACCAAAAGCAAAACATGTAATCTGGATCGGTCTCGACGGCTGGGGGGCTTACAGCGTAGAAAAAGCAGAGATGCCGGTGACCAAACAATTAATGAAAGACGGTTCTTACACATTGAAAAAACGTTCCGTTCTGCCTTCTTCCAGTGCTGTGAACTGGGCTTCTATGTTTATGGGTGCGGGACCGGAGCTTCACGGATACACCGAATGGGGATCAAAAACACCTGAACTTCCTTCACGTGAATTGAATCAACATGGTATTTTCCCAACAGTTTTCCAACTGTACCGCGACGCTGCCCCGAAAGCAGAAATCGGTTGTGTCTATGACTGGGACGGCATCAAATATCTGGTAGATACACTGGCACTCAGCTATCATGCCCAGGGACCGGATTATAATAAATATCCAACCGTTTTGACAGAAATGGCGGTGAAGTATATCACAGAGAAAAAGCCGAACCTGTTTGCCGTTATCTTCGACAATCCGGATCATGTAGGTCATGCCGACGGACACGACACACCTTCTTATTACAATACGCTGAAAGAGTTGGATAAAAACATCGGAAAAATCGTCGACGCCGTTAAACAGGCCGGTATGCTGGACGAAACAATCTTTGTTATCACAGCAGACCACGGTGGGATCAATAAGGGACACGGAGGCAAGACCATGCTGGAAATGGAGACTCCGTTCATCATCTCCGGAAAGAACGTAAAGAAAGGTTATTGCTTCGACAATGTCAGCATGATGCAGTTCGACTGCGCCTCTACCCTTGCAGCTTTATTAGGTCTGACCCAGCCTCAGGTTTGGATCGGTCGTCCAATGCCGGTATTCAAATAATATAGAAAAGAGATGAAAAGATTATTTATAAGTATCTTATGCCTGTTAGGTGGTCTGTTAAATGCAAACGCCCAGCAACCGGCACTTCAATTCAATAAGGACGGAAAATTCAAGATCGTTCAGTTTACCGACGTACATTATATTCATAACAACCCGAAATCGGCTATCTCGATTGAAAGGATCAATGAAGTGTTGGATACTGAAAAACCGGACCTGGTCCTTTTTACCGGCGATGTCATTTATGGCAAACCGGCGGAAGAAGGAATGAGAACCATTCTCAACCTGGCCTCTAAACGCAAAATACCTTTCGGTATGACATTCGGTAACCATGACAATGAACAGGGGCTGACACGTACGGAGTTGTTCGATATCATCAAAACGATCCCTTACAACCTGACCGATTCCGTTGCAGGCGTATCAGGTGCCAGCAATTATATCCTGCCGGTCAAATCATCCGACGGAAAGAAGGATGCAACCGTCCTCTATTGCATGGACTCTCATTCTTATTCACAGATCGGAGGAATCGGCGGATACGATTACATCAAGTTCGACCAGATACAATGGTATCGTGAGAACAGTGCCCAATATACAAAACAGAACGGCGGAACACCTGTTCCATCTCTGGCATTCTTCCACATCGCCTTACCGGAATACAACCAGGCTGCATCCGACGAAACCGCTATTCTGGTAGGAACACGTAAGGAAAGAGCTTGCGCTCCGCAACTGAATTCCGGCCTGTTCGCTTCCATGAAAGAGATGGGTGATATCCAGGGTGTATTTGTCGGACACGACCACGATGACGATTATGCCGTTTATTGGAAAGGCATCTTACTGGCTTACGGTCGTTATACAGGTGGCGACACGGTTTATAACAACCTGACCAACGGTGCACGTGTGATCGAAATGACAGAAGGTGAAAATGGCTTCAAGACCTGGATCCGCTTGAAAGACAATGAAATCATCAATAAGGTGAATTATCCTTCGGACTTTATCAAGAAGAAAGACTGATCGATTATTGTATCATCAAACAATAAAGTCCTCTCTGCCTAGTGCATGAGAGGACTTATTTATATAATAGATATTCCAAAAGATATACAGAAATGAGAAATGTATTAATATAGTTGGTTACCAATATATCTGATATGATATATTCCAGAATATTTTTATCTTTGTCCTAAAACAAGATAATATGAAAACAACAGCAGAATACCTCGCCATATTAAAGAACTATAAAACTCAGCATGCCGGGAATTATGGTATAACCCGTATGGGGATTTTTGGCTCAGTAGCACGGGGAGAACAAAAAGAAGGTAGTGATGTTGATATTTGTTATGAGGGGAAAGCACCGTCCTTACTTACTTTAGACAAAATACAGTCTGAATTGAGAAACCTGTTCGGATGTCCAGTAGACTTAATCCGCATCCGCGAACATATGAATGATTATTTGAAAGAACGCATCAGTAAAGAAGCTATCTATGTCTAATAAAGAACTACATATCCAATGTTTGAATAATATAAGGAAAGCTTTATTAATGATCGAAGAACGTGCTAACGTGATTTCTTGTATGGACGATTTTCTACAGACTCCGGACGGGATGCTTCGATTAGACGCTATTTGCATGAATCTGATAGCCTTGGGAGAATCAGTTAAAAACTTTGATAAAATAACGGAAGGGAAGATACTACCCCTATATCCCAATATTTACTGGAAAGGTGTAATGCAAATTCGTGATAAAATAGCACATCACTATTTCGACATTGATGCAGGCATTGTTTACACCACAATAAAAGAAGACATTTCATCTTTACTTCCAACAATTGAGACAATGATTAAAGATATATCTAAATAAAAACGGAGCCTGTAATACAGACCCCGTTTTTATTCTTATTCCGGTTTAAGCACCACCCCTAAACTCTTTTTCCCATCCATCTTTATGACGATCGGTTTGTCGAAACGGACATGGCGCAGATACTCGGTATCTTCCACAGCGGGCAAAGCATTCAGGTAAGCCTCATCGAACCAGCCGTCGCCTTTGAACGGGTTGATCGTGAAATAACCGACACCGAAAGAGGTCAGGTTCTGGAAGAAATGCGTTCCCTGGCTCGGGTCGACACGATAGTTCTCCAATCCGCACTCCACGATAACACGGGCGTTACTGATATGTGGCCACTTCACCGGAATACCCAGCCAGGAGTCGCTGCTGCCCCAACGTCCGGGACCAACCAGCACATAATTCTTTTCCTCTTCCGTAAAACGGCGGTTCAGCTTCTCTATCTCGTAAGCGATCAACTGATTGTTAGACGAGTTGAAAGCACCGCTCTTTACATAGATAATATCCTGTACGTCTGTCACGATACCATGCCCCAGGACACTGGTAGAGGAAAGGATCGTTTCTTCATTTTCAATCTGCGTCAGGTCTTCATCCATGATCTCTTTGTTATCAACGATCGGACGGATCTGAAGCAGATAGAAAGTAGCCTTGTCGTGATTGGCGGGATCGACATTCACGGCAAACTCGATCTCTACGGGACGCCCCATCTCCTCCTGCCCGATGCGAAGCAATTCATCTAGCGTCTTTGCCAGCGGGAATACATCATGTTGCAGGATATTAACGAAAGACAAGATCTTCCGCCCGCCGGGATAGTAACCGTCACGAATGATCTGATCGTAGGGGTCGTAAGTAGAAACGATATATTTCAAAGAACCATCCGCATCAGCATCTTTCAGGTTCAGACGCAGGAGGTTAAAAGAATCATCGATAGAGAACTGTTCCGCCAGGTTCTTCAGGTCGAGTGCATAGAAACGGGTCTGCGTCTCACGAAGAGCGAAATCCATCGAACTCATCTGCAGGATACTGTGCGGATGGCGCGGAGAGAAACGTAATGTCTGACCGCCGTCCACAATATATTTACCCAATCCCAGGGCAATATTAGCTATGCCGTCTTCCGCCTTCTCATTACCGATCGGATAGAAATTAAGCGAACGTGCCACACCGGAGATGGTCGGGTAGAAATGATCGTTGTAACGGTTACCGACCACTTCCTGCAGAACAATCGCCATCTTCTCCTGATCGATCAGATTCGACGTGGCAGTCATATATCCCTTGCTGTCCCGGTAAAAGACAGATGCATATACAGCCTTGATCGCATCGCTCAACAAGCGAAGCATCTCATATTTATCATCCAGCCGCGGAATCATATAAGTAGAGTAAATTCCGGCAAATGGCTGGTAATGCGAATCCTCCAGCAGACTGGACGAACGGACAGCAATCGGGCTTTTCACCACATCGAAGAAAGCCATCAAGTCATCTATCAGGCTGGCAGGCAGACTGGCACGAAGGAAATATTTCAGGATCGTCTCGTCATCCGCATCGCTCAACGCAACAGGCAGCAACTCGTTCGTCTCCATAAATTCATCAAAGATATCCGTACAAATTACTACCGTCTTCGGGATATTCGTATTGAAGTTCTCCGTCTCCAACTTGGGATAGCGTTTAACCATCGCCCCCATAAAGGCAAGACCTCTACCCTTTCCTCCCAGCGAACCGTCACCGATACGGGCAAAATTGCTATACTCGTCGAAACGATCTTTCTGATAAATAGCTACCACTCCGGAGTTCTTCATACGGCGATACTGGACGATCAGGTCGAAAATAAGTTTACGAGCCTCATCCATATCTTTATAATCGCTTACATCGACCCGCTTCAACACCTCGGCTGGCGGGAACATGGCACGCGAATAGAAGAAACGGGAGAAATGGTTGCGCGAAAGATGGTAAACCAGCGAATCGTCGGGGATCTGGAATACTTTCCTCTGCAGATCCTTCAAATCCTTGATACGCATAATCTCTTCCTTCGTCTGCGGATTCAGTATCACGAAATCACCGAAGCCGAAACGCTGCATGATCTTCTTACGCAGATCCTGCGGGTAACTCTTTGAATTCTTGTCGATAAACGAGGCACCTAATTCTTTGGCATACACTTTATTGTTCGACTCGGAAGACTCGAGCACAAAAGGAATGATCAGCCCAGTCTTACGGACATATTGCCCGAACTTATACCCGGCATAAGGGTCTTTCACCCCATCATGCATAAAGCTCATATCCGATACGATACCGAGCATATTGTCCCGGTACTGATTAAAGATACGGACAGCTTCCTCATAAGTACGTGCCAGTTTGATCTTGGGACGTCCGCGCATCCGGAGCGTCTGCTGGTGGCCGTTCAGCGCCTCTTTGGCAAACATCTGGCTCTGCTCCAGCACGAATTTATATAAGTGGGGCAATGCTGACGAATAAAAGCGGATGGAGTCTTCCACCAGCAGGATGATCTGTACGCCGACACTCGCCGTATCGTCGGGCGCATTCATCTTATCCTCTATCAGTTTGATAATGGCCAGCAGCAACTCGGCATTACCCAACCAACTGAATACATAGTCAATCGCACTCAGGTCTTCATTGGCGATACGCTTGGAAACCTCCTTCGAGAAGGGGGTAAGCACTACGATAGGGATATTCGGATAATGTATCTTGATCTCCTTTGCCGCCGCAAAAATATCGCGGTTATCCATATTCGGCATGCAGATGATCAACTCAAAATTACGATTCTTTAATTCGGCAAGCGCCTCTTCTTCCGTTGTCACCTGGGTAAAACGGGGAGGATAACGAAGACTGAGTGAAGTATATTCATTAAATATCTGCTCGTCCACACGTCCATCGTCCTCCAGCATGAAGGCGTCGTATTTTGTGGCAATAAGCAGTACATTATATATACGCTTATTCATTAGATTGGCGAATGATGTGTCTTTAAACACAAGGTTCTGAAAGTCCGGTATTCCGCTCATAACGATTTCATAGAATTATATGCGCCCAAATGTAAGGAAAAAATCAGTTTGGATGCCGCCAATTAGTATTTTTCTCCCTATATTCTATTATTTCCCTACTTACTTTTTAATATTTTCCTCCCTTTGGTCCTTATACTTTCCGGTATGCCCGTATTTAATCGGGCGTTAGAGAGACGGCAAAAAAACAGTATCGGCACAAAGACATGCATCAAAAACATATAATCCGCTATCAAAAAGAAAGCAAAACTCTTGGTCAATCCATAGGATTCGCTACATTTGCCTACACATTGTTATTCCTAAAAAAGCAAGAAACGCTATGAAGACAGAAGTTATTTTATCTGCACTGGAAGCAAAGCACCCGGGCGAAAAAGAGTACTTGCAAGCCGTGAAAGAAGTTCTTTTATCAATAGAAGAGGTTTACAACCAGCATCCGGAATTCGAGAAAGCCAAAATCATCGAACGGCTGGTCGAACCGGAACGTATCTTTACTTTCCGTGTGCCCTGGGTAGACGATAAAGGTGAAGTACAAGTCAATTTAGGATACCGCGTACAATTTAATAATGCGATCGGCCCGTATAAAGGAGGAATTCGTTTCCACCCGTCCGTAAATCTGTCCATCCTGAAGTTCCTGGGATTTGAACAAACATTCAAGAATGCCCTGACTACCCTGCCGATGGGTGGCGGTAAAGGCGGTTCCGACTTCGCCCCCCGTGGTAAAAGCGATGCGGAGATCATGCGCTTCTGCCAGGCTTTCATTATGGAACTGTGGCGTAATTTGGGGCCGGACCGCGACGTACCGGCAGGCGATATAGGCGTTGGCGGACGTGAAGTAGGTTATATGTACGGCATGTACAAAAAGCTGGCCCGCGAAAACACAGGTACTTTCACCGGCAAAGGCATGGAGTTCGGAGGTTCTATCCTTCGTCCGGAAGCAACCGGCTACGGTGCTCTCTATTTCGTACATCAGATGCTCGAAACCCATGGTATAGATATAAAAGGTAAGACAGTTGCCGTTTCTGGTTTCGGGAACGTGGCTTGGGGAGCGACAAAGAAGGCAACCGAACTGGGCGCCAAAGTCGTAACGATCTCCGGTCCGGACGGATATGTGTACGATCCGGACGGTATCTCGGGCGACAAGATCGAATATATGCTGGAACTACGTAACAGCGGTAACGATATCGTGGCACCTTATGCCGACGAATATCCCGGCGCAACTTTCTATCCAGGCAAGAAGCCCTGGGAACAGAAAGTGGATATTGCCCTGCCCTGCGCTACACAAAACGAGCTGGATGCCGACGATGCCCGCAAGCTGATAGAGAACAAGACTTTATGCGTTGCCGAAGTCTCCAACATGGGATGTACGGCAGAAGCTGTCGATCTGTTCATCGAACACAAACAGTTGTTTGCACCGGGTAAAGCCGTTAATGCAGGTGGTGTCGCTACTTCCGGACTGGAAATGACGCAGAATGCCATGCATATCTCCTGGACTGCCGATGAAGTGGATGCCAGACTGCATCAGATCATGGGCGCTATCCACGAGCAATGTCTTGCTCATGGTAAGGATGGTAATTATGTGAACTATGTGAAAGGTGCCAACATTGCCGGCTTCATGAAAGTCGCCAAAGCCATGATGGCGCAAGGTATTGTATAAAAGAATCTGGCATGCTTTTTGTAATTACTTTTATACAAATACAACTCAATAAAAGTAAACATTATGATCTTAAGTAGGAACTTATCAAAAGCTTTCAATGAACAGGTAGAAGCAGAAATGTGGTCTTCAAACCTGTACCTGTCAATGTCGATCTATTTCCAGAAAGCAGGCCTGAACGGTTGTGCACACTGGATGAGAAAACAGGCAGAAGAAGAAATGGAACATGCCCACAAGATGATCGATTTCGCTATCGACCGCGGGGGGGACATCGAAATTAACCAGATCAATGTCGTTCCGACTGCATGGGGCACTCCGCTGGAAGTATTCGAACATGTCTACAAACACGAAGTACATGTATCAGAGTTGATCGACAAGATGGTTGACATCGCTGAAACAGATAACGATCATGCAGCAAAAGACTTCTTATATGGTTTCGTTCGTGAACAGGTAGAAGAAGAATCATCGGCAAAGGCAATCGTTGATCAGCTGAAAATGTATGGAGAACATCATGCTATTCTTCTGGATCACAAGCTTGGCAAAAGATAATTTCTTTCCATAATAAAGAAACTCCGGTCTCTGTTAAATCAGGAACCGGAGTTTTTTATTTTCTTACTTTACCGGGATTCTTTGCCATAAAGTCTTTCCAACCGGTATACTTCTTCTCCGAGATCGGATTATTTGTCTGGAAATAATGACATACAGCGGCTGCCAATCCGTCGGTCGCATCCAACTGCGGCAACATCGACTCTTCCGGAATATGCAGGAAACGTTGTAACATGCCTGCTACCTGTTCTTTTGCAGCGTTACCGTTGCCGGTAATAGACATTTTGATCTTCAACGGTGCGTATTCGAAGATCGGAATTTCCCGTTCCAAAGCCGCCGCCATCGCGACGCCTTGTGCTCTTCCTAGCTTCAGCATACTCTGCACGTTCTTCCCGAAAAACGGTGCCTCGATTGCCAATTCGTCAGGATGATACTGGTCGATAAGCGCCAGCACCCGTTCAAAGATCTTCTTCAGACGCAGGTAATGGTCTTCGTACTTGTTCAGCTGCAGTACGCCCATCGCTTCGAGTTTCGGTTTATTCCCTTCGATCTTCAGTACGCCGTATCCCATCACGATCGTTCCGGGGTCTATACCTAATATAATGCGGTCTTTAGTCATTCTCCCAGTCTATTTCTTCGAGTAAGGTACTGAAACCAACGATCTTGGTTCCGAAACGTGTAATCAATTCTTCCTGCAGGGCACGGCCTTCCGATTGCATCCAGTATTCCAGCGTTTCCGGATTCTTTACATGGAACTGTACAGAGTAACTGCTTGCATCCTCCGATTCATCTTGTAAGATACGGCGCAGATAAGGCGTTCTCAAAAATCCGCTCGCCGAGGCACGGGGTATATAGCCCTTTTTCAGATATTCTATGCACTCGGTAAGGATATCATTCTCTATATTGAATGTTGTATTATAAACGATCATATTCTTTTTCTCCAAAATTCTTATACAAAGATAGCGAATATCTCAGGAAAACCTCTATATTTGCAACCGAAAACCACACACGGGGGATTAGCTCATCTGGCTAGAGCGTTAGACTGGCAGTCTAAAGGTGATCGGTTCGAGTCCGATATTCTCCACGGAAACACACTCACAGAGGTTCACTTTATTGGTGAACCTCTTTTTTTATATTTTAATTCGACCATCCCCTCTTTTTTACGTATCATATAATAAAGGAACAGAATATGATGAATGAAAGGGAAATACAAGTACTTATCGACAAATGCAAAAAGCAGGACACGGCCGCCTTTGCCGCATTGGTTGCAGAATACCGGCAACTTGTATTTCGCCTGGCTTTCCGCTTACTCTGCGACGAAGAAGAGGCAAGAGATATGGTACAGGAAACATTTGTAAAAGTGTGGTTGAGCCTTGACAAGTATAACCGGGAATACCGCTTCTCCACCTGGATCTATACAATTGCCGGAAACGTTTGTTATGACCGCCTGCGCTCTTTACAGCATTCCCCTTCGGGGAGTATGCAAGGAATCTCTCTCGCCAATATCTCCCTTTCTTCCGGAGAGGATATGGAACAAAGCCTGATAAATAAGGAACTGAAAGAGCTGATACTCCGGTTTACCCATGAACTGACCCCAAAGCAAAAGCTGGTATTCACGCTGAGGGAAATAGAAGGACTTGAAGTATCCGAAGTAGAAGCTATCACCGGAATGTCTGCCGAAAAGATCAAGAGCAATCTTTACCAGGCACGCAAACAGATACGAATAAAAATAAACCTGATGGAGGACAATTTATGACAAAAAAAGAAGATACATACGAACAATGGTTGGAGAAGATAAAAACAACCGAACCATTTCTGGACAACCCGGAAGAACTGACAAACGATATCCTGAACAGGATATACGCATTACCGTCCGGAAATCCCTCACGGATACTGCTTTTAGTCAGTAGAATCTCCGGTATTGCCGCAGCTTTTCTACTTTGCTTCCTGATCAGCGAAACGGTATTATTTCCGCAAGACAAGCAGTTTACGGAACAACCATCCACTGCTAACGCCGTCTGGCAAGGAAAGGCATCCTTCCTGCCCGATGACTGGAACACTGAAAGTTCTTTCCTTAAAAAGAGCCATTATCTATCCGAACAATGGAAGGAATACAAGAAGGAACTATCGAAAAGAAAGACCTTCTTCCTGTCCAAAAAAAATTCCGTAGAAAACATCATCCACTAAAACGAAGAAAACATGAAAACTATAGGATACTTATTTACCATTTCCGGATTGCTTCTTATGGCATCCTGTTCATCCAATCATCGAATGGTGACTCAGATCTATCCGGACGGACAGATCAGCCGTGAAGTATATGCTTATGGCGATTCTGCCTTTATGGCTGGCGATAATACTCATTCGCCTTTCCTGTTCTCTATCCGGGGCTGGCAGCAGATCCCTTTGGATGCCAGTATCCCTTTTGTCATTCTGGGCGAGAAAAGCAATTCACTCGGTAAAGAAGACAAATTGAATGTGAAAGTCAAACACACATGGAATATATGGGAAAATCCTCCTCTCCTTACCCCCGAAAAAAAGTGGCTGGAGCCATTGGCCGTTCCGCAGGAAAAGCTGGAAAAATATTTCAGATGGTTTTATACTTATTATACATTTACATGTAGTTACCGTCAAATCGAAGAGAAAGGACCTATCCCTATCGAACAGTTCCTGAATAAGCAGGAACAAAGACTGCTCTTTCAAGGTGACCTGACCGACTATCAGGGTATGAATGGGTTGGAACTGAACGATAAACTGAATGACTTAACAGAACGTTTCATGAAATGGTACGATGAGAGTTTGTACGAACTTCGCTTTGAAACCATCGAAGAGTGGGAAAGCAAATCAGGCAACAAAGTCTTTATTTCAAAATTGAAAGCGGATAAAGATGCGATCAAAAGAGCTGCCATGGACAAGGCCAAAGATACAGACCTGGAATCGATAGATATGGGTGAATTACTCGATGCTTTCTACCAGACAACTTATTTCTCCACAGCATATCAAAAGGACAAAGATCATATAAACCAGTTGTTTGAAGAGAAATGCCGGCCAATAGAATTATTCGGCCACCAGATTAAGTATGAGCTCAATATGCCCGGCCGGTTGATCACAGCCAATACTTCTTTGCGGGAAGGAGATACTCCTTACTGGAAGGTAGATGCCTACCGGCTGTTACCGGGCGATTATATACTGGAAGCCCAGTCACGAGTCCCAAATATCTGGGCTTTTGTTATCACCGGATTCCTCGCTCTGCTTGCAATCTGCGGGATGCTATATGCCAGGTGGCAAAGATAAAGCCAGCTTGATCTTTATTTTTATTAAATACACTAATGAATAAAGTTTTTATGTAAGTTTGCAGAAGGAAAAAGGAGACATACTAGGATTTATCTAATTGAGTATTTTGGAAAAACAAGTGCAATATAATGAACCACAACTTATCCTTTCATTGAAAAACGGCTCTTATAAAGCCTTCGAGAGGATATACGAGATGTACGCAAAACGTCTATTTGCGTATAGCATACAATTTACGAAATCTCAGGAAGAGTCAGAAGAAATTGTACAGGATGTATTTATGAGGCTTTGGACAAACCGGGCGAAGATACGACAGGAAGATACACTTCGCTCGCTTCTTTTTATTATGACAAAACATTACCTTATCAATGCATTCCGCACAAAGATCAATCAACCTGAATACGAAGAATATATTCAGTATATAAATGAACGGTCAGTAGATGACGCTTCATGCCAACTGGAATATCAGGAATTTGTAGCAAAGTTCCGTGCTATATTAAAAACATTGCCGGAGACGCAACAAAAGGTAATTACTTTGTCTAAAATAGAACAATTCTCGAATAAAGAGATAGCAGACAAACTATCACTGAGTGAACAGACGGTAAAGAACCAGCTTTCCCTCGGACTTAAAACTCTTAAAGAGAAATTGGGAAGCTTGGGAGTATATCTTATGTTATTATTTATTAATTAAATCGATTCAATTAGTACAAATCAGATAATTGTTTGTCTTAACATACAGAATAGAATGAATGACTTGATAAAAAAATATAGAATAAACGAACTGAGTCCTGAAGATCTGTCGGTACTTAGAGGAAATGCAAACGCGATGGATAATCAGGACCTGGAAAACCTGATTCTTGACGACTGGCTGCATGAAGAGATCGATACGTCTTCTGTCGACGACAAACTGTTACAGAAAATAAAAGGTAAAATCGATCAGGAAGTGAAACCCGAAAGTAATCGTTTTTCTCCGATACTTCGTTGGACACAGTTAGCCGCGGCTGTCCTATTACCGGTCTTTGTCGTACTAAGTTTCTATTTATATCATGAAAATACAGCTTTGCTATCTAATGAAATTGTTGTGGAAACAGGACTAGGGGAACGTGCCAGTGTCACATTGCCTGACGGAAGCATAGCATCACTCAATTCCGAATCCAGACTCGTTTACCTCCCAAAAGATTACAACAAAAAAGAACGAAACATTCACTTTGGAGGAGAAGGTTATTTCCAGGTCAAACACGATATGAATATTCCTTTCCTGATCGATGCACAAGGACTCCAAGTAAAAGTATTGGGTACTAAATTCAACCTGCTTGTCCGGAAAACAGATCGGACAGCCGAATTAGCATTAGAAGAAGGACGTGTTTCCTTGCTGTCTACCCATACCAATAAACAGGTGATCTTAAATAAGAACCAAAAAGCTATATTGGATTACGCAACCGGGAATATAACAGTCATATACGACGAACATATAAAAGATATATCAGCCTGGAGGCGCGGTGATATGGTATTCCGCAACACTCCCCTGTCACAGGTGATTCGTACTATAGAAGAAAATTATAATGTACGCATAAGAATAGAAAGTGAAGTCTATCTCAATGATCCCTTCACCAGTACTCTACCTGTTACCAATCTGAATGAAGTACTTGAAGTACTTGAACACTCGTATCATTTGAAAGCTGTTATCAACGGCAAAGAAATCTTTTTGAAATAAAATCAGGTATCATCCGAGTTCATATAGAGCCGCTTTCTCTAAAGAAAGCGGTTTTTTTATATACATATATATTTTATGTTTTTTAGCATATATTTTTTTCGGTACTAAATAAAATAAGCCCTGTCATTACTATCGAGAACGCTTATTAAGCGAACCCATTAAGTGTAATTCTAAAAACTATTAAGATGAACAAACATTTAAGACTAAGAATGTTAACTTTGTTTTCGTTACTATTCTTTTTTTCTGTTTCTCTCTTTGCACAGGAAAAGTTAGTAACGATACATCTGGAAAATGTTTCTCTAAGGGAGATATTTTCTTCTATTGAAAAGCAAACCACTTATCGCTTTTCTTATCGAAATGTAGTAATAGACACTACAAAAGACATCACCATTTCCAAAACAAAAGTTCCGGTTTCTTCTGTACTTAATGAAGCATTGGCGGGAAAAAATCTAGAGTACAATATTGTATCTGCCAAATCGATCGTGATCTCCGACAAACAAAAGAAAACGACCTCCGGCAAAAAAGAAATTTCCGGTATTATAAAAGATAGTAACGGAGAACCTATTACTGGTGCTACGATCATAGAAAAAGGGACAACCAACGGAGCCATATCCGATATGGATGGTAATTTCTCCCTCAATATCGCAGAGAATGGGATACTGCAGATATCCTATGTCGGTTATGCGGAGCAAACGATCCCTACCAGCAACCAAACGATCTTTAACATCATCCTGAAAGAAGATTCACGATTGCTGGACGAAGTGGTAGTAGTCGGATACGGTAGCATGAAAAAGAAAGACTTAACAGGTTCCATCAGTCACGTAGATGCAAAAAAGTTAGCTAATGAAAGGCCAACTACAGTGCAAGACATTCTTCGCGGTACAGCACCTGGTTTAATCGTTGAACCTTCATCCAGTGATGCTAAAGAAGGACCCAGTTTTCTTATTCGTGGAAAACGTTCCCTGAAAGGTGGTACATCACCTCTAATTGTTTTAAACGGAGTTCCGTTTAACGGTGATCTTTCAGAAATCAACCCTGTTGACATTGAATCTGTCGATGTTTTAAAAGACGCTTCATCGGCAGCTATTTACGGAGCTAAATCGGCCAATGGAGTAGTTATTATAACTACCAAGAAAGGTAAAGGAGAAAAACCTACCGTGCAGTTTGATGGTAGTGTAGGATTTGCGACAATGGGAGTAAGCCGCAAATACTATGAACCCGATGAATATCTGCAATACCGGTCGGATTATGCAACCAGCAGTAACGGGTTCGAAAATAAAGGATATTACAGCAAGCCTACAGCTGAAAATCTACAGAAATACAACTTAACCGAAGAACAATGGCGTAACTATGATGCTATCGGTCAAGGCTCCACAAATATGGAAGATGTATGGTTACAACGTATTGGCCTGGGAGATGTTGAGCGCCGCAATTATTTTGCAAACACTCCATATGACTGGTATGATGCAACCTGGCAGACAGGATTACGACAGAACTATAATGTCAGTTTGTCCGGACAAACATCCCGCGTAAACTATTATTGGTCATTGGGCTATCAGGACAATGAAGGTAATCAGGTTGGAGACCGGTTTAAAAACTATAGGACAAACTTACGCATAGATGCCAAAGCTACCGACTTCCTGGAAGTAGGTGCAAATCTGATTTTACAAAGTCGCGATGAAGGGTACCAAAAAGTAGACTGGGAAGGAATGTGTCAAAACTCACCTTATTCCACCCCTTATTACGAAGATGGTTCCCTGAATCCCTGGCCAATGGGAGAAGGCCACCAGGCACCTGGTACAAATAGTTTCTATAACTTGTCCATGTCTTCCAAAAGTGCAGGAACACAGACTGTCAATAGTAATTTCTTTGCTAAACTTACTTTGCCGTTCAATATTACTTATCAATTTACTTTTGCACCCCGTTATAGCTGGGGACAAAACAGAAACTGGAGTAGTTCAGAAAGCGTTTTTGATACAACTCACGGTTCAGCAACCAGAGAGAGTTCACGCTCTGTTGTTTGGACACTGGATAATATAATAAAATGGAACTATACATTTGCCCAAAAACATCTGGTAGATATTACTTTGTTACAGAGTGCAGAACAAAGTCAGTACTGGAGTGAGTCAATGACCGGTAAACAGTTCTCACCGACAGACATCCTGGAATGGCATAACATGCAAAGTGCAAATGAAAAAACGTTCAGTTCAAATGACGAAAAATACACAGGAGATGCCCTGATGGCACGTTTATTCTATTCCTATGATAATCGTTACATGCTCACAGCTTCTGTACGTCGGGACGGATTTTCAGCCTTTGGACGTTCTAACCCCCGTGCTACTTTCCCATCATTGGCTTTAGCCTGGAGTTTTATTAATGAGAACTTTTTTAACTGGGAGCCTATGAGTAATGGTAAACTTCGTCTCTCTTGGGGTAAAAACGGTAACCGCGAAATTGGTATTTATCAGGCATTATCTCAATTAACTACCGGTAGCGGTATCAGTAAATATACATATGCAACTTCTACAGGTTCATTATATGAGCTTTCCACTTTACAAATTGAACGTATGGCTAATAATGACCTAAAATGGGAAAGTACAGCTTCATGGAATGTCGGACTCGATTTAGGCTTCCTCAATAATCGCATCAATGGTAGCCTAGAATGGTATTACATGCCGACAACAGATTTATTGATGGACCGTACACTCCCTAATATCAGCGGTTATAGTTCTGTTGTAACAAACCTGGGAAGAGTCGTTAACAGTGGTTTTGAATTATCATTACACTCTGTAAACATCGAGAATGAGAACTTCAGTTGGAATACTACATTCAATTTATCTCATAATAAAAACCGTATTAAGCATTTATATTATACTTATGAAGATGTCTTAGACCAAAATGGCAATATAGTTGGCTCAAAAGAAGTCGATGATATAAACAAAAGTTGGTTTATCGATAAACCTATGGGTACTATCTGGGATTATGAAATGATCGGTATCTGGCAAGAAAATGAAGCTGAAGAGGCAGCTAAATACGGACAGAAACCAGGTGATGCTAAAGCACGGGATGTGAATAATGACTATCGGATATCTCAGGACGATAAAGTATTCCTGGGACAAGAGGATCCTAAAGTCAGATTAGCGTTAAGGAATGATTTCGTTCTGTTTAAAGACTTCGACATATCTTTTAACCTGTACTCTTATTTAGGACACAAAGCTGCAACAACTGATTATTTAAACTACTTCGATTTTAAGGGGGATTATTTGAATAGCCCGGTACGGAAATATTGGACACCCGAAAATCAGTCTAATTCTTATGCACGTCTGAAATCTACACTACCTTCAAACGTAGAACCTAAAAAAATAATCAGTAGAGATTTTATCCGTTTGGAGAATATCTCTGTCGGATATAGAGTTCCGAAGAAAATAACAAATTTATTACGCACCCAGGATATCAGGGTATATGCAACTATCCGTAACGTTGCGATATGGGCATTCTCTAAAGAATGGTCAAAAGCCAACTATTGGGATATTGAAACGACAGGCTCTATGCCTCGGACATATACATTAGGTGCTAGTATAACATTTTAATCCATTTTATTATGAAAAATAATTTATTCAAATCAGTATCTCTTACGCTCGTTCTATCGACATTAGCTTCTTGTTCCGAAAGTTGGCTGGAGCCGGAACCTCTGTCCTTTTACGAGCCCAATATCACATTTTCTACTGTAGAAGGTCTTGAAGGGGCTCTTACCCGTTGTAGAAGTGATATGCTTTATTATTTCTTGGGATCCAATGGCACTGCGGTATCAACTGAATTAATTTTTTCAGATGTAGCCGTTTCTGCAATTACAGATTTAAGTGGTTCACAAAATTTCGCTTCTGATATTACTCCAACATCTAGTAATAGTTATATTGGAACCAATCTTTCTAATGCATTTTGGACTAGCGGAGTATCGGGTAGTAGTTTTGCCAATGCAGTCATATCGCGTCTTCCTGAACTGGATTTGGACGAAACGACCAAAAATCAGATGCTTTCCAGAGCTTACTTTCATCGTGCATGGCGTTATTACCATCTTACATTCCAATTTGGAGACGTTCCTCTGGTAACGAAAGAAATAACAACCCCTAAATTGGACTTCCGTTCAGTAAAGATGGAAGTGATTATTGAAAAAATGATCAAAGACCTGGAGTTTGCAGTAGAAAATATCCCGGAAAGAGATGATTGGGGAAAAGAGAATAAAGGTACATGCCTGATGTTGCTCACCAAATATTACCTGGCGGCAGGCGAATTTGAGAAAGCCCTTACCGCCGTAAATACGCTGATAAATAACTGTGGTTATGAATTGATGGAAGAACCTTTTGGCACATTTGAAAATCCTTTCCCGGATGTTCGTCCGATGACACGGAATGTCTTATGGGATTTACACAGACCTGTCAATAAATCTATTTCGGCAAATAAAGAAAGTATTATGACTATCATCAGCCGTTATGAAAATCAGGACAGTAGAGTTAATACAATGTTTTTATACAACTTTACCCCATTCTGGAGTATGACAGATGTTAACAGGGGTATTTTAACTCCAAGTAAGCAAAATATCGGAATCGGCAGACAAGCCGGTACTTCTGAATTCATGGCACAATATCCTGATTATATAGACCAAAGAGCCGTATGCGGACGAGGTGAATGCTTCATAAGACCTACTTACTTTGCTGAAAAAAGTATGTGGACAGACGAGAATGACCTTCGACATGACAGGAAAACTGGAAACTGGATGGCAATGGAAGATTTGAAGTATAACAATGTAAACCTGTTGGGAACTGATGATGAAAAATATTATTTAAAACCTCTTCAAAAATATGCTGATGACGGAACATTATTGTGTAAAGATACTATACGCTGCTGGTACGGTTATCCTTATTACAAATTATGGGTAGATGATGTTGAACGTGATGTTGCCAACGGATACAGAGGTGTCGATTATCAGGGAGGACCTGGTGATACATACCTATATAGATTAGCAGAAGCATACTTGCTGAGGGCTGAAGCATATTATTGGCTGAACGATTATGCAAAAGCTGCAGAAGATGTGAACAGGATCAGAAAACGTGCTCATTGTACAACATTCTTTAGTGCAGCCGATATGAACGGTCTGGATGGTCTGGATGTCATTATGGACGAAAGGGCCCGTGAATTGATGTATGAAGAATTCCGTCATGTGGAACTGGTACGTGTCTCGTATATTAAAGCAAACGAAGAAGGAACATATCAGTCCCCGAAAAGCCTGGCAGACGAAGGCAGTAACAGTTACTGGTGGCATCGCATCGTAAAGTACAATAATTACTATAACAAAGGTGTAACTACTTTACATGGAGATGAATATAAAATCGGGAAACATAATATATTCTGGCCTATTACGCAAGGTAACATTGATCCGAACTTATACGGACGTATAAACCAGAATTACGGATACGCCGGTTATGAGAAAAATGAACCGCCTATCAGTTCTCTTGAAGAATTAGAAGCATCCGGTCAGTAAAACTCATCGTATGAAACATAGTGCTCACTACAACTTAGTGGGCACTATTTGATAATAATAATTTTACTCACGAATCAAATAGAAGTATATCCATGAATATATCAAAGAAAAACACACTCCTTGTTACAACATGCAGCCTATTGATTTCTTCGATAGTAGTAGCCCAGGATAAAGAAGAAAAAAACATTCAGCCCGAATGGTTGAAAAAATACAGCGACAAGGAAATCCATGACATGTTTGATAATCCTCCCATGTTCTATGCACCTCACACCTTTTGGTTTTGGGACGATGTGATCAAAGACGAGCAGACGGCGGCCTCGATGGCTGAAGAGATGGCTAAACAGAAACTAAATCCCGGCTATGCACATCCCCGTTCCGGATTTGATAACACGGTAACAGAGCTTCCTGTCGAACAATACCTCGCAGAACCCTGGTTCAACAGTTTCAGCAACGCACTGCAAAAAACAAAGGAAAACGGATTAACACTCGGATATTGTGATGACTATAACTGGCCAAGCGGGCAAGTAGCCGGAAAAGTCCTTCAGAAACATCCGGAACTTGAAGCCACCTATCTTGCTCCTAGACGTTATTATGTAAACGGAAAAACAGAAGTGAAGTACGATTCGGTTGACTTTGCTGTTGCCGGAAAACTGATCAATAACCAGCTCGATGCCTCATCTCTGCGTGTTATCGGTGAAGGGAATACGATCAAATGGACAGTTCCTTCCGGTAACTGGATGATCTATACATACACTATCAAAACTCATCCGGGTATCGATGGCGGAAAAGTTAATTATCTGGACCCGAAACTAATGGAAGTATTCATCCCAATGGTCCATGAACAATACGACAAACATTTCAAAAAAGATATGGGGCGTAGTATACCGGGCGTATTCGTCGATAATGAAGGTGATTACGGATGGAAAATGGCGTGGTCCGAACACCTTGCAACCCAATATCAGAAAAAAAAGAAACGTGATATAAGAGAATGGCTACCTTTATTAACCGAAAAAGACAAGGACGGTTTATTTGTTGTCGCCCGATGTGACTGGTTCGACGTCGTATCAGATGTATATAATGAATGTTACTTCGAACCATTGGTTAAATGGCTGAAGGAACGTAATATGTATTACATCTCCAATTTATGGGAAGAATCGTTACAGCTTCAGACAATCGCAGTAGGCGATCTGATGAGAACGACACGCTGTGTAACAATGCCAGGCAACGACTGTCTGGAAATGAAATCTCAGGATGTACATGACTTCAAGGAAGTACAGTCTGTTGCCGAATTTGAAAACCGTCCTTTCATGAGTGAGATCATGGGAGTAGCGGGATGGATACAATCTCCGGAAATGATGAAAATGACTATAAATTCAGTCACTTCATTCGGTGTTAATCACGTTGTTCCTCATGGTATTTATATGAACAGACAATTGGAGACAGTTCCTTTCCCCAGTGACTGGTTCACCGAAAATCCCTATTGGAACTATTTACACCAATGGACTGATTTTGCCAGACGTGCAGCCTTTATTACCCGGCAAAGCAGCCTGGTAGCTGATGTTCTGCTGGTCCATCCGCTAGAAACCGTCTGGTCTTTTTCTGAAAATTATTTCTCTGAAGAAAAAGGTGTACAGAATGCACCGTGGGACCCTCGTGTAGTTGAAACGGACCAGGTCTATTCGGATGCCATGAGAAAAATGAATCAGGAAAATATCGACTTCTTAATAGCCGACAAATATTATTTGTCAAAAGGAACGATACAAAACTCAGGTAAAAATGCCACAATAACGATCAATAATCATAATTTCCAGGCAATCGTACTTCCGGCAACGTATATTATCTCCCAGTCATCATTCAAAAAAATCTTTGAATTTGCCAAACAGGGAGGATTAGTCGTTTTATTAGGCGAATTACCTCAGGGCTCTCCCGAAAAAGGGCTGAACGATAAAACGATTATGACACAGGCAAAAGCATTAAAACAGTTTCCGAACGTGATTAATTTAGCATCCGATAAAGACAGAATGGAATCAATGATCACAGTCCTGAACGAAAAGATGAAGCCTCAGATACGTCTTGAAAACTCCGGCAGATTATATACGGCTCAAAGAAAGACCGGTAATACCAATTTATACTGGTTTGCAAACAATACCGATACATTGAAACATTTCACCGCCTGGTTGAGAGATGGAAAAGGAGCTGCTGAAATATGGGATTGTGAGACAGGTCAGAAAAAGAATATTCCGTCGGAAACAGAGAATGGATATCAGAAAGTATCTCTGACATTGAATCCGTTTGAAGCTTATTGGCTGGCTTTTGATCCTGATAAAACAAATTCAATAGAGGTAAAATCGGATATTGCCACCAGAGAAAGAACAATCGATACCACATGGAAAATAAGTTATCCGGACGAAAACACAATCTATAAAACAACCGCAAAAGTATTATATTCAGATAGCCGGTTGAAAGAAAATGAGTTTTTACGATTAGGATATGATGACTCCAACTGGAAATATTATTCCCGCCAGGATGAAAACGAGATTAAATGTACCTATGGCTATTGGAGGATGAATATTCCTGTAGGAGCAAAATCGGTTATAGTCCCTTCCTATATGTTAGGTAAAGAGATCTGGCTAAATGACAAAAAAATAAAGGTAACAGATTCTTTAATCAACCTGGCACCGGAATCAAAATTGCTGTCGTTTGTATTAAACCGGAAGGATGAAAAAGTAACTGTCGCTCCTTTTAAATTTACTGTTGGCACGGAAGAGAATAAAAAACTAGCTTCCTGGTACACTTACGGGCTTCAACAATACACCGGATTTTTAGAATATGAAACTTCCATTACGATAGACGATGCATCTTCATCAGTCTTCCTCGATTTAGGTGAAGTAAAATACATGGCTGAAGTTTTTGTTAATGACCAATCTGTAGGAGCTCGTTTATGGCCTCCTTTCAAATTTGACATTTCCAACACATTAAAACGGGGAGAGAATAAAATCAAGATTAAAATAGGAAATCTGATAGCCAATGAAATGTGGATGAAAGAAGATCTGGGAAAACTCCGGACCTGGGGATGGAAAGGGATACCTGATCTAAACCAATACGATGCGGGACTGTTCGGACCGGTGAAACTAATTACTACTATTAAATGATTTTATACAAATGAAAAAATACATTCTTTTAACCCTGTTTATCTTTACGGCTTTACACCTATCTGCCGTCGACTTGAATGGAGTAAAATGGATATCCATTGAAAAAACATTGACTAAGCCCAATCAATGGATCTGTTACCGAAAAGCGTTTACACTTGAAAAAGCTGAAAAAACAGCCATGCTTACTATTTCAGTCGATTCAAAATACTGGCTTTGGGTAAATGGAAAATTAGTTGTTTTCGAAGGAGGTTTGAAACGCGGTCCCAACCCAAATGACACTTATTTTGACCGCTTGGATATTGCTTCTTACCTGAAAAAGGGAAATAACACAATTGCAATACTTATGTGGTATTGGGGAAAAGACGGTTTCTGCCATAAAAATAGCGGCAGTCCGGGACTACTGGCTAAATTACAATCAGGTAATCGTGAAATAATTTCGGATGCCACCTGGAAAGTTAAAGTACATCCGGCATACGGAGAGTCGCAGGAACCTCTCCCCAATTATCGGCTACCTGAATCAAATATTCATTTCGATGCCCGGAAAGATATTCCCGACTGGATGAAACCGGAATATGATGACTCCAATTGGCAGCAAGCAACCATTGCCGGTAGTTATCCTTGCCAACCGTGGAACCAGATACATCCGCGCCCTTTCCCTAACTGGTATGATTCCGGTCTGACAGAATATGTTTCGGTCGAACGCTCTTTTAAATCGGATACATTAATAATTAAAGCCAAACTCCCACGAAATATCAGTGTAACACCCTACTTTGAAATAGAAGCCAATGAAGGTCTGTTCATCGATATCCGTTCTGACAACTATAAAGGAGGAAGTGAATATAATGTTCGTGCAGAGTATGTAACCAAAAAGGGAAAGCAGTCCTTTGAAGCGTTTAATTACGTAAACGGACACGCAATAATATATACTATACCTCCCGGAGTAAAAGTGAATAAGGTTGCTTATCGTGAAACCCGGTTCAATACGGAACATGTCGGTTCATTCGAGTGTGACGACATATTTTTGAATACACTTTGGCAAAAATCCTTGAACACGATGAATCTAAATATGCGTGATGCGATACAGGACCCGGACAGAGAACGGTCTCAATGGTGGGGAGACGCAGTTATCGTTTCAGGAGAAATACTATATTCCTGTGATAGTAATGCACATGGACTTATACAAAAAGCGATCCGGAATCTGGTTGACTGGCAAAGGATAGACAGTGTATTATATTCTCCGGTTCCTGCTGGTTCCTGGGCCAGAGAACTTCCGCTGCAAATGCTTGCATCTATCGGAAAATTCGGGATGTGGAATTACTATCTTTATACAGGAGATACAGAAACGATCCGGCATGCATATCCGGCAGTGAAACGCTACTTGGCCAAGTGGAAAACCGATGAACGTAATTTGGTCATTCATCGTCCCGGAGATTGGGACTGGGGAGATTGGGGAGAAAATATAGATCTGCCAGTTTTAGATAACGCATGGTATTGCCTCGCTTTAGAAGGAGCACAAAACATGGCTTCAATACTTGGTTATAAAGAAGATGCCAGCGTTTATCATCAACAAATAAAAACAATCAAACAGGCAGTAAATACATTTTATTGGAATGGGAAGGTCTATTGTTCTTCGGATTTTCAGGAATCACCGGATGATCGCGCTAATGGACTGGCCGTACTTGCCGGTTTTGCCGATTCCGATAAATGGAAATCAATAAAGACTTTTCTAACTGATAATTTCCATGCGAGCCCTTATATGGAAAAATATATATTAGAAGCTTTCTTTGTTAGTGGCGACGTTCAGGGAGGTCTCGATCGCATGAAAAAACGCTATAAATACATGGTAGGTCATCCTCTCACCACATTGTGGGAAGACTGGCAGATTGGTGGAGCTGGCGGAGGAAGTATCAACCACGGCTGGGCAGGAGGTCCTTTATCTTTACTTTCCCAGTATATAGGAGGAATCTCTCCACTTGAAGCTGAATGGAATAAAATTCTTATAAAACCGATGTTAGGAAATTTGAAGCAAGTGGTATGTACTGTTCCTACAAAAACGGGAACTATCACAGCAACGATAAAAAATCAAACAGGACATCTATATTCCATCGATGTGACCAATACGGATAATAAAATCATTCATATTGCATTTCCTAAAGATAAAATAAAGCAATCTCTAGTTATAAACGGGAGAAAATATGAAAATAACCAATTGAGCAGTATTAATCAACATTCTGTGAAGTATCTGAAATCTGATGAATCTTACCATTATTTCGAGATAAAGAATCCGACGATCAATATTTCTGCAACTCATTAAGGTTTATAACAAAAAAGAACTACGGTATTCGAACCGTAGTTCTTTTTTATTTCAACTTAAATCAATCCAGGAACAACGCAGAACAAGCTGCATTTGCTCCACGCACCTGGCATATACGGATACGCACAGGCTGGTTCACTTCAAATGTCACATAACGTCCCATTTCATAATTGCGGACCATATGGACCGGAGACAAAATACGTTTATTTTGTAAATCAAACAATTCGATCGCACTCCGTCGTCCGTTATTATCCCAATCCACAAAGTAAAGAGATATTTTATACGGTTTATCGTGCCGGTAATCCACATCTATTGTTATTGTCTGACGGCAGACCTGAGGATCGAACGTCGTTATAGCTCCCAGACTACGACTCTCGTCATTTTCAAGATTTGAGACCAATGCCCGTTTGTCAGAAGCCGTATTCATATATCTGGAATTCTCTTCTCGCTGGCAAATGATGCTTTGACATTGTTTCGGCAGTTTAGTCCGGTGTGCACCTTCCCCGTCGTAACTGAACAAAACATATCCTTTCGAACCATATACACCTTTCCAATTCCCCTGAGTCAGGGTATCTTCCTTTACCGTTGAAGCCGGATAACAGTAGTTGATATCTTCCTCAACCATCGGACTTTCAGCAGGACGGTCATAAGAAAAACTAAATGTATGCAATCCATCATTCAATACAGGCAAATAAACGTGAGTGGCATTTTTCTTTTCCGGCTGTACTGTTTGTCCGTCCATTTTGATTTCTATATTTCCAGCCCCCATAAGAGGTATAGCCAGCCGCCCGGTTGTTCCGGCAGGAACAGACAAAGAACCTTTTCCTTCCTTTACATCCATATAAACCCGTATTTTCCCATGAGGAGTAGGAACAGTCCCGTCGATACGGGTCAATCCGGAAGTCAGATGCGGACAAACGGTAAAAGTTTTAAATCCCGGGGTCTCCGGTTTTACACCTAAAATCTCTTCACTCAACCATTTCGCTACACCGGCACTCCAGGGATGAGTAAAGCTGGTGTATCCGCACTGATTATTGACCGGAGCATCATTATCCTCCAGCTTGCAGAGATTCCACGAAGGACGGAATACTTCAAAGAATGTAGTCGCACCATACCGCAACTGTCCTCCCCAACAATCATCGATCGTATTCATCGCCTCCCCATAACGTCCCAGACGGGCCAATGCATTGATCACAAAATACTGGTTAAAAGGAGAATAAGAAACACGCTGCAAACGATCGCTATATACATTCTTCCACAAAGAAGATACATCTTCTGGAGATACAACATCGGCATTCACCGCATCGGAAGCAGCAAATATATCCAACCCTTCCTGCCAGTCCGGACTACATTGTAACTGCTGTTGTTTTTCATCGGCATACGTTTCATATTTCCGGGAGAGGTCCTGTCGGCCACAGTCATTCATCGCCTTTGCAAATCTCTTCCAGGTCTGGATAGACAACATTTTATATGCCGTATGTGTCTCTTTACAGTTCGGATTCTCAAAACCGGCTCCTAACCGTTCGTCCCATCCGTAAAAAGAGACTGACGGACTATGTTCATAATGCTGGTAAGCGATATCCAGTTTATTACAGGCGTTATTGCATAAGGAATCCAAAAGAGACTGATCACCGGTATACTGGTAATAATCCAATAAGCTCTGTACCCAATAAAGAGAATAACTCAGGATACCATTAAACTGCTCGGCCGTGTAAAGAATGTTCTTACGGACAAAATCATAATTACCAAAAGCAACAAGAGCAGCAGCCTGAGAAGTATGTGCATCCCCGGTCCAGGAATGACGGTCACTCCGCTCCATAAGAATAGCACCGAAATAATCTTTCAGTAAATTAAGCCGGACAGTATAAGCAGCCGTATACCAGATGCGATTCAACTCGTCATTGTTGCTGTTGAAACTTCCCTCATAATTAACCGGCTTTGTCTGGCAAACCAACCGGACATTCCGTATCCTGAATTTCCTGGATACATCTTTCAAATGAATCCAGGCAAAACGTACCCCTTCATACAATTGTTTATTTAACTCTAAACGATAAGTCTTACCGTATTGCTTAGGTTCTGCCGTTTTTACCGGATGTTCGGAACCCAGATTAAATACAGCCGGTTCGTTGAACTCACTGATACTGCATTCGACCGTTGCCGGCATATCATCGCATTCAAATTCCAACCAACCCGCATTTACCTGACCAAAATCAAACATGATATTACATGCTCCTGTAATTGTCAGATCAGAATTACCTTTAGCTTTCATATTCACCGGCTCATCGCACGTTACAGAAACCGGTTTCTGCGTATACACTTCCAGATCATCGTCGGCATCCGGGCTTTTCCACCGGTAATTGACCAAAGGGTCCGGTGAACAAGTGACCTTCTCTCCTGTCGGAATACCCTTCAAAGAAGGATAAGATAACTTCTTCAAGTCTTTTCCATCCGGACCATTGGCTAATGCAAATAAAGGTGTCAACAATAATATTTTCGTGAACAGAATTAAGTTTTTAGACATAACTACATCTTTAATTTATAAATAATTATTCTGCACTCAGAATTTCAATTGCAAGATAACATTATTTCCTATATGTTTTCACCGTATCTATCATTGCCAATATATTTTCCACCGGCGTTCCTGCCTGTGCGTTATGGCATGAGCAACAGATATAGCCTCCGTCCTTCCCCAATGTTTCAAGGCATTTACGGGTTTCATCGATCACTTCACCGACTGTCCCCATCGGTAACGTTCGTTGATTCTCGACCCCTCCATGAAAAATAAGATCTTTTCCGTATTGTTCTTTCAGATTGGCTCTGTCCATACCCGGGCAGACATGCTGTATCGGATTCAGGATATCGACGCCACATTCTATCAATCCCGGGATCAAAGGAAGGACAGCTCCATCCGTATGATACAGCACCTTCTTCCCATAACTATGGATAAGGTCGCACCAATTTTTCAGCCTGTGTTTGAAATGCGTTTCCCATGAATCCAATGAGATCAGCATGCTATCCTGCATTCCCATATCATCACTGATAAACACAATATCGAGTTCATCTTTCAATTCAGTCAGCATCCGTTCCAGCATGACGGTTTGAATAGCATCGATACGTTCTACCGTTGCATCCAGAAAATCCGGATTTGCCAACGTATCCATCAGGGCATTTTCCAATCCGCGCATCTGGCAATAGATCTCAAAATGAGATATCCAGGGACCTATAGTTGCAAAATTCCAAGAACGAGCTTCTTTTGCCAATGCTTTCGCACCTGCATAATCAAATTTATCAGGGTCAGGCCAGGAATGATAACCAAGCAATTCAGACGGATCCATATAATCGGCAATCGGCGGATCGATATACTCCTGATAAGTTGCCAGACCGGCCTTTACCATCCGGGTCGGAACACCCCACATCGTAATTTCTCCACTATCGTTCGGGTCGAAGAAACGTCCTCCGTAACCGGGGAATATCCAAACGATCTTATCTATTCCCAGCTTATTATAAACAGCCATTTCATCTTGCAGTGAAGTGTATTTGCGAAGTGAATCGAGTACTTCGGGTGTACACCAGAGGTCGACCGGCGGACGATCGACCGGCTGACGGTTTATAGTTGCCCAAATACGTTCTTTGGGAGTCATGTTATCCATATCTATTAAAAGTTTATTTATTACTTGTTCAATGTTGATTATTTTTACTTTTTACCTTCCGGTAAATACAGGTGAGATTGTTACAGATATCACACGAATAACTACTTTTCCGGACATTCTTACCGATACCGATAATACCGCTTACCGACTTGATAGGAACCATCAGGCAACTGGCTGAAAGCGAGATGTCACATGCATTAGCAGGCAATAATGAGAAAAGCTGCTTCTGATCGTCAACAGGCCAGTTACAATAGCCCGGACTGTATCGATTGGTTATTTTCATACCTTCCGGTAGTACTTGCTTCTCCAGTTCAGACTGAATAAAATCCATAGACTTTTCGGCAACAAGACTTCCCATAGTATCCACAATATACCCTTTCAGATACTCACCTTCTTTATTGTACTTCCCGGAATAATCGGAAAATCCCTGTCCGGCCGTACAGATAAAAACGGCGATCTTTTCTGCACCCTCCATTAGTCTGCAGATTTTACGGGACGTTTTTATAGTTTGTCCTGCTATCCGTATCTCCCCCGTTTCCGGAAACCGCTCTATGTCCTCAAAAATGGCATAGCCTCCCCGTATATCTGAGATTACAGGGAGTTGCTCAAAAACATCCGTTACTTCACATACTACCGGGTTATCCGGAGATCGGTCCTCTTCATGCAGCATTTCCAGCAAGTCATCCGGAAGAATACCCGTTTCCCGGATCGTCGGACTGTAATAACTAAATGTGGCCATCAAAGCATCATTTATATTCTACGATTAAAGGCTGATAAAGCATTATAATATGCCTGAATATTTTCTTCCGGTACACAAGGAGGTACATCACAACCTGTTGAAAGTACAAAATTCGGAAACTCTGCAGTCTGTTCCAATAAGAAGGTCACTTCTTTTTCAATCTCTTCCGGCGACATCATACGGAGTACACCCACCGGATTAATATTACCCATGACCAACGTATCAGCCGGACACTGTTTCAAAACTTCTGGCATTGATATGGCATTTCCGAAATGGTAGGCTTTCGCCCCTGTGGATATCATAGCGTCTGTACACTGACCGGTATTGCCACAGTTATGCAGAACTACCATGAACGAATCGTCCTGTACCTTATCGATGATATTTTTTATATATACGGAAGAGAACTGCAAACAATCTTCATTCGATAACAGTCCGGCTGCCGGTTCGGCAATTATAACACCGGAACACCCTGTCTGCTTCAGTTCCGTACAATAGTCCTCTATAAAGCGGGAACACTTATCGAGCAGTAAAGCAATAGCATCCGGCTCCAGATAACAAGCGACCATGATCTCCGACATACCGTATAATCTTCCGGCCAAAGAGAAAGGACCGATAGCTCCGGCAAAAACCGGTTTATCCGTAATCATTTCGGCAGCCATTTTATTAGCCAGTATATATTCCGGGACTCTACCGGCCGATAAAGAAGGTATCTGCAACCCCTCTATACTTTCCGAATCTACCAGACTTCCCAGAATATGGGGCATATCATTTTCCGGAAATGCGATGGAACAGCCGAAAGCTTCGGCCTCCACCGTCAGGTCCATTATCACAGTAGCTGCCTTCGACGGGTATTTCTTACTCAGTTCATTGATCGCCTGTGCATGCTTCTCCCCGCTCTGAACAGCATCTTTTACGGTTGCCCCGATCATCTCGATACCCGGATGGGTCATAATCGGCACGGTACAACGTTCGCGGGAAGCTATAATATCACTTATCCATTTATCAACGTTCATATTATTTTTATTTATGCGACCAACTTATCCAATATCTCAACCAGGGCCTGTGGTTCGTCCGTATAGTAATCGGCTCCGATCTTTTTAGCAAACTCATTGTTCAACGGTGCACCGCCCACGCAAGTGATAACTTCAGGAAATTCCGATTTAATAATCTTGTTTATTTTTTCCATGTTGGCCATCGTTGTCGTAAGCAGGGCTGACATTCCTACAAATGCACCCGGATTCATCTTTATAGCTTCGATAAATTTCTCAGCAGGAACATCCACGCCTAAATCTATTACCTCATATCCATTTCCTTCGGCGATCATACTCACCAGGTTCTTCCCGATATCATGCAAATCACCTTCTACCGTACCGATGATAATTTTTCCTTTTCTTTTTACAGAACCATCCAAAAAATACTTCTTCAGATGCGCCATGGCCCCGTTCATCGCTTTGGCACTCATCAATACCTGTGGTACAAAGACTTTATTTTCACGGAATTTTACTCCGATACGCCCCATACCGACAATCAATCCTTTAGAGAGGACATCAGTAGGAGCCACGCCCTCTTCCAATGCCTGTAAAGTAAGTTCATCTGCCCCTAACTGGCCTTTCATGCTTGGTGGATAGGGAGACTTTTGATTTATTTTCCCGTTTTCCACGCATAATGCGATCTGTTCTAAAATGTCGTTCATAGTTTTTGTTGTTAGAATGTTCATAATTTTATTTACCGTATAATCTTATCCTTACCGGTCCTTTACAAGAATGGGTAAAGGACGCTTTGCCATCCGCACCGACTTCTACATGGGTCACTTTGTTCTGGATAGCTAATTTGTATTTTAAAGCCGGATTCAATCCCTCAATAATAAATCTGTAATTGTCTGTTGTATTCATTTCCCATGAAATATCATTTCCGGAACACTGTTTCAGTGTTACACCAACCGGTGAAGACGACTCTCCGAAAATTTTCAATACCGCTTCTTCTTCATTATGCGGATAAACAGCCAAGCCACCATCTTCGAAAGATGCACCGAAAGCATCCTTACTTCTGACAGAAAAACGATCAGTCTGCATCTCATAATCATCTACACTTAGTTTGATACGGTACTCTGTATCCCTCAACGTATAATTAAATTCCGTTCCGTTAAGTATTTCAGACATATTAGGTTCCAGTCCCATCCTGTTCCATTTAGGACGTATTCCGTAGATATCTCTGTAAAGAGCCGTTACGCTTGTACAGATACCTGCCAAAATATCGGAGCCCTGTCCTTCTTGTGTCTTACGGCTATATCGTTGAGACGAGAGTCCGTCTTTCTTATACTGCGCCAGAATATTACGGATATATTTTAAAGCAATATGCTTGTCGTAACCGACATAAGCCCTGACTCCCAGGTATCCCCATGTAGGAAAGATATCTCCATTTTCATAAGTAGGGAAAGGCCAGTTTCCGGCTGATACTTCTTCTCTATCGAAAGAGTCGAAGCAAAGCGGCCAATGGAACAGATTCTCAGCGACCGTTCTTTTCTCAATCTGCTCAAGCACTTGGGCGATCCGCTTTTTATTATCACACAAGCCGAATGCTATCACGGCAAAATTGACCGGAGTAACCAGGTTATCCCCATGCACAGAACCGTCTTTATCTCTCCAATAGACATATTGTTTTTTCTCCGGCGACCAGAATCCTCCGTCATGGATAGATTTGTTGAAATTTTCTTTCAACTTCATTGCCACCGCCGTGTAATAATCAGCTTTTGCTTTATCCCCTAAAACCCGTTCACAACCGGCCCACAGATTCAGTGCTTCATACATCTGGGCATTCACAAACGCATTCTCGAAACTAGCCCAAACGATATCCAGCCAATCGCTTGCCTTCTCTTCTTTTATAGAGCTATTCATCATTTCAAAAACACCGTTGCCATTCGAATCCCTTTTTATCAGCCAATCCAGCGCCTTTTCGCAACCGACTTTATGGGATTTCAGCCACTCGATATCGCCACACAGGTCAAACTGCTCTGCCGCATTGATCACAAAACCGGTCTGTGAATCTACCGTATAACCCCATCTTGCTTCATAATATCCGGTTTTGTAATTAAATGTTCCCGGCATCTGGTCTTCATCCGCATTATGCCAGCGGGACAGAACACGTCCGTCGGCTGTTATCGCATAATCTCTTTCACGGTCCAGTGTCGCCGACATATTTTTTACATAATTACCATCGTTCAATGCCATTCCTATCTGGGCAAAGAAAGGTTCGTGCAGACATTTCCAGTTGGTAGTCCATCCGTTGGCTCCTACGATCGCATTATCCACCACTCCATACCGTCCGGTCGTATTCATCAACTCACGAACAGCTTCTGCATCTATACCTGGAAGATTTCCTCTGGAATAAGCTACGGCATAATCGACATATTCCATTTCAAGTGTCATATTCACATCACCTTTCTGAACATCAAAAGGAGTAAACACATCCGCTCTCTGATGAACAAAGCGGTTCAGATTATACCGGGGTTCCAGTTCCTCATCCGTTACAAAATGAGTACAGACAAACTCTTTCTTATCACTTTGTGAATATTTTGCAGCCAGATGTCTGCCTTCCGATTTTGCCTCGATACGCAAAGCATTTCCCGTATCCGGATTCCAGAAAGTCACCCCTCCGGTATGTACGCCATATGTATCATTTACATCTCTCAAATACTTGCACCAGACCATTCCTCCGTTATCCAGTATCCCTCCTTTCCAAACAGAAAGGTCTGCAAAGTTCCATTGAGGGAAAGCTGTTTCTTCCAGTTTTGCCAGATTACTGTATTTCCGGTTAATATTCCATATTATTTTATCTCCGCTCAAATCAAAAGTCCATGATTCATTCACGTTTATCGAATGATCTCCGTAAATGATATTCTTTATAAGTATCTTATTTCCGGACTCTTCTACTTTTATTTCATCCTGACCGGAACAAGAGGTAAACGAACCTCCCCTGGTTCGGAAACCGGTATAAACACCTGATTCGGATAATACGTTTTTACCTTTTACTTTTAATTGCGTTATTTTGCAACCGTTCGAGTAATCGAGTTGCAGAACCAGCTTTTGGCTAGGATCAGAAATAGTTATTTTTTTTAATGCCGGGTCGTGAGGCATACTGTTCAGGGCATAAGAATCAAGAGTAAACATACACATCCCCAAAACAATAAAGGTCACCAGTAATCTCATATTCATGAATTATGTGAATTAAGTTATTAATGAAAAACATTGGTATTAAATTTCAAGAACAAAGGTCTATATATATTTTTTCTTTGAAACATGGGGATTTGTTCTTTATACATGACAGAATGATACAATCAAACGGGATTTACAAGCGACAGATAGGCTTCGCACTCGAACATAGAAAGAAGTGAACCTATCTGAGCATAAGTCTCAGTCATCAATAAGACATACTTAGTTACAGGTTCATTTGCCGTCTGCTTCAGCTGACGGATTGGTAAATGATCTATCTCATTGGACTTTAGTCCCATTTTAAACAGTCTTACTATTTAAGAGAAATGCGGCTAAAGCCAAAAAAGGGATACAATCTGTAGACCGTTGGTTAAAACCAACGGCAAATGAACCTGTAATAGTCATGTCACTTTGATTATAGGATAGTTCAAATCTGATAATAATTGAATCTTTTATAAAGCAAAGCTTACAATACAATGCTTTATTTTGTTTATAGATATAGGATATACTGATACAATAAAAGTTTTTTTTAATAATTCCTTCATTTATTCATCTAATGCGTTATAGAACTGATTATCTATCGTTTATACATGAATGAAAACAATTGACATAAAAGAAAGTTCTTTTTTTATTCATCTGTAATGATATCCGATACTATAAAAAGAGGAAGTATCTATTGAAAAGTTATCTGTTAGTTAACCTTATTCTAACATGCGGCCTATGACTATTTAATTCAATTGTTCTGTCTTTTCTTTTGTTTGACAGCTATCGAACGCTTATTTGACAATTGAAAAACACTTGTAGCACATTTGTCAAACAAGCATTCGACAGATGACAAACGATAAAAATGTTATAACTCACGGTATTATAAGCAATTTGTTCGTCTCTTACAGGCTTACTATTTAATCCTTTATACAGGAAAGAGTAAGTTCGAACTCCTGTCAGTTTTAAAAAGGAAGATGAAGGATTTTTTCGAGAATATGATTGTTCCCTTCATTCAATAAATATCCTTCATATATATATCACACTTAATCAGAGAATTATATTAAATATGAAGGAATGAAGGAATTATTTATGAAAACTTTGGTTGATATGAGTTTATTATTCACTCATCTGTCGGTATGATCATTTCGCAATGAGAGACATTTTTCAGTACCAAGGTTACGATCTCATAATAGTATCAGAAAAAAAGGCTGTAATAAAGCCCGGATAAATCACAGACATTTATTACAGCCTCCATTTTTAAGATATTACAATCAGCTTTTCTTTGCCAGTTCCGATTCGATCGGATCGTCGTATTGTTTTTGTAATTTATGGAGTTCGTCCATTAATTGTTTCGTGATCTCTTCCGTTCCCGGTTTGTTATAAATATTATTCATTTCCATCGGGTCGTTTTGCAGGTCGTAAAGTTCCCACATATCGATGTCACTATAGAAATGCATCAGTTTATAACGGTCGGTACGTACTCCGTAATGACGTTTTACCATATGTTCCGCCGGGAATTCATAATAATGGTAATACAAGGAAGTACGCCAGTCTTTCGGATGTTCGCCTTTCAGCAACGGCAGATAAGAATCGCCCTGGATATCTTCAGGAACCGGAGCACCCGCCAATTCCAGGAAGGTAGCAGCATGGTCGATGTTCTGAACCATTTCAGGAATATCGCCTTTTATACCACCCGGATAACGAACCAACATCGGTGTACGGAAAGATTCTTCATACATGAAACGTTTGTCGAACCAGCCATGTTCACCCATATAGAATCCCTGGTCTGATGTATAGACAATGATCGTATTGTCCAGCATGTTATTTTTTTCCAGATAATCCAGGACACGGCCCACATTGCGGTCAACCGAATGGATCACACGGATATAATCATGCATATACTGCTGGTATTTCCATTCTGCCAATGCTTTACCGGACAGTTTCTTTTCTTTGAACTCCTTGATGATCGGTTCGTAATGTTTGTCCCAGGCAGCTTTCTGTTCCGCATTGAGTTTATTATACATTGCACGACCGGCTTTTTCCAGTCCCGGATTGGAATGTATTTCATTCTCTTTGTCAGCCAGTTTCAGGTCATAGACAAGGTCCATATCCTTGATGATACTCATTTCCTGCTGAGAGGCGGCAACACGGCCTTCATACTTGTCATAGAATGTTTCCGGAATAGGGAAAACAACGTCCTTATACAACTCCAGGTCACAGGTATCGGGCATCCATGTACGATGCGGAGCCTTATGATGCAGGAGCAGGCAGAACGGTTTATCCTTATCCCTTTTCTGATCCAGCCAGTCGATAGCCAGATCGGTCGTTATATTGGTGGCGTATCCTTCTATTTGTTTCTTCTCACCATTATCGATGAAATGCGGGTTGTAATAATCTCCCTGTCCGATCAAAATATTCCAGTAATCGAATCCGGTCGGTTCGGAAGTCAAATGCCATTTACCGACGATAGCAGTCTGATAACCGGCTTGTTTCAGCAATTTAGGAAAAGTCTGCTGGCCACCGTCAAACGTTTTCGTATTGTCGGTAAAGCCATTCTTGTGACTATGCTTACCCGTCAACAGACAGGCACGACTGGGACCGCTCAGCGAGTTGGCAACAAAACTGTTGGTAAAACGAACTCCTTCCTTGGCGATCCGGTCAATATTCGGAGTCTCGATGAACCGATTATCGTACGCACTGATAGTCTGGTACGAATGGTCATCACACATAATGTAGAGGATATTCATCGGCTTCTTAGCCTCCTCTGCCACTTTTTTCTCCTTGCAGGAGGGCAACGATGCCAACACCGCTGCTCCTGTCAAAGAAAATAATACTGTAGATCTAACGTTTTTCATATATTTTGCTTATATAAATGAGTTTACCAACCCGGATTCTGCTCCCATTTACCTCCTGTCAACGACAGCATACGAGGCTGGATGGGCAACAGATAGTCGCGACCGACATTAAACTTCCATCCTTGTCCGTAACCGGCCGGATTCGTCGGTACTACGTACCGTAAGGCATCACCCGGTTTTCCTGTGAGGAAAAGATTGTTTCCGGAAGCCTGGTCATAAATCAACTTTCCTTCATATTTCGGATGGTTTTCCAGATCACTTCCGGTATACAACGCTCCTTTCGGCCATTTACCAACGATCAGTTCTTCGGCAGCAGCCCAACGCAGGATATCTTCCAAGCGGCGACCTTCGCAAGCCTTTTCAATGCGGCGTTCGCGACGAACAACCTGAATATATTTATCTAAATGACGGAACGGATAATCAGATTCCTGATTATATTCTCTGTCAAAATCAACGGCAGGCATGCCGACACGGTCACGTAACGGTTGCAAAGCTACAATAATTTTCTGAGCATTTACGGCTCCATCCAACTCTGCTAACGCTTCTGCATAATTTAACAGGATATCGGCATAGCGGAACTGAATTGCCGGAGTAGCTCCCTTGAATTCGGCATCCAAACTACCGGTATAATCGATCTGCACATATTTCAGCAAAGAATAACCTGTCATATTCTGGTTATAAGAAGAAGAACCGATCAGCGGCGGAACAACATAATAAGGAGGCGTATCATCCGGACGCAGCTGTTGTCCCGGCATACAGATCGTTTGTGACAAACGCGGGTCACGTACGGTAGGTAATAACTCATTACCAAATACCTTCTTTGCATTTATAAGAGCGGCACCGACAAACGGTTTGCCGTCTTTCGTCAGATAATCGTCGATCAACGATGCCGTCACTCCGACACTGCCACCACCCTGATTCAAATAACGATTCACATTATTTCCCACCTGGTCGCCATCATACATTTTGAACCAAAGTACTTCCGGGTTAGCCGATAAATCAGTCGTCTGGAACATCTGACGATAGTCATTCAGCTCATTACCTGTGGAATAAATTTTCCATACACCACGGTCCATCACAGCCTGCGCTGCATTAACGGCTTGTGTGAAATAGTCGCGAATCTTTTCGTCAGTCACTGAAGGATCGAAGAACTTATCTCCCTTCGCTTTGTGATACTTTTCCCAGGTTCCTTCAAAAAGAGCAACTTCACTCTTCAAAGCACGTGCCACATCTTTATGGACACGCATGGAACCGCTGCTATTTTGTTCACCTAAATGAGAGATAGCATTATCCAGATCCGCCAGAATATTATCAGCAATAGTAGTACGGCTGTCACGTGGCAAAAGCATTTCCTCCGCATTCGGATCAAGCGGAGTACTGATCCAGGTCAGCGGACCATAATCGATAAACATCTTATAATAATACCAGGCACGGAAATAATAGGCTTCACCCACATATTGGTTATAATCGGCACTTCCTTGCTCTGCACAGTTCTCTAAATTAGTCAACAAAAAGTTCAGATTACGGATAGCCGTATAATTCGTCAGCTTGGAAGCCCCGCTCAACGTTGTTTCTCCTGCCAGGCGTGCACTGACGGAACTTGCCGACATATTATCGCTATGTGTATCATAACCGGCAATACCACTTCCTCCACCGGCACCAAAGTCTTGTGTACGCAAGCCGTCACCAAAATTCACTTTTATTTTATCATCTTGATATTTCGGATTACCAGTCTGATAAAACTGGTCCAAATAGTTTCTCATTTCACCTGTACTACTGAAAGGCTGTGCAGTAGAAAGTACTCCTTCCGGCATTTTATCCAGATCGAAACACCCGGAAAGGCTGAACGCCAATGCTAAACCTAAAAATATATTTCTTTTCTTCATAAAAGCTCTAAATTATAAGTTAATAACCAAACCGACAGATAGTACACGATTCATCGGATAATTCTTTCCACCCTCACTGGTGTAATCATTCTTTGTGTAGATCGCTTCCGGATCAAACATACCTTTCAACTTTGTAAAAGTCAGTAAGTTTTCACCCGAGAAGAAGACCTGGGCTTTCTGTAATCCCACTTTATTTGTCCATATAGTCGGAAGATCATAACTGATCGTCAGGTTCTTCAGGCGACAATAGGCACCGCTCTGAATATAACGGTCACTGGTAGTCATTGTCTTGTTACTGAAAGGAACCACACCACCTGCAGTATGGATATAGGGTTTCGGATAATAGGCACCTGGATTCGATTCGCTCCAGTAATCCATATGTTCCTTAAATACGGTCACCTGTGCATATGGACCGCTTCCCCAGAAATAAGCACCAGTTCCCGGATTCCAGTCACGCTTGCCGACCCCCTGGAACATCATGCTCAGACTTATACCTTTCCAACTGATAGAACCGTTCACAGTATACTGATAACGCGGAGTCGTATTACCGATAACCGTCATATCACCCATATCATCCAAAGTATTGGTTCCGTTATTGATCTTATTGTCATTGTTCAGGTCGCGATACTTCACATCCCCTGGTGTCCAAGGTTTACCACTGATAAATGACAGGTCGTATTTTTCGTTGTAAGCATCCGCTTCTTCCTGTGTCTGGATCAAGCCATCGGCACGGTATCCCCAGATTTCACCGACCTTTTTACCGGTATACCAGTTCTCTTTCGGATTGGTTCCTGTCGGGTTCGCATATTCTGTTACTTCAGATATCGCATCAGAGATAGAACCTCCGACTGTATACTGGATGTCATTACCGATCTGTCCGCGATAATTCAAAGCCAACTCCCACCCCCGGTTACGCATACGGGCATTATTTGTCTTAGGCGCATCTGCTCCGAAGAAATCAGGGAAATCGACACCGGGACCTAACATATCTTTCGTATCACGCTGGAAGATATCGAGCGTACCTGTCAACGAGTTTCCTAAGAAACCAAAGTCAAGACCAATATTCTTGCTTTCCACCTTTTCCCAGGTAGTTGTCGGATTTACCACACCCGGCGCTCTTGTAAAAATATGGCGTCCGTCAGAGAAAATATAGTTACCCAGGACATTGTTGAGTTCCATTGTCGAAGCGAAAGTATATAATGCTGCACCGGCCTGGTTGCCGAGTAAACCATAAGAAGCACGAAGTTTCAGGTTAGACAGTACATCTGTTACAGAACTCATAAATTGTTCACGGGTGATATTCCATCCCAATGAAACAGAAGGGAAGAATCCCCAGCGATGTCCGGATGCAAAACGGGAAGAACCGTCATAACGTCCGTTCACTTCCAACAGATAACGTCCGTCGTAATCATAATTGATACGTCCGAAGAAACCACGGGTAGCCCAGCCGTTACGGATATCAGCAACGGTTTTGTCACCGGTTCCCATACCTACGTTCGGGTTGCTGGTCGAATACAGTCCTGTGATCGAATTTTTCATCAAGCTGTAATCATAATCTTCTTCTTGGAAACCAGCCATTACAGTAAAGTTGTGCTTTTCAGCGATGCTGAAAAGGTAATTTGTATACAAATTGATCGACTGATAACGTGAACGGTCATAACTACGGGTAAATTTACCGTCAGGAGACATACCTAGCTCAGAACGTACCCCTTTGGAAGTACTTACGCCGTCAGCTCCATAAATAAGCGGACTGACATTCAGTGCTTCATATTCCTTATTACCTAATTTATAGGTATAATCAAAAAATATGAACCAGTTCTTCAACGGCTGGATATCCAAACCGGCTGTAATATTCATATTATCACGCTGCGTATTCGTATAAGTTCCACTCTGCAGATAAGGAATCATTGTCAGTTCCGTAAAATGTCCGTTCGGGTCGACAGGAGAAACTGTCGGGCGGAAACGAGCCAGTGAATGGTAGAAACCTTCACTGATACCACCGTCACCAAACGGCGTATTCTGGTCAGAATGCATGAATTTCGTATTTACTTTCAGTTTCATCCAGCTCGTCAGCTGTGAAGTGATATTGGCTGCAAAGTTATAACGTTTATAATCCATGTCGGCATAACGAAGGATACCGTCTTCTGAATAATATCCGCCGGAAATATAATATTGTGCCGCTTTACCGCCACCGCTCAGGCTGACATTATGATTCTGTTTGAAAGCCCAGTTCTTATAATGTAAATCGAAATAGTCGACATTACCGACACCAGACTCCGAGTTTTCAAAAGCCGGGTTCATATTTGAGTTAGCCGGTAATTCAAACCAGGGATCGACACTGCTCGGATCTTTGATATATTGCTGTAACAAAGCCATTTTCTCATCACTATACAAACGAGGTGAACCGGCATTGACACAACCTGCATTCCAATATTGTGCAAAAGAGTACGAATCGACCATATCGGGTAAAACTGTCGGAGCACTCCAACCTACCGTACCCTGATAGTTCACACGCATCTTGCCTTCTTCTCCTTTCTTTGTCGTCACCAGGATTACACCATAAGCAGCACGTGCACCATAGATGGCACAAGCCGCGGCATCTTTCAAAACGGATATGTTTTCAATATCACTGGGATTTACATCCGAAAGGCTCATTTCCACGCCATCCACCAATACGTAAGGATTGGCATTATTATCCAGGTTTCCCTGCCCGCGCAATGTCAAAGTACCTGCACCTCCGGGACGGCCACCATCCGAATTGCTTACCAGCAAACCCGGTACCATACCTTGCAAACTTTGTACAGCATCAGCAACCGGACGACGTTCCAAAGCCTCTCCCTTAACGGCTGATACGGAACCGGTCAGATTCACTTTTTTCTGTACACCATAACCTACTACTACTACTTCATTAATATCAACCGCATCACTGAGCATCTTTACGGTTATATCATTCATACCGCTCTTTATCAGAATTTCCTGTGAGATCATACCGATATAAGAGACTAACAATGTTTGTCCGGGTGATACCGAAATGGAAAAACGGCCATCCGCATCGGCTATCGTACCACTGTGTGAATCCTTCACCTGGACTGCTGCTCCAGCCAGGGGTTCTGACGTAGCTTCTTCAAGAATAATCCCGGTCACATTTTGCTGAGCAAAACTTACCAGGCAAAACAACATCAAGAAAAATGTTAGAAAAGATTTTTTCATAAAACACTAAATTTTAAAATAACATACTTAATTTCTCAAGACAGACAAGTTTCTTCAAACTTACATCTAATAACATCCAATCAGTCCTATTTCATAAGCACTCTCGATTAGTTAATAATTGCAAAGGCAAAGTTGCATTTTCCGTCATATCCCGACGTCAATCAATGTACTTTTCATATCAAAAACCATCCTAATGTTCTGATTATGCCGAATACTTTCATCTTTGGACATGTTTTAGTACATTTGCGGATATTAGAATAGGAGACTATGGGGAACAGCTATATTTTTAGGATATTATACATTTTGTTCTTGTTTTTCACCTGCACCGGATATGGAAGGGGAGCTAATCCCAGCTACTATTTCCAGCAGTTGGGGCTCGACAAAGGATTATCGCAGACGACCGTCCATTGTATCCTGGCAGACAACAAAGGACTGATATGGATCGGCACAGCTTCCGGTCTGAACTGTTTCGACCGTTACGACATGAAAAGTTATTATCACGAAAAAGATAATCCACATTCTTTACCCGGCAACACGATCTATTTTATAGCTGAAGATGCCGAAAATAACATCTGGATATCGACCAACAACGGATTAACCCTGTATGATAAAAGCAGCGACTCATTCCGTCCCGCTAAATTTGAAGATAAAGCGATCATCTCCTATTCATTCTGCTCACTTTCCGGTTCGATCCTGTTCACAGCCAACGAAGGGATATATATTTACGACTATAAAAAGCAGACATTCCGCAAAAGGCCGGTCCTTCTGGAGGATTCTTCCAATTTCAGTCCTTACTACATAAAAACCTGGGATAAGGACGAACTATTACTGGTTTCCCAATACAAAGGCGTTCTCAAATACAATCCGATCACCGACCAGCTCTCCCCTACCGACTATCCGGTTCAGACCGGTTTGAATGCCATATACCTGGACAGCAAGAAAAGACTTTATCTCTCCTCTTATAATAAAGGTTTCGTCTGTTATGCTCCGGACGGCAAAAAATTGTATACTATCCACGCCGGAAATTCCAGACTGACCTCGAACCTGGTCCTCGACTTCATGGAGATAAACAATAAACTCTGGGTCACCACCGATGGCGGAGGCATCAATATCATGGATATGGATGATCCTTCCGATATGACCGCTATCATGCACACTCCCGGGGATATGAGTACGATCCCGGTAAACTCCATCAAATGCATTTATAAAGACAAACAGGAAAATATCTGGGTGGGGACAGTACGTGGCGGTATGATAGGCATTAAAGAAGTTTTCATGAAAACATATAAAGACGTGCCTCTCAATAATACCAACGGATTGAGCGACATATCGGTCAGCAGTATCCACGAAGATAAAAAAGGGCGTTTATGGTTGGGGACAGACGGAGGCGGCATCAATCAGTATAACCCCTATACCGATACATTCAAACATTATCCGGCCACCTACGGAGATAAAGTCGTTTCCATAACGGATTATTCCGATTCGGAACTGCTTGTTTCCCTATACACGAAAGGTCTCTACCTGTTCAATAAAGAGACAGGGCGTTACAGCCGTCCTTTTTATGTGATCGACGAAGCGACCACGATCGACCAGTTTCATGGCGGCAATGCCTCTATGGCTTACCGTATAACAGATGAATGGTCCTATTTTCTCGGCAAAAATGCTATCAGCCACAATCTCCGGACCGGTAAATATTCATTCCTGAAAATCGACGGGAATAAGTTGGCCGTCGGACCGATGAAAATGGTTTGTACCGATGACAGATCCGCATACATCATCCAAAGTAATAAACTCTATGAAGCCCATCATGGCAACGATACATTATATACACTTCTCAGCATAGGAACACACGAAGCCATTAAAGCCGTTGCCCGCGATAAAAACGGTATATTCTGGATCGGGACAGAATATGGTTTCGGCTATTTCGATTCAAAGACCAAAGTGTTCACCAAGATCGAAACCAAACTCTTCAACAGTGTCTCGACTTTGCTGCTGGACGACCAGGACAGACTGTGGATCGGAGCACGTAATATGTTATTCTCGTATGACCTGAAAAAGAAACGGTTTGCCTCATGGGGAGAATCGGACGGTTATACCACGAATGAGTTTATTTATAAATATCAGGTTTCTTCTATTTCGGATTATATTTATCTGGGAGGAGCCTCCGGACTGCTCCGCATCAACAAAAATATATCCACTAAGGAAGCTCCCCTGCCGGAGGTAAGGCTTATGGACGTCTTACTGAACGGAAATTCATGTATCGACCAACTCGAAGCCAGCGGTAAGAACCGGATAACCATTCCTCATACGCACAGCTCGATAGAAATAAAAGTAATCTCTATGGAAAAGGACGTGTTCAGAAACAAACTGTACCGTTACATGATCAATGGGACAGACAAGCAATATACTGAAACATACAACCATATCCTCTCTTTACGCATGCTGGCTCCGGGCGATTACTCCATCCTGGTCTCCTGTAATTCGAAAAGCGGAGAATGGAGCGAACCGGCCGAAGTGCTTCATATCACGGTAACTCCTCCCTGGTATCAACGTCCTTACGTTTTTGCTATTTTTATTATTCTGCTGACCCTGATGCTCTTCTGGACCGACCGTGTATCGCGCCGACGCAGGAACAGAAAGATGCAATGGCAAATGAAGGAGCATACCAACAGGATGAATGAAGAAAAGGTACATTTCCTCATCAATATCAGTCACGAACTGCGTACGCCCCTGACCCTGATCTATGCCCCGCTGAAAAGGATACTCGACAAAAAAGGATGGAACGATCCGGAAATGATGAAAGGGCAATTGGCAGGCATATACAAACAAGTGCTGGACATGCGGAACACGATCAATATGGTACTGGACATGAACAGTCTGAAAGAAACAAAGACCGCTTTACACAAGACGCCTTACCAACTGAACGAGTGGATCGTATCAGTTGCCAAAGATTTTGAAAGCGAACTGGAAGCCCGGAATATCAAGATAAAATACCAATTGGATGAAAACATCCGTCAGGTTACATTCGACGGGGCAAAATGTACGACCGTCTTATCGAATCTGCTGATGAATGCCCTTAAATTCAGTCCTACAGATACGACGATCACCGTTTCCAGCCAGTTGGAAGATGGAAAAGTACGTGTCAGTGTAGCGGACCAGGGTATCGGTCTGGATAATCTGGATGCGAACAAACTGTTCACACGTTACTATCAGGGGAATCACGAACAATCCGGAAGCGGTATCGGCCTTTCTTTTGCCAAAATACTGATCGAGAAACATAACGGCACCATTGGAGCCATGAACAATGACGACGGAGGAGCTACTTTCTTCTTCGAACTTCCGCTCGGAGACGATCGTGGAGAACAGTTGGACGAAGAGAACCGACAGGATACATGGTTTGCAGTCGACACGCCATCTGAACCCGACGTGTTTTCCACAAACAACTATTCTATCATCATTGTGGAAGATAAAAAGGAATTAAGTTCTTTCCTGAAAGAAGCCCTGCTCGATTCTTTCAAAAACATTTATGTGGCAGGTGACGGAGAGGAAGCGCTTGAAATAATCAACCAGAAGCATCCGGACATTATCGTCAGCGACATTATGATGCCGAAGATGAACGGATATGAATTATGTAAAAAGATCAAGGAAGATATGGCAACCAGCCATATTCCGGTGATACTGCTCACCGCCAGGGGCGACCTGGATAGCACGACAATGGGATATAAACTCGGAGCAGATGCTTATCTGGCAAAACCGTTCGATATGGAACTGTTGCTAGCTGTCATTGTCAACCAGTTAAAGAACAGGGAGGCGATCAAACAGAAATATAAAGAAAGCCATTTGCATCTGGCCGAAGCAATCCCGGCACAAACAAACAATCTGGATGAAGAATTCATGTTGAAACTGAATAAGCTGATCCATGACAATATCTCTTCCCGTGAACTCGATGTCAAATTCCTGACCACTCAAATGGGCATGAGCCGTACGCCGCTCTATGCCAAACTAAAGGCACTGACCAATATGGGGGTCAATGACTATATCAATATGATCCGTATAGAAAAGGCTTCGCTATTACTGCTCCATTCGACGATGAATATCACAGAAATATCCGAAGCCGTAGGGTTTGAATACCCCCGTCATTTCAGCACGATGTTCAAACAGATCAAAGGAATGCCCCCATCGCAATACAGAAATAATGCAGAGGCAGGAAAAGGGTAGATTCAATATTTATCAGAATTGAATGTTACTTTTCTCTTGAAAGAAAAGTAACCAAAAGTTCAAGGCTGCACCTACCTCGCTACTCCGCATCCTGCGTTCGCTGTCGCCTCCGAAACTCGCTTCGCTCAAACAGCGGATGTTCCGGACGCTCTCTACGGCTGCTGCGTTTAACGCTCACCAGCTGATGCCTTTCAGAGAACGCAAAGCGTTCTTTTATGATGGCCGATACTGTCAGTTAAAACCAAAAGCACCTGTTATATTATATAGGTGTCGGTATCGGCAATCATAAAAGGAAGCCGAGCTTCCTAGGAAAGGCCTAAGCGGGTGAACGTCCGCGAAGGAGGAAGACGAAGCGGTTAAAAAA
>NZ_QUGR01000017.1:57843-109659 GCF_003479145.1 Parabacteroides sp. AF18-52
AGACGAAGCGGTTAAAAAAATCCGTTGTCTGAGCGCAGCGAGTTTCGGATTTTTCAGCGCAGTCTTTCGCCGAAGCAGTGAAGCCGGTTAAGCCTTGATCTTTTGACTACTTTTCCATCAAGGGAAAAGTAGTTCTATTATTTCTAAATTCATTTCCAATACGGCAACGTATAAGGATTGCGATACTGATACCAGTATAAACGGTGTGCTGCAGCTTCTTTATCGTCGACGAAGCTTAACGTGGCAGGATTCCATTTTACCGGGCGATTCAGTTCGCGGGAAATATTTGCCAGACAGCAAAGCGTATTGGTACTACAACCCACTTCTACCGGAGCAATCGGATTTTCACGTGAACGGACACAATCGATAAAGTTCTGCATATGAGGTGAGCTTACTTCATATTCACCCTTGCCAACTTCTTTCTTTTCTGCTTTCAGCAACGACGGGTCAGAGCATTCGATATAGCCGCGTGCCACCTTCAGCCATCCTTTATCACCGATAAATTGCAGTCCCTGCGCATTCTCGTTATCTTCACGATAAGGCTGTTCGGTCATGACAATACCGTTCGCATATTTCATGGAAGCATATTTCTGTCCGTTATAACCGGCCGGAGCAAATTCTACCGGACCGGAACCATCCATACCGATAGCAGCCTGAGCAATATCGAACATATGAGCACCCCAGTCTGCCGTAAATCCGTTACCTGTTTCCTGATACCAACGCCATGCACCCCACAACTGTTCGTTCTGTTCCGGGTCAAGCGAGATAGGAGGACAAAGATCGGGATGATAATGCACTTTCGGATCATTCAACGGTCCCATCCACTGATTGAAATTCAGATTGCCGGGAACAGGCATTTCCGGTAAATCCAGCGGTTTGGGAGGCGCACCGACACGGGCGTATATCTTTTCGATATGACCGATCGCACCGTTACGAACCAGTTCGATCGCTTTCTGAAATTCTGCACTCGAGCGTTGCTGGCTACCCACCTGCAATACCCGTTTGTTGTCACGCACCGCTTTTACCATCGCCAAACCTTCAGCTATCGTATAAGCTAACGGTTTCTGGCAATATACATCTTTTCCCGCCTGGCAGGCATGGATCGTGGCCAAAGCATGCCAATGGTCAGGTGTTGCCACTTCGATCGCATCGATATCCTTGCGTTCCAGCATATCTTCATAAAACTCATAGCTGTCGCAACGAGGCGCTACGCCTTGTTTCTTCTGCCATGCCATTATCCGGCGGGCAAAACGCTCACGTTTCATGGAATCGACGTCACAACCGGCAGCGACCTGCACGCCCGGACAATTGGAAAAACTGGTAAAATCGGACAAACCCTGCTGCCCCAACCCGATGAACCCCAGCACAACACGGTCGCTCGGTGCGATGCGTATGCCATTGATCGACCAGCTGGGAAGGATTGTAAAACTGGCAAGTCCCAGTGCGGACAAACCTAAGAACTCCCTGCGGGAGATCCCTTTCTTCTCGTTCTCTTTCATGGTACTAAATTAAATTGGTCTTAAAAAATCATTACCGCAAATGTATAGAAATTATTACAATTACAAAAAAAAGCGGGAACATTTGATGAAATATTCCCGCTCGCATGATATTGTATTACAATTTAAAACGCATAACCGAAACCCATATTCAAATAGATGGGATACATGGCGAAAGTAATCGTATCAAAATTCTTCTTGAAAATATCATTAATACCCCAGGTAAGATCGGCATATACATTCAGATGTTTGAAAGCTTTCCACTCCCCTCCCAACTGCAATCCCCACTGAAAGCGGCGCAGGTCTTTAGAGAAATCATAAGGAGCACTTTTACCATCTTCGAATATGACCTTGTTACCGGTCGGATCGAGTTCACGCAGATAACCGTCATACACGTCACCTGTAAAATCACCTTCCATACGATAAGAAACATACGGTCCGAGATTTAATTTCCAACGTGGAGAAACCCGCCAGGCAGCCAATACTGGAACCGTCAGATAAGAGTTACTGACTTTCGTCTTTACCTGTCCTGTCCAAAACCCTTTCATTCGTTCACCGGCATCTCCGATGATCTCCATGCTGTAATTCTTTACGCGGGCATCGGTTTTCATACCTTTGGTTTCCAGACGCAAAGCGAGCATAAGTCCCCAGGTACGCGCCGGGTTAAGCCATTTCGTTACATTTCCTTCGATAGCGATCTGCAATCCCGGATTATAACTGTCGATAGAACGTATCTCCTTCGGCAATGGCAGCGGAGAAGTTCCACCGATACTCAATCCGGCCTTTACTTCATACTCCAACCCTACCAGATACGAATTGATGATTCCGGCATTCTGGTCCTTCTGGGCTAGCAGACTGTTGGTAGTCAGGAATAACAAACCCAGGACGCTTATGATTAATTGTTTTTTCATACTACTTTATTTTATTCTTCTACGGAATGGATCAGTTCGACTTCATCTATATATAATGTACTACCGATTGCTCCGTTGAACAAGTCGCCCTCCACACTGGAAGAAAAGACAATAGCTACATTATACTTTCCTGCTTTCAGTTTATCCCGGTCGATGGTTTTACCCGGCTGCATCTTGAACGGCAGATAGAACTGTGTCCATTCGTCCGTTTCTTTCGGATTATCGATACGCGCGATAGAGATCAGGTTCGGATGACTGAATTTATTGGTTCCATCCAACATCTTCACGTCCTCAGTCGTTTCGTAGAAGATGGCATAAATATCGAACATATCTTTCTTGCCTGAAACAACTTTTCCAGACTCGGAGAACTCGGGACCTGCTTTATACTTATAATATCCGGTCAGGTAAGTCGGTACATGTTCAAACGGCATACCGAATTTGGTAGCCTTCAATGCATTCGTAACAGCACTAAGAATATCGAATGTACCCATAAATAAATTACCGGCAGCGATCGGCATCCCTAACCGCGATCCAAAGTCACCTGTCGAACGGGTTATTAACATCGCACAATTTCCTTTATATCCATCAGCGGATGAAAGTGTCGGAAACGATTCGCGCTTAGCATTCATATCCGTCAGGGCAAAACCTGGATTACCACTTGCCCAATCCATAATATTGTTACCATTATGATCTGTTTCATAAAAGATGTCATAACCAGCAGAACCGGCATGTTTCACCTTTTCAAAGTCATATTCCGTACCGATACCGGTCACAATATAACTTACTTCATAACGTTTTTTCCATTTCCCATCTTCTGAAGTAACCGTATAATATTGCGATTCGCTAAAATTCTGTGTGGTTCCACTGGCCGGTGAGATCGTGGCCCCCGGCGTCAGGGTAAACTCCGGTGATTGTTTCGACAGATCGGTATCTGACTTTACCATCAATGTCACCTTGTCATTTTCAATAATAGGATCTCGACGCAATATGTCGGCAGGTACTGTACAAGTCAGAATATCGGCCTCCGCATTCGGCGCCTCCTCCTGAATACAGGAGATTCCTGTAATACATAAAAAAAGACAGCTTAATAAACGTGTCAGTTTCATTTTGTTCCTTTTTGTGTGAATAATCTAAACTTCTTTTTACTCAAAAACAGATGCAAATTTACTCTCCTTTTTTGGAATACGCCTCAATATTATATTTTTATTACATATTTTATTGGGAAAAGCCGTCCTTTCTTCCTATTTTTGGCACTTTACAAACTATTGTGTATCATCACCATTAATTCATTCAGACCATGACAACACGCAGAGATTTTATCCGGCAGGCAGCTATCCTGGGAGCCGGTCTTTCTATGAACCCGTTCTTTATTAAAGCTAGTGGCGAATCTATCGGAGCAAACGACAAAATCAGGGTCGGTCTGATCGGTTGCAAAGGAATGGGATTTGCCGACTTGCAGGCTTTTCTCCGCAATCCGGAAGTCGAATGTATCGCTTTAGCGGATATTGATGAAAATGTGTTAAACGACCGTGCAGCAGAGACCCTGAAACAGACAGGAAAGAAGGTAAAGTATCTTTATAAAGATTGGCGGAAGTTGATCGATAACAAAGATGTGGACGTCGTTATTGTCGGAACTCCCGACCATTGGCATTGCCTTCAAATGGTTGCCGCCTGCGAAGCAGGAAAAGATGTTTATTGCGAGAAACCATTGGGTAACAGTATCGAAGAATGCAACATCATGGTACGTGCCGCCGAAAAATACAACCGTGTCGTACAGGTCGGACAATGGCAGCGCAGCGATCCTCACTGGCAGGATGCCATGGCATTCGTACATAGCGGCCAGTTAGGGAAGATACGTACCGTCCGTGTATTCTCTTACCAGGGATGGTGTCCTTCTATCCCGGTGGTAGCCGACGAACCGGTTCCGGCTGGCGTCGACTACGATATGTGGCTCGGTCCGGCACCGAAACGTCCGTTCAACCGTAACCGCTTCCATTTTACCTTCCGTTGGTTCTGGGATTACGCGGGAGGATTGATGACAGACTGGGGCGTGCACTTGCTCGATTATGCCTTGTATGGCATGAACGTAACGGCACCGAACTCGATCATGGCTTCGGGAGGCAAGTTCGGTTATCCTGATGATGCCTGCGAAACACCTGACCTGCTCCAGACAATTTATACTTTTGATGACTTTACGGTAATGTGGGATCATGCCATCGGTATCGATGACGGAGCTTACGGACGCAATCACGGCCTGGGCTTCGTGGGTGAGAACGGGACATTGGTCATCGACCGCGGAGGCTGGGAGGTTATCCCCGAAAAGGTAAACGGCAAAGCACGCATGGAAGCTGTCGCCCTGAAAAAAGCATACGGAGAAGGCGGCTTGAACCTGCATGTCAAAAACCATTTGGAATGCATCAAATCACGTAACCGCAACTGTAATGCGAGCATCGAAATCGGTGCACATATCGCTAAATTTTCACAGTTGGGAAATATCGCCTACCGTACCGGGAAGAAATTAACATGGGACGGCAAGAGTTTCCATGATACGGAAGCGGACAAATATCTTTGCAAGGAATACCGCGCACCGTGGGAATTACCGAAAATATGAACCTAAAAATAGAAAGGCAGGCTCGAAAGAACCTGCCTTTTCAATAAACCTTATTTATCTACACATTATGCCAACATTACTGGTGTTCAGGACGCAACAAGTCGTTGACCGTCTTCACCGGATTGAATGTTTCGATAGGAACTTCCACGAACACCGTGTTCCAGTCGCTCATCGCTCCATTCCACAAACCGGGTAATTCCAGCGCCTTCAGTTCACGTCCATCCTTACTCTTATAAGAGATGAACCCTGTATTTTTATCTACATAATCAGGCAGATTATATTTCTCGCCTTTATGATTCTTCAATGCACAAACCAGATCGACCGGATTGAAATGCGTACCTTGTTCAAACATCGCTTTCTTTTCCGGATCTTTCAAATCGATCTGCGAGCTTTCCAGTATCTGCAAAGAGATAGTACCATCCGGATTCTGAGCCAGGAACGGACCGCCACCCGGTTCTCCTACATTCTTCACCATACCGCAAACACGCAACGGACGAAGCAATTTATTCTTGATATAAAGGATCAATTCCGCATCTTCAAGCAGTTTGGTATCCGGATTCTTTATGCAAAGGTCATCCTGAAGGAAATGAATCATTTCTTCAACCTGGTCATGGGAATATTTACCGGTCTCGATCAGATCCAGATAGTTAAATATACGTTCCTGCAAAGTGACCAACACACCGGCTATCACCTTTTTAAAGATAACGGTCGAACATTTGAAGCTGTCGGGAACGACATTATCGATATTCTTCACAAATACCACATCGGCATCTATATCGTTCAGATTCTCAATCAAAGCGCCGTGACCGCCGGGACGGAACAACAGCTTATCGTTCTTATCGCGGAAAGGATTATTATCCATGTCGGCTGCCACCGTATCCGTACTCGGTTTCTGTACACTGAAAGAGATATCGTAACCAACCGAGAATTTTTCTTCGTAAGCCTGTTTCTTTTCTGATACGAGTTTTTCAAACAACGCTTTATGCTCCGGAGAGACAGTAAAATGGATGTTCACTTCACCCGCATTGTTCTTGGCATACATAGCCCCTTCCGCCAGATGTTCCTCCATAGCCGTACGTATCGTCTCGCCTGACCGGTGGAACAACAACAAACCTTTAGGCAACTGCCCGTAATTCAAGCCTTTCTCATCCAACAAATTGGATACGACAGCCTTATAATTACCGGCTGCAACCAGCGCCGGAATATCTTTATCTTCATTCGCCAGGCAAACGGCATTCAACGCGTCATAAAAAGCAAAATGAGTGATCTCATTGAAAAACTTCTTTTCAAAATCGTTTGCCGGCACATCGTAGGAAGCCGATAAAAACTCATACAGGTTCTTGAACATACGGCTGGCGGCGCCGGATGCCGGAACGAACTTCAGGATTCTCTTATTTTTAGCAAGATAAGCATCCCATGCCTCCATATAGGTTGCCTGGTCTTCCTGCGACACGACCCTGATTCCTTTTTCTACTGATGCTGATGCGGCTATCTCCAGATAGGGGAAACCTTTGGCAAAACAAGCCAGTTGTTCTTCGATCTGCTGTTCGCTGATCCCTTTATCAGCCAGTTGCTTTAAATCGTTTGCGTTTAACATAGTATATCTTTTAAAATTAGTATTTTTTGCATTGTAACATAACATTTTCTGCGTATGCTTCTCGCAAATGTATAAAAATACCATTAGAATCGCATTGATATTCCAAGAAAAAAGATACTTTTACAGTATGTTTTACGGCCTGTCCTAAAATGGGCAGTAAAAAAGCTGACGCAACTATGGATATACAACCGTTCTTTACAGAGGAAGAAAGAAAAGACTTCTTCTCGAAATACAGACAATTGGTACGTAGCCTCTACTCCTTTTTGCAAAAAGAGGATATACGAAAAATGAGAGAGTTGATGCAACGGGTTGTCGCACTCGACTGTTACGGGAGAGACAAGAATGGCATCAACGGCTTGATCCGCAATATAAATACCGCCCTGATAGCAACGACAGAGATCGGCTTGAAACGGACTTCCGTCATCGCCCTCCTGCTCTATCGCCCGGTCCTGAAAAAGGCCGTTACGTTGGAAGAGGTAGAAAAAACGTTCGATGCAGATGTGACACTGATCATTCAGCGCCTGTTGAAAACGTCCGACCTGTATGCACGCAATACGGCAGTCAACTCCGAGAACTTCCATCACCTGCTCTTCTCATTTGCGGAAGACGTGAGGGTTATCCTCATCATGATCGCCGACCGCCTCTGCCTGATGCGTCTCGGTAAACAACTGAAGGAAGACGACCGGCTGCGGCTGGCAACGGAAGCCTCTTATCTGTATGCACCGCTCGCACACCGGCTCGGATTGTATAAGATCAAAAGCGAACTGGAAGATCTGTCGCTGAAATATACCGACAGCAAACAATACGATTTCATCAAACGGAAGCTGAACGAGACTAAACGTTCGCGCGACCTTTATATTGCCGGATTCATCGCACCTATCGAGAAGAAACTGAAAGAAGCCGGATTGCATTTCGATATTAAAGGACGTACCAAGTCGATCCATTCCATTAATAATAAGCTGAAAAAGCAGAAGATCGAGTTTGAAGGCATATACGATCTGTTCGCCATCCGTGTCGTACTGGATACGCCGCTGGAAAAGGAGCGTTCGGAATGCTGGCAGGTCTATTCGATCATCACCGACATGTACCAGCCGAACCCGAACCGTATGAAAGACTGGATATCCATTCCGAAAACGAACGGATACGAGAGCTTGCATATCACGGTCATGGGGCCGCAAAATAAATGGGTGGAAGTACAGATCCGTACCCGGCGAATGGACGAGATCGCCGAGCGAGGCCTTGCCGCCCACTGGAAATACAAAGGAGTAAAGGCGGAAAGCGGACTGGATGAATTTCTGAATACCGTACGTGCCGCCCTCGAGGAAAAAGAGAACAACCCGCTCGACCTGATGCAGGATTTCAAAATGGACCTGTATAAGGACGAGATATATGTCTTCACCCCGACAGGCGAGTTGATCAAGCTGGCTAAAGGGGCAACTGTGCTCGACTTCGCTTTCGCCATCCATTCGAAGCTGGGATGCAAATGTGTATCGGCAAAAGTGAATGAGAAGAATGTACCTATTAAATATGTACTCCATAACGGAGACACGGTTTCGATCGTGACCGCTCCCTCACAAAGCCCGAAGCGCGACTGGCTGAATATCGTCGTGACCTCCAAGGCACGTGTAAAGATCAAGCAGGCTTTACGCGAAGAGACTGCCAAGGCCGTCGACTTTGCGAAGGAGATGCTCCAGCGCCGTTTCAAGAACCGGAAGATCGAGATGGAGGAACCGCACCTGATGCGCTACATCAAAAAGAAAGGGTTCAAAACCGTCACCGACTTTTATGTAGAACTGGCGGAAGAACGTCTCGACCCGAACAATGTGATTGACGAATACCAGGAATATGTGCGGAAAGAGACAGAAGCCAACGAACGTTCGGAAGTACGCAGTGCCGGGGAATATAGCACGACGACCGAGGTAGAAGAAATATCCACGAACAAGGATGTCCTTGTCATCGATAAGAACCTGACCGGCATAGAATATAAACTGGCCAAATGCTGTAACCCGATCTACGGGGACGAAGTCTTCGGTTTTGTATCCACGCAAGGTATCAAGATCCACCGCCTGGACTGCCCGAATGCGCAGGAGATGTTCAGCCGTTTCGGCTACCGTATCATCCGTGCCAAGTGGAGCGGGAAAGGCGACAACGGCTATGTCGTTACCCTGCGGGTGATCGGACGCGACGATATAACGATCGTGACCAATATCACCTCCGTTATCGGGAAAGAGAGCAATGTGACGCTCCGCTCATTGAATATAGATTCGGTAGACGGCATCTTCCAGGGGAACTTCGCCGTACTCGTCAGGGACACCAATTCCCTGAACATGCTGGTCAAAAAGATCAAAGCGGTCAAAGGGGTTAAAACCGTAGACCGCCTGAATTCATAGAAAAAAGGCTCGCCGCTAACTAACGGTCGAGCCTTTTTCTTCTTTTATAATCAAATAATTAATACTAAAGTAATAAAATAAAGTCCTTAATATTTTTACCTTAAAAACGTTCTCTGTAACTTATCTTTTCAAATTGATAGACAAAGATAAATCTTTTTGCCCAACTTTTTAACCGATTATTACCGGGCAAACAAACCCTGTCGGTTATTGAACAAAAAGATTTATTTTAAGGACAAAATCAGTTTTTTGCCTGATGCACCGTCAGTTGTGGGAAAGGGAAACCGATACCTTCGGCATTGAAGGTCGCATAGATCGCCTTATTCGTATCGAAGAAAACACCCCAGTAATCCGGACTTTTCACCCATGCACGGACCACCACATTGACACTGCTGTCGGCCAGGGCACTCAGGGCAATGAAAGGAGCCGGATCATTCAATATACGGGCATCCTGTGCCAGGACGGATTCGATAACTCTTTTCACCTGTTCGTAATCGCTACCGTAATCCACACCGAAAGTCCATTCCACACGGCGTGTCGGTTCTCTCCCGATATTCGTTACCACACCGCTGCTCAGGGAACCGTTCGGGATATAAATGTTTTTATTGTCGGAAGTAAGCAGGATCGTATGGAATATCTGTATCTCCTTTACCGTACCACCAACACCCTGCGACTCGATATAATCGCCCACCTTATAAGGTTTGAACAGCAGGATGATCAGCCCACCGGCAAAGTTAGACAGGTTTCCGCTCAAAGCCATACCGATAGCGACACCGGCAGAGGCAAGCAGAGCTGCGAACGAAGTAGTCTGTACGCCCAGCGCACCTACCACGGAGATAATCAGCAAGATCATCAAAGTGACATTCACCAGACTTCCCACAAATGTTTTAACAGAAGGGTCGAAATCACGCTTAGTCAAAATACGGCGGACAAGTTTGTTGATCATCCGGATGACAAAGCGGCCTATTATAAAAACAAGGATCGCCTTGATGATCGTCCAGCCTAAATGACTCCCCTGTTCGACCAGGGAATTGACAATTTTTTCCAGCCTCGGACTGGAAGCCAACACATCTAATAATATCATAAATCTATCATTTTTAATTAAACACTTTTATCTTATAACAATCAAAGTCTCGAAAAGTCTTATAAAATGTGGCAAAGGTATAAAGTTTTTTTAATCTGTCTACGGAAGAATATATTTACGTAGCTTTGCGGCGATCAAATAACAGATAAAAACGACAGAATGAGATTACTGCTGATATTCATCACTTTTATACTGGCAACAGCCAATAGTTTTGCCCAGTCATACGAAGAACTGATCGAAAAAAGTTATGACTTTCTGGATAAAAAAGACCTGGTGTCTGCCGAGGAAAGTTTACGGTCGGCCATGCGTAAAGAACCGGGCAACCCAATGAACTATGCCTTGCTGACCAATCTGGGAAGCATACAACGCCGCCAGGGAAAACTGGAAGATGCTTTGCTATCCTATACTGCCGCACTTAGCGGACGGCCCAATAATCCGACTATCCTGGAGAACCGTGCCTCCCTCTATTCTGAAATGGGTGAAACAGAAAAAGCATTGAACGATTACAACGCGTTACTGATCGTCGAACCGACAAACGAAGAAGCTCTTTACTGCCGCGGCCTGATCTATATCCAGAAAAAGAATTATATCTGGGCGGAACAGGATTTCGATAAGATACTCGAGATGAACGAGAAGTCTGTGCGTGCCCGCCTGGGACATGCCATTCTGGAGAAGATGCGCGGTAATTACGATGAAAGTGAAAAGATATTCAATTACCTGATCAGCCAGATGCCCCGTGACTGGCTTTTGTATGAAGGCCGTGCCGATGTTTATTTCATGATGGGTAAGAATGCCCGTGCTATGGCCGATATTAATAAGGTATTTACAGAAAGTACACCCAGCGCTTCTTTATATGTGTTGCGTGGGAAAGTAAAGCTCGCCCAATACGAAAAGGAATCTGCTGCAAAGGATTTCCTGAAAGCGCAGGAGATGGGATATGACCAGACGGTGATAGATGAACTGATGAAAATGACAAAATAATTTTTCTTAAGATAAATTCTCCATTTCTGCATCTGTTATGATACAGTATTGATTACAACCTGTAATGTGTCAAAATGCTATTTTAACCGGTACAGGAAACAGGTATACCGGCAAGGGATGGAAGAGATAGATTTTATAGGATTCTCCGAGAGTTTAGACTTATCAAACAGGACGCTTTATAGCGAAATAATGAGCAGATAGACAATATTCTTTTACTTATTGCATCCGTTTATTTCACAAAACCGATATTCATACCATTTATATCAGTTCATTTTCGACCTGTTTTGATAATGCTCTAGAGGTAAGAAACTGCTAAAAAGCATATAATTCAGGCTTTAAAAAGCGTCGGACTATCTCACACGCAACTTCTTTTAACACTTTTCCCGTCTTAAACAAAGCACCTATTCGTTTAAAACAAAAAAAAATTCGTTTTAAACGAAGTGGCAATTTCTTTAAAATGAGTTTCAAGAAATGATTTACGGAGAGATTTGTTAATTATTGTAACAATATATTTTTCAAAAGGGTTATTCCGGTAGATTATGCAGTTACACACCCATTAATATATCTGACATATTAATACTAAAACAAAAGACAAACAAACATTTTGTCACAATCACAAATCATCTGTTATAAATAAGGGATATTGGTTACAGGTTTATTTGCCGTCGGTTTTAACCGACGGCAAATAAACCTGTGATGACTAAGTCACTTTGACTACGGGATAGTTAAAAGTAATAATGAGCTTACTGCTATCTTCATTGAGATATTGGCACATTAGCCAATTGGCCCATTATTGATAACATCCCGACTTTTACTTCTTTGCTATATAATCAGCAATCCAATCCCCTACCTCGCTGGTCTTGTAAGCCTTGCCGTTTTCAGCAATATCCTCTGTTACGACATTGGCATCCATCGAGGCAGTAACAGCTTCACGGATCAGGGCACCTTCTTCCATCAGGTTGAAAGCATATTCAAACATCAGGGCGGCACTCAGGATAGTAGCCAGCGGATTGGCAATATTCTTTCCGGCTGCCTGCGGATAAGAACCATGGATCGGTTCGAATACGGAAGTATGTACGCCAATGGAAGCAGAAGGAAGCATCCCCAGTGAACCGGTGATCACAGACGCCTCATCAGTCAGAATATCACCGAACATGTTTTCAGTAACCATCACATCGAAACTCTTCGGCCACTGAACCAGACGCATAGCAGCGTTGTCGACAAACATATATTCAGTTTCCACATCCGGATATTCCTTTTCTATCTCCTGTGCTACCTGACGCCACAGACGGGAAGTTGCCAGCACATTCGCCTTATCGACAACCGTCACTTTCTTACGACGTTTCTGTGCATACTGGTAAGCCAGGCGGACAATACGTTCGATCTCTTCGCGGGTATAAACACACGTATCGTAAGCGGTATTTCCGTCTTCGCTTCTTCCCTGCGGACGACCGAAATACATACCTCCGGTCAATTCGCGGATACACATGAAATCAGCCCCTTCGATCAGTTCGGCACGAAGCGGAGACTTATGCAGCAACGACGGGAAAGTTGTTACCGGACGGATATTGGCAAAAAGCCCCAGCTTCTTGCGCATACCCAGCAACCCCTGTTCGGGACGGACTTTCGCTGACGGATTATTATCGTATTTCGGAGAACCGATCGCACCAAAATAAACGGCATCGCTCTGCATACACAGTTCGTGCGTTTCGTCCGGATACGGATTACCTGTCTCGTCGATGGCAACGGCTCCCACCAAAGCGTGTTTGTAACTTAGTTCATGGCCGTATTTCTCACATATAGCTTTTACGGCTTTCATGCCTTGTTCTACAATCTCGGGACCGATACCGTCACCGGGAAGGACTGCAATATTCAATTTCATTTCAGTTTGTTATTTTAGTCTCTTTTAAATAGCACATATTTGGGTTCTGTAGGAACATAACTGTCATCATCCCACAGGGTGCTCGTAATCATCAGGTCGGCACTATAACGGTTACAAGCGATAGGCACGTTATGAACACGACACTGGCGAAGCAACATCTGAATGTCGGCTTCATGAGGCTGCGGATTCAGGTCGTCGATCAGAAAGATCGCCAGATCCACCTCTTTACGTACTACCATGGCTGCAATCTCGGCATCTCCGCCTAACGGGCCGGAATGCATACAAGTAATTTCCGCACCTACTCCCTTCTCGTCGAAGGCACTGCGTATAAGCCCTCCGGTGGTTCCGGTACATACCAAATGGTGATGGGAAAGGAATTCTGCATTGTGCACGGCCCATTCTACCATGTCTGCCTTACGGTTATCGTGCGCTACCAGCGCAATGGTCAATCTTTTGTTCATAACTATACTTTTTAAGTTGACAGTTGACAAGTGACAGTGGACAGTTATCTCGGCTTTCAGACAATTTGTTTTACCGAGCGCGAAGCTCATCTGTCATCTGTCAACTGTCACTTGTCAACTAGTTTATTGTTCGATCTTATTCAGCATCTTCAGCGTTGCCTTGATAGCGGCTTCTGTCTGGTCGGCATCGAGGCCACGGGTCTTGAAATCTACTCCGGCATAATTCCAGCTGATGATCGTCTGAACGAAAGCGTCGGTACGACCTCCGGGGGGAATGGATACGGAATAGTTCGTCAACATCGGGAACGGACGGCCGAGGTCTGAATAGATCCTGCGGAGGGCACGTACAAAAGCGTCGTACTGACCGTCACCGGAAGCCGATTCTTCGTAAGCTTCTCCGTCGATCTCTATTTTCAGCGTAGCTACGGGCCTCAGTCCCTGTGCCAAAGATAAGGAATAATTTAATATACGGATACGTTGATCTGCCATTGTATCATGGTGAAGGACATCACTGATGATATAGGGCAGGTCCTCGGTCGTCACCATTTCCTTCTTGTCTCCCAGTTCGATGATGCGCTCGGTAATTTTACGCATGGATTCGTCATCCACATCGATACCCAGCGATTCAAGATTCATGCGGATATTCGCCTTACCGGACGTTTTGCCCAGGGCATATTCACGGACACGGCCGAAACGTTCGGGGATCAGGTCGTTGCAATACAGATTATTTTTGCTGTCGCCGTCGGCATGCACACCGGCACATTGCGTAAAGACATGCTCACCGATGATGGGGCGGTTCGGCGCGATATGAATACCCGAGTAGGTTTCGACCAGGCGACTTGCCGCATTGATCTTTTCTTCGCGGACAGAGGTCTCTTCACCCAGATGGTCTTTGATCACCGCAATCACACTGCTGAGCGGTGCATTTCCGGCACGTTCGCCCAGACCGTTTATCGTGGTATGGACACCATGTACGCCTGCCCGCACGGCCGAATAGACGTTGGCTACCGCCAGGTCGTAATCGTTATGGGCATGGAAATCGAAATGCAGGTCGGGATAACGTTCGATCATCTGTTTGCAAAATTCGTATGTGTTGCCCGGATTCAGTATTCCCAGCGTATCGGGAAGCATGAAACGGCGGATCGGAAGATCTTTCAACGCATCGACCAGCTGGAAAACATAGTCGGGGGAGTTCTTGATCCCGTTCGACCAGTCTTCCAGATAAATATTTACTTCAATACCTTTTTCGGTAGCCAGCGATACAACAGAACGGATATCTGCAATATGCTGTTCAGGCAATTTGCGGAGTTGTTCGGTCACGTGTTTATACGAACCTTTACAGAGAAGGTTTACCACGCGGCAACCGGCCGATTCGATCCAGTTGAGCGAGGCGTCGCCATCTACAAAGCCGAGCACTTCGAGCTTATGCAGATTACCGGTACGTTCGGCCCAGGCAGCCACACGCTTCACGGCTTCGAACTCTCCGTCCGATACGCGAGCAGAGGCGATCTCTACGCGATTTACTCCCAGATCGCTCAACAGCACTTGCGCTATATTGAGCTTTTCGTGAGCCGCAAAAGAGACACCCGATGTCTGTTCCCCGTCCCGAAGGGTTGTATCCATTATTTCTACCATCTTACTTTCTGTTTGCTTCGTACGCTTCTATTTTAGACTTATTCGCCAGTAGATAGTCGATATCGTCCAGACCGTTTACCAGGCAATCTTTCTTATAGGCATTGATATTGAAAGGTTCAGTTTTTCCGGTTGCGTTGTTGGTGATTGTCTGGGCAGGCAGATCGACCGTCAATGTCGCTTTCGGATCAGCTTCTACGGATGCGAATATCTCAGCCAGGAACTCCGGAGAAACAACAACCGGAACAAGACCGTTGTTCATGGAGTTGTTCTTGAAGATGTCGGCGAAGAAACTGCTGACAACGACACGGAATCCGTATCCGGCAATCGCCCAGGCCGCATGTTCACGGCTCGAACCGCTACCGAAGTTCTTTCCGGCTACCAGAATCTCACCTTTATATGTATTCTGATTCAGCACAAAGTCCGGATTAGGGTTGCCCGCCTTGTCATAACGCCAGTCGCGGAAAAGATTATCGCCGAAGCCCTCGCGTGTGGTCGCTTTCAGGAAGCGGGCCGGGATGATCTGGTCTGTGTCTACATTTTCCAGAGGAAGAGGTACACAGGTGGATGTTACTATCGTGAATTTTTCTTTCATTTCGTTCTTTTGATTTTTCAGTTCGTAATCTTATTACATTAAATCTCTCGGATCGGTAATCTTTCCCGTTACCGCTGCAGCCGCAGCCACCAACGGACCGGCCAGAATCGTACGTGCACCGGGTCCCTGACGTCCTTCGAAGTTACGGTTGGAAGTAGATACGGCATATTTACCTGCCGGAACCTTGTCTTCATTCATTGCCAGACAAGCCGAACAACCCGGCTGACGCAATTCAAAACCGGCTTCCGCCAGGACTTTATCGATACCTTCCGCACGGATCTGGCGTTCTACCTGCCAACTTCCCGGCACCAGCCATACGATCACATCGTCGGCTTTCTTCTTTCCTTTCACCAAAGAGGCGAAAGCGCGGAAATCCTCGATACGGCCATTCGTACAACTTCCCAGGAAGACGTAATCGATTTTCTTGCCCATGATCGGTTCACCGGCAGTGAACCCCATATAGTCGAGCGATTTTTTATAAGAGATACGACCGGCTTCATCTACGCTTTCCATAGCCGGAATGCTTTCGCGGATGCCCATGCCCATACCAGGGTTGGTTCCGTAAGTCACCATCGGGTCGATATCTTCCGCATGGAATACGATCTCCTTATCGAAAGATGCATCCGGATCGCTGTATAACTCACGCCATTCAGCCAGTTTCTTTTCCCAAGCCTCGCCACGGGGAGCAAATTCACGGTCTTTCAGATAATCGAAAGTGACCTGGTCCGGAGCGATCATACCACCGCGGGCACCCATTTCGATGGACAGGTTACAGATGGTAAGGCGTTCTTCCATCGTCGTATTACGGATCGCTTCGCCGGCATACTCTACGAAATAACCGGTAGCACCTCCGGTAGTCATTTTACTGATAATATAGAGAGCAAAGTCCTTTGCCGTCACACCCGGCTTACGCTTACCGTCGATAGTAATACGCATCGTCTTCGGCTTACGCTGCATAATACATTGGGTAGCTAATGTCATTTCCACCTCGCTGGTACCGATACCGAAAGCGATAGCGCCCATAGCGCCGTGGGTAGAAGTATGGGAGTCGCCGCAAACGATCGTCATGCCCGGTTGGGTCAAGCCCGTTTCCGGTCCTACCACATGGATAATCCCGTTTTTCGGGTGCTGCAAACCGTAATAAGTCAGGCTGAAATCTTTCGCATTCTTTTCCAACGTGTCCACCTGGTTCTTGGAAACCGGGTCTTCGATGGGTTTTTCCTGATGCAATGTCGGAATATTATGGTCCGGCATACAAGTGATCTGTTCCGGACGGAACGGCTTCAGGCCACGGGCACGTAACCCCGCAAATGCCTGCGGACTGGTTACTTCATGGCAGAACAGACGGTCGATGTAAAACTGGATCGTTCCGTCGGGCAGTGTGTCTACCACATGTTTTTCCCAAATCTTCTCAAATAATGTCTTGCTCATTGCTAATTATGTATTATGTTATTTTACGAACTTATTGATTGCGTCGATAAAGGCTTCTACAGAAGCGGCAATAATATCGGTATTGGCGGCAAAGCCGTAGTAGTTGTTTCCATCGTATTCCACCTGCATATGTACCTTACCCATATCGTCGCTACCCTTATTAATCGCCTGAATGAGAAATTCCTGGATAGTCATCGTACGATGGATGATCGATTTAACCGCTTTGATGGCAGCGTCTACCGGACCGTTACCGGAAGCAGCAGCTTCAAATTTTTCGCCTGCGATATCCAGACATACACTGGCTACAGACTGTAAACCGACACCCGATGTCACCTGCAGATAATCCAACTTGATACGGTGCATGGCTGTGCGGTCTTTTCCTGCCAGCATCAACACATCGTCATCGTTGATATCTTTCTTGCGGTCAGCCAGTTTCAGGAATTCTTCATATACCTTATCCAGTTTTTCCTGGCTCAGTTCCACCCCTAACACACTCAGACGATGTTTCAGGGCTGCACGTCCGCTACGGGCAGTCAACACGATGGCATTATCGTCGATACCCACATCTTTCGGGTCGATGATCTCATAGCTTTCACGGTTCTTCAAAACGCCGTCCTGGTGGATACCGGAAGAGTGAGCGAAGGCATTACGTCCGACGATCGCCTTGTTGGGCTGGATCGGCATATTCATCAGGCTGGAAACCATACGGCTGATACCGTAGATCTTCGTAGTATTGATATTGGTTTCAATGCCGCGCTCTTTATGGCTGCGGAAGATCATGGCGACTTCTTCCAGTGAAGTGTTACCGGCACGTTCGCCGATACCGTTGATAGTTACTTCCACCTGGCGTGCCCCGTTCAGGACACCCTGTACGGTATTGGCAGTCGCCATACCCAGGTCGTTATGGCAGTGTGTAGAGATAATTGCATTCTGTATGCCGTCTACGTGTTCCATCAGATATTTGATCTTTGCTCCATATTCGTCCGGCAGGCAATAACCGGTCGTATCAGGGATATTCACAACGGTAGCACCCGCTTTGATCACCGCCTCGACGACACGTGCCAGATAAGCATTGTCCGTACGCCCGGCATCTTCACAGTAAAATTCAATATCTTCAACATATCTCTTCGCATATTTCGTAGCAGCGATGGCACGTTCCAGAATCTCCTCCTGATTGGAATTGAATTTATAACGGATATGATAATCCGAAGTACCGATACCGGTATGGATACGTCCGCGTTTAGCGAACTTCAATGCTTCGGCGGCAACATCGATATCTTTCTCGACAGCACGGGTCAACGCACAGATAGTAGGCCATGTAACGGCTTTGGATATCTCAACCACACTATTGAAATCGCCCGGACTCGACACAGGGAATCCTGCTTCAATCACATCCACACCCAGCTCCTCGAGTGCTCTGGCAACCTGAATCTTTTCAATACTGTTTAACTGGCAACCCGGCACTTGCTCACCGTCACGTAACGTGGTGTCGAAAATAAATAATCTGTCTGACATAATCTTATACTCTTAAATTTGTTTATATTCTTGTTTGTATCCATAAAAAAAGCCTCTCTCACCAGGAAGTGAGAAAGGCTCTTTAATATCTTCATGCATCAGAAAAGCACGTACAGTCTCACTTCCTATCCCGTTCCCAGAGTAGAATAATGTTTAGAGAAATAATGAGACTATTTGCTATGTTCTGTTTCATTGTCTTTTTTTATTTAACGCTGCAAAGATACAGCCTTTTTCCAAACCACCAAATATAAAACGATATTTTTTATGTGTTTTTTCTTATAAACTGAAAGAGGAAACACAATTGAATCTACAATTCATTAGTTTATGTTTCCTTTTTCACTTATAAATTGCTGTCAAACCTTAACAATCGGTATTCCCAGCAGGAATGCAATTTTTTCCAGTTTATCTATCTGATGGCCAATACCTATCGCACAGTGATGGGAAGGTCCTGCTTTGCTCCAGTTATCGATAAATGCGCGGGCGCCGCAGGTAAAACGGTAACGGCTGTTCGTATTACCGATCTTCAGCGTCGGGCCTTCTACTGATTCTCCTTCTGCCGCCAGCAGGAAGATACCGTCTTTCCCTTCGCAGACCGACAACAGGGTTACCGGACCATGTTTTACCGTCATCTGAATAGAAAGTCCTTTACCCGGTTTGCCATGATAGACCGGCAGCGGAACCAAACGGACTTTTCCTTCGGATATCGCGAAATGGGCGGGGCCATCATGTCCCAGCATAACGATATCATCGTTAAAATCAAGTGCATAAAATTCAGAAAAAGAGCCGCCTGCTCCCAGCAAAGACATGATCTTCATTGCCTGGACATTCTTCACTTCACATTCGCCGGCAATCGGTATATTCCGTCCTGTCAGCAGGGTATTACCGGCGATAACGGATGTTACTATATTTTCGTATTCATTGCCTGCATACCCTTCATAATAATAAGCCATCGATCCCAGGTCATGAGCATCGATCAAACGGTCCAGCGCGATCGAAGTACGGGCTGCCCGATCCAGTTCATAAGGTTCACACTGGCCGTCGATATCAAAACAGGCATTGAATTCATCCAGTTTATCCTTTACATCTTCCTCCGTGACATTGTCGCGATAAGCCTTCAGTTCACACATTTCCACGATTTCCACATGCGTCCCGAAAACAGACGACTGCTGTGTCAAATCGGTATATACGTCCAACATGCCACAGTAATAATGGCCCAGAATTCCCATACGGTTATTCTTCATGCCATTCACCACACGGACAGCATCGATCCAGTTATTAATCTGTTTCCACACATACTCTTCCTGCAGATAGCCGCTCACAATTTCATACGGGATGCCGGAACGGTTGAATACGCTGGCAAACTCGGGCACGGAACAAGCCTGGCAATGTGCCAGCCACTCCCCTGTCATTTTTCCTCTGTCACCCAGATTATTTATATAGTCATAGTCGATGGCTGCGGCCGGCTGAATATTCAACAGGATAACAGGTACTTTTACGCGTTGGGCAAGCGGTAAAACAGTCGATGACAACGCATAAGTGGAGATAAACACAAACAAAATACTAATATCTTCTTTCTTTAAATCTTCTGCCACATCCACCGCTTTAACCGGATTATCGGCAATCCCGGCATTAATGACTTCCGTATCCGGACGGGACATTTTCGATGCAATCCAATCCTGGTACCCGCAAAGGCGCGCATACAGCCCCTCAAATTGCGGCCAATACGTATCCAGGCCCAGCCCGACAAGGCCGACTTTTGTTTTTCTTTTTTCCATGGTATATATCTTTTCTAATGAATATTATCGATCAGGAATACTGATGAATTCTTTTCTATCGGTAACACAACTGTCGTCGTTTCCATGCCGTGAACATTCTTATGCTTATATGCCACTTTGACTTGCTGCCCTGTATGAGGGTCCAGTAATACCGGTTTCAGTTTGCCACGTAACACGACATTTGCACGGTATGGCTTCTCTTTCAAATTAGCAAAATAATAGACTGACTGATCTTTCAACTCCTTATGTATATAATTCAATTCGGCCCCTTCTTCAAAAGCCACATCAGGAACACGGCAGGACTCTGTTATGGCAGCCCGCAAAGCACCGGGCGCGGGTTTACCGATGAAAAAAGCTTTACCGGAAGCCGAGGAGCCGGCAGCCAATATCCGGGCAATCTTATCTTTCACTTCCTGATCCCGTCCCGGTTCCACTGACTTTTCCGGCAATTGAGTTGTAAAGATCACATTTCCTCCGGATTGGAAGAATGATTCTATCTGCCTCAAGGTTGACAAGGAGATTGTTTTTACTCCCGGAACGATCAGCAACCGGAAAGTTTCTTTGTTCACCTGATTATCCAAATGCAACAGTCCCTTCTCTACCCGGCATTTTTCAGACAGAACTTCCGGATGCAGGTACGTAAAATCACGTCCTAACGTATCCGTCAATAAGGCGGAGATATGCGTATAATCCGTATTTGGAATGATTACTCCCCCCTCATAAAATCCCAGTTCGCCGTCCAGCACATGTTCTCCCTGCAGGGACTCGATCGGATAGAGCACAGCGATATCCGCCACATGTCTTCCTTCCTGCTGCAAGATATAGTTGAGACGGGAAAGAAATTTATTGAATGCCGGAAGAGAGTCCCGATACAATTCGTTCCGCCAGGAAAGTTCGGGCAGGAAAGTGACATTCTGATCGTTATACCAGACAGCGTGAGGGATAAGTGTGTTGATCCCTTTTGTATATTGTTCCATAGCGATATGGTAAAGCGTCTTTACACTTATATTCCCCATGGCACCATAGGTTTCGGACATCACCTGGCGTTTGTCCCAGTTGTTTGCAGAAGAGGATACCACTTTATAGAACAGTTCTGTTGGGCGACCTCCGCCAATCTTGTCGATACCCGGAATATCCATATATTTTCCACACAGCATCAGGTCGCCGGAAACACTGACCGGATTCGCGATCTCTTCCTGGTCCTGATGACCGGTAGAAGAAATGCCATGAGCCGATGCCCATTCTGCAATCGTTTTCATAAAACCTTCGGCATACAGATGTGCCCGCAATCCGAACAAACGATTTCGTGCGGATTGGGTTTCTTCACCTATATCATACCATAATGCCGGATACAATAGTTCGGGAGATTCTCCATAACGGGAGATGAACTGCTCATTAAACTTTTCTGTCCACATACGCCCTTTTGCCCGGTACATGGTCGGTTCGTCAAAAAAAGTCTCTATGATCGTATTTCCGAAATAAGACGGAAAACGGTCATAATAAGCCTGATGTGTTTCTTTTACAAACAATTTGACAGCTTCCGGGTTCAGATAATCGACATTCGGATCACCGTCTTTCACACAGACGAAAAACATGATTTTCCAAGCCCCCTCCGGCACTTTCCACTCTAGTTTTCCGGAACGGATATGCTGTTTCAATGAGATACGGGATTTTGTCAGCGTATCCATTGCGACAACCGACATCAGCTTCCCGGCAGGAACTGCCTGCTCAAACACATCTCCGGAAGATGCCTTATATTCGACCTTATCCAGGCGTTTGATAGTTGCGTCCGGATATTTATTCATAAAACGGGGAACTCCATCGGCATTGATAGCCCCCATGCTTCCGCTGGGAAATCCGTACTCATCGTACAAGGATAAATGCACATCTAATTTCTTAGCCTCTCTTATGATCTTACCATACAGGTTGAAATAATCGTCCGACAAATATTCCGGTTTAAAATCCTGGCCGAAAGGAAGGATGGCACAACCGCCATAGCCGTCTTTTCCGACCATCTGGTGAAACTGATCCAGTAACTCCGTTTCTTTTACCGTCGTGTTATTCCAGAACCATAAAGGGATAGGCTTATATTTATTCTCCGGGTTCGCAAAGTCCGCCTGGCTGATCTGAGCCGATGCACCTAAAGATAGAAACGATATACATATTGTTAAAAAAGAGGTTTTCATGAAAGATTCTATTAATTTGTACAATTATTAAAGTTCTATGATTGCACAAATATAGAATCTCTCATTAACAGTTTCTTTCTAAAACTGATTCAATTCTTTCTATTTTTGATAGTTCAGCCGGAACACCCCAATACAGAAATGTAGAATATTATTGAAATGAATGTAAATAGCAGGAGCAAACTATTTTATATAAGATTATTGTTTAAATTTGTCGCCAAAGGAGTCGCACACTAATAATTATAATATACTCGATTTGCTTCTAATACGATTATGACCGAAAAATATAATTCCTTCACAATTCTCTATGAGCAGCAGTATGAACGTCTGTTTCGTTTTGCCCTGCACTTCGTTCCCGACCATGAAGATTGTGAAGATATATTGGCGGATGTATTTGTCAGTATCTGGGAAAACTGGGATTCCTTAAAAAAGATAGATAACCTCAACTCTTATCTTTTCACCGCCATAAAGAACAGATGTCTGAAATTTCTGAATAAACGTAATTATTTCGAAGAATATATCGAAGACCTGCATATCCATTTGAGTATCGACCATACAACACCGGAAGCCCTGCTGGACTCAAACGAAATAACCGGAATAATAGAAGATGCGCTGAACCAACTCCCCCAACGGTGCAAACTGATCTTCCTTATGTTAAAAGAGGATAACCTGAAATATAAAGAAGTAGCCGATATCCTGGGTATCTCCGAAAAAACGGTGCAGGCACAACAGATCATTGCAAAGAAAAAGCTGACAGAGATTGTGGGACATTATATAAAAGATAGATAACAAGACAAATCCCTTAACTGTAAACCACGCAGAAGCAACTAATCGTTAACAAACACTAAATATCAATTTTCTTTTAGGCATAAATAATCCCCCGAGGATTTTATTTATAAAAGAGAAGATATGAGTAGTCAAAAACAGTCAAATCATCCATGGGAAGTTTTATCTGACGTAGAATTAGCAGATAAGCTGGCTGAGCAAATCCGGAGCCTGGTTGATCCGGAAGCCATCCGGAAGCGCAAAGGAAGTGTCCAGGATAAAATCCTTACCCGGATACAGCTACGAAAAAGACAAAAGGAACGGAGGATTCTTTTTGTTTCAATTGCAGCTTCCCTACTCGTACTATTCACTATCGGATATAACTTCTTTACAGATAGTCCGGAAAACGAGCATATGGCCTGGCTTGAAATATCTACCCCAAAAGGGGTACGCGATTCGGTATTGCTAGCCGATGGCAGCAAAATATTTTTAAATGGAGGTTCTAACCTGAAATATCCGAAACAATTTACAGGAAAAACACGCGAAGTGTCTTTTGTAGGGGAAGGCTATTTCGAGATTGCAAAAAATGCGGAAAAACCTTTCCTGGTTAACACCGGGCTTATCGATGTGAAAGTTTTAGGGACCAAATTCAACCTGAAAACTTATGCGAACGATATGTCCGTCGAAACGATACTGGAAGAAGGTCGTGTCCAGATCAGCCATCCGGCCTCCAATCAGATGCTGGAGATGAAACCGAACGACTGTGTTACCTTCGACAAACAGATGAATACGTTTTCAAAAAAGCAGGTGGACCCGCTAACTGCATCCATGTGGAGAACCGGTAAATATTCTTTTTACTCCACCCCGTTTCCGGAGTTCGCCCAGACATTGGAAAGAGGGTTTGGTGTAACATTTATCATTGAAAATCCGGAAGTTGCCAACCGCCACTTCACCGGCGATTTTATCCGGGGAGAAACTATTGATGAGATATTGAATATCCTGAAAATAAGTAGTGGACTAAACTATCGAAAGGAAAACAATATTATCACGATTAAATAAGGAATTACTAAAACAATCAGAATATAAACCTAATCTAATATCGCCTATGGTATAACATCTCAAAAAAAGAATAGGAAATATTGGCGTATTTCCTATCCTCTGCGTTTGCAGAAGCAAACACGTAAACTTAATTAGCAATTAAATTTCTTCACAAAAGTATGAAAAAAAAACAAGACAAGCATCTCGTTTCAGGCATTTATTGTCCTAAATTGAAGCGAATTATGAGAATTACAGCCTTTTTTCTAATTTGTTGCGCTTTATATGTTTCAGCAGAGACATACTCGCAAACTAAAGTTTTTTCATTTACCATGAAAAATGCAAGCCTAGAAGAAGTTCTATCTGTTATAAAAAAGAATAGCGAATACTCCTTCTTCTATGAGGATTCCCAAATCGACCTCAGCCCCAAAGTATCAGTTTCCGCTAAAAAGGAAACTGTTTCAAGTATTTTAGATAAAGTATTAACAGACAAAAACATCAGTTACAAGATAGAGAACAAACATATCATTCTCTATAAAGCAGAACAAAAAAGCCAGCAGGCGAATAATAAGATTTCGATAAAAGGACAGGTTTTCGACAAACAGGAACCCCCTTCTCCCCTGCCGGGCGTTACCATCCAGATAAAAGGCAGCAACCAAGGTGTGGCCACCGATCTGGACGGACTCTTTCATATCGAAGCCCAACGCGATGATATACTGGTTTTTTCCTATATTGGCTATAAGCCGGTCGAATATCTGGTTAAACGCCATCAGTCGAACCTGATCATTTCGCTGGAAGAAAATATCAGTGCGCTGGAAGAAGTTATCGTAACCGGTTTTACGGAAGAACGAAAACTGAACAGTATCTCTTCCATCTCGCAGGTAAAGCTGGATGCGACACTGAATAACAAACCGATCACCTCTTTATCGCAAGCCCTGCAAGGAGGCGTTACAGGTATCACGGTAACACAATCGAGTGGTTTGCCGGGAGGAGATGCGGCAATAATCAAGATCCGTGGTGTTACGATGGGTAATCTGTCACCCTTGGTTTTAGTGGATGGCATTCCAATGGATATGGATAATCTCGATCCGACCACCATTGAAAGTGTTACCGTATTAAAAGATGCGGCAGCGGCAGCCATTTACGGGGCTCGTGCGGCTAACGGAGTTATCGTGGTAAAAACCAAAAGAGGACAACCCGGCAAAATAAAAGTCAGTTACAATGGATATGGCGGTGTACAAAAAGCTACCTATATGCCGGATTTTGTGAATGCTCCCACTTACATGAGAATGATGAACGAAGCATACAAAAACAACGGGGGTGATCCGGTCTATACAGAGGATGCGATACAAAAAACAATCAACCAAAGTGACCCCTACAAATATCCGGACACCAACTGGACAGATTTATTATGGAAAAATGCGACGATACAAAGTCACTCGATATCGGTCTACGGAGGTAGTAGCATCGCCCGTTTTGCCATTACAGGTAATTATATGGCACAAACCGGTTATGTAAAGGATTTCACATACGACCGTCTGAACCTGCGGGCAAACACCACTGTCAGTTTACGGGAGAATATCACAGTAGGTGTCGACCTGAACGTAATTCGTGGCACACAGCATAAGGCCAGTGTAGACGGTGCGACCGGGGCTTTCAATCCTATCTGGTTATTATACTGGACACCTCCGACTATCGTTGGCAAATATCCGCAAAGGGAAGGAGACCCCAATGAGTATTACGGGAACTACGGATCGAGTATGAGAAATCCCCTGGCACAAATCGAAAAAGGGGGATTCACAGAGAACCTGACAGATAACATAAGTGTAAACTTACAACCCAAATGGGGAATAATTCCCGGTTTAAACCTGGCCGGACAATTCAGTTACCAGGTGAATAGCGGAGCAACCAAAGGAGACCGGCGTGCTGTCAACTTCTTCGATTACGATAACGGACAGCTCATCGCTACATGGGCAAACTTTCAGCCATCGTCTACCTGGCGCTCCAGTTATTATTATATTGGAGGAACTGTCGACTATACCAAGACATTTCATGAAAAGCATCGTCTGTTTGCCATTGCCGGAGTAAATGCCGAACTGAACAACAGTGGTGTATGGGATGAATATGCCATGCAATCCTTGTTAGCAAAAGCAAACTATACCTATGATGACCGCTATTTGTTCGAAGCGACTATTCGCCGTGACGGATCATCCCGCTTCGGTCCCGGAAACAAATTCGGTTGGTTTCCATCCGGAGCCATCGGCTGGAATGTAAACAAAGAGTCTTTCCTGAAAGAGGTTAAATGGATAAACAACCTGAAGTTAAGGGGTTCTTACGGGTTATTAGGAAACGAAAATATCGGAGCCTATAAATACCAAAGCACCATCGATCCGGGAAATGGTTCCGAGATTGTTTTCGGGAATCCGGATATCTCCTGGGAGAAAGTAGCCATGTTCAACACGGGAGTCGACTTCAGCATTTTCAATAATATGATAGACATAACCTTCGATTATTACGACAAACTCACTTCCGACATCATCTTACGACCACCCTTGTCTGCTGTCGGCGGAATCGGCCAATCGGATATCAATGCCGGGGAAATCAGAAATAAGGGTTGGGAATTCAGCATGAATTATATGCAAACATTCGGAGACTGGAGTGTTTCTGCTTTCGGGGGAATATCGCGCAACAAGAACAAAATCGAGAAATTACCGGGAGGCCCTTACGACGGGGGTAGCCATATCGACAAAGAAGGGCATGCGCTAAGCAGCCACTACCGATATGTCTCAAACGGATTATTGCAGGAAAGTGATTTTATCCTGCAAAGCGATGGTAGTTATACACCCAAAGAGGGTATTGTCATCATAGACGGACAACAACCCGGAGACATTCGTTATATGGATCTCGACGGGGATAAAATGATCACGGCAAACGACCGTAAAGTAATGGGAAACGGAGAACCTGATTTCAACTACTTTGCCAATCTGAGCCTGAACTGGAAAAATATCGATTTTGAAATCATGTTGCAAGGTGTATCGGGAGTCGATGCTTATTATGGAGGAGTCTATTCCGATCCTATCGGTAATGCAGCCAGTCCACAGAATTTCCATCTGGATTATTGGACAAAAGAAAATCCGAATGCCCGCTTTCCCCGCCTGACACCGACTTCCGGAGATAATGGTAAATCATCCGACTATTGGTTTTTCGATGCCAGCTACTGCCGGGTGAAGTATATCCAGCTTGGTTATACGCTCCCCTCTTCTTTTACCAATAGATACTGGGTATCTAATCTGCGTTTTTTTGTAAACTTACAGAATCCGTTCACGATAGCCAAGGAGAACAAGATCGATCCGGAATCAAGAGGAGGAGAAAGTACATATCCTCTGTCAAAGACCTATTCTGCAGGTATAAATATTTCATTTTAAAAGAAATACAGATATGAAAAATACATTATTATTATCGACTCTTATCGTTTTACTATCCGGTTGCAGCGATTTTCTAACACGGGATAATCCATTCGGAGCAACCGACGATACATTCTGGAAAACCAGCGGTGAAGTAGAATCAGCCCTAAACCTCTGTTATTCGCTACCTTCCGGTTCACTACATTATACTTCCCCTTATGCATCGATCATTCATTATGAAGGATTTACCGACAATACGTATCACGGAGCCGATTTCGGAGGTTTTATTACGACCATCGGTAACAGTACCATCACTTCGGATAGTCCCAATTCCTTTGGAGGTATCACCGAGGTATGGAACGCTTATTACAAGAATATCCGGAACTGTTGCCGTATGCTTGAGAATATGGACAAGGCTTACTTTATCGACCCGAATGAAAAAGAACGAATGCGTGGGGAATGCATTATTTTACGTGCATACTATCATTGGGAATTGTTTAAATACTTCGGATATAAAGAAGGTATCCCTGTTGTTGATCATGCTTTATCGCCGAACGAGAATTTTATGGAACGTTCTACCCCCGAAGCTGTTACCGATTTCATGCTGGCGGAACTGGACCGGGCACTGGCTATCGAAGCACTACCTTTCAAATATGAAGATGCTAAAAAAGACAGAATGGATAAAGCCGTAGCCCTGTCCCTTAAATCGATCATAGCCCTGAACACCAAACGTTACGATGTTTCCAGACAAGCTGCAGCAGAGATTATAAACAGTGGCCGGTACGAATTATTCTACACCCATGCGGAAGATGACGATCCGGCTCGGAATTTCAGGGATTTATTCCGGACAGTCAGTATGGACGGAGCAAATAAGGAACGAATCCTTATCAAGCCGGGAGGATGCAAAGAAGCTTATTTTCGTTTTTCCGGTCCGGGACTGGGTCAACAATGTACCTCATGGCCTACGCTCGACTTCGTGAACGCTTTTGAAACCAAACAGGGAAAGACCTTGGATGAATTAGACGCTGACTCTTTGGACATCTATACGAAAGATCCTTTATATAACGACAATCGTGACCCACGCCTGTATGCAACCATCGTGATGCCTTACGACAATACAACTTTCGAACAATATACTTACGACCCGTGGGGTGAAGGACCGGAAGCAGTCGGTAGGCCCAATGCTTCCCGAAGTGGTTTCATGCTAAAGAAGTTTTATGATCCACAGGACCGGACCAGTCAAAGAAACGATTATATGATCATCCGGTATGCCGAGATCCTGCTTAATTATGTAGAATGCCTGATCGAGACCGGTCAATACAATCATGCGGACGTATTAAACTATATAAATGATATACGAAAACGTGCCGGTCAGCGACCTGTCACTGCAGCCGAATACAACAGTGAAGAAAAAGTACGCAAACTGTATCGCCGGGAACGCCGCATCGAACTCGCTTTCGAAGGAACCCGTTATATGGACATCCGTAGATGGGATATTGGTGAAGAAACAATGAATGGTCCTATATATGGGGCAGTAAATCCGGTTACCGGCAAAAAGGTACAGATAGAAATAAGACAGTTCCGGAAAAACAAGAATGAAGTCTGGCCAATACCGGAAAGTGAAATTCTGGCTAATCCGAATTTAAGGCAAAATCAAGGATATGTAGGTAAAGACTAATATCATTTTATACTATGAAAAGAACTCTCTAACCAATCGAACAACAAAAATTCCCGACGGGCAGCAACAACACTACCTGTCGGGAATCATTTATATCCGGCTCAGTCTTTACTTATTTACAATCAGTTTATCGACCTCTTTTCCATCCTGATCAAGAACCTTTATGCTTAGTTTATTATTTTGAGCCTCAGCTTTCAACACCGTATTATTAGAGTTTACAATAACCGGGAATTTCACACCGTCCTTCGCTTCATTCCGTATATAGCGGTGAAGATGACCACAAAGCATGATATCGACATTGGCATTATTGAGTAACGGTATAAACTTGTCAAGCACTTCCTGATCGCCATGCCAACCGCCAAAAGGAGGAATATGGCAAACGACGACTTTGAAGGGTGCTTCTTTATATTCCTTGCTTTCAAGTACGTCCTTCAACCATTTAGCCTGTTCCGTACGGTACTGGTCATACACGTTTATACCGGCGTATTCCAGATCCGAATCCGGCTTATCTTCTCCGCTGTCCAGGATTACAAAACAGACAGGTCCCTGGCGAAACGTATAATAGATATGCTCCTGCTTAGGAGAGAAATAATCCTGGAAAGCCGTGGCAAACGAGCCGCGAGTTTCATGATTTCCACGGGTATAGTACATCGGTATTTCAGAAGCAAAAAGTGCTGTCGCCTTATCCATAAAACCTTCGAATATTTCCTTTTCACTATTGAAAATAGAAACCATATCCCCATTGAACAGAAACATATCGGTCGACTTCAAATCGCAGTGAGATATAAGCTTTTCCAATACGTCGCTTTTTCCATGAATATCGTTCACCATCGCAAAATTAACCGTTTGTCTGCCGTGGTCACTGGTCTGAAACGCCAATGGTTCTTTTCCGTAAACAGAGGTGGCGGCTACATTTCCATATATTACCCGCCAGCCCACATGGCTCAGGACTTCCTGCGAATAGACCCGGTAACGATAACGCATACCGGGTTTCAATCCTTTCAGATGGACAGCATGAACGGTAGATGTCAGCTTGATACCGTTCTTCGCATTAAAGAATTTCGGGCGTTCCGTCTGATAATAGTGTGTTCCGTCGTCAGGCGCCAGTTCCACCCACCCGATCGAAGGCTTGTTGACTGTCCATACAATTGTTACTTCATTCTCACCCAGATTCTGCAGATAGGGGGCATGGGTAATTTTGATATCTTCCTGAGCAAAAATAGGGAGAGCAGTCAATAGAAAAAAGAGAAAGAAAAGACTGATCTTCTTCATGGTATTATTTTAAGTTATTAATGATTTGAATTCTACAAAGATAGAAAAAGACTTTGGAAGAATGGCAAAACGCGAACGAATAAAGTAAGTGTTTAGTAATTAGGATTATTCGGCCTTTTGGCGCTATATTATTCATTTTGCCTATAATGAACAATATAGCGAGGTTGAGCGAAAGTTTTGCTACTAATCCATTGCCTTTTTCTTTCGGTAAGCATGAAATAGTAAATACTCCAAACTACGCCAAAACAATCCTTAAAAAAAGAGTTATGAAACAAGTAATTAAGGTGTCGTTCTACTTTAAAATATGTCGCCATTGATTACAAATTTCGTCAAACGTCATTCCTGTGTTTGCAGGACTTGTGCTTGGTAATGCGAAATAAGTTATTTTCGGATTTCTTTGGAAGAACATTGCGAAAAGATTTTGTGCTTTTATTCCGTTGAAACCAATAACTTTTATTTTGTCGTGTGTCCGCACAAAACCGTCAAGGTCGTTTGGTGTTGCATCAAGAATGTCTGTGTCTAAACTTCCTTTTCTGTTTGCTCCTTCTGCAACGTCCCAAAGTCCGATTTTGTGTCGTCCTAATAATTTCTGTTTGTCCGTGTAAGTTGTCGGAATTTGTTCGTTGGTTATCTCTGCAATTATTTTCCAAAATCTGTTTCTTGGATGTGCGTAATACTTGCCAAGTTCAAGCGATTTGTCGCCCGGTATTGTGCCTAAAATCAAAATCTCAATGTCGTCTGTCGCCAATGGTGCGAATGACTTTTTTGAATGGTTTGAAATTGTTGGCTTAACAACAGATTTTGGCAGTGTCTGTGTTTTGGGTGCCGGCTTAGTGGACGAATAATTTGAAGCCAAACTTTTTCCTTTACTCGAATGTGGAATTGTCCAACTTGAACCTTTACCACCTGCTTGAAAAGCGTGTGGTAGTTGTCCTTTCCGCAATAAGTCCCTAAGTGGTTTGCCCGGTCTGTTTTTACTGTCTCGCAAAATCCCTGCTTTTTCAAGTAAAGCGTTAGCTTCAACAGGGTCAATCCCTATTTTACCTGACTTTGTCAGATAGTCGTCTATGAATTTTGTAATTGCACTCATTTTTTTGTTAGTTTATTCTGTCGGTGAAGTTGTCCGTAAACTTGCAACCAACTTGTTTATGGGTACTCAAATGCTCTTAATTTGAGTACCTATCTTGTTGATTTTTGCATGATAGGCAGTCAAAATAGAGCATCCTATTTCCAATTCACCACATCTCCAAGTTATCGAATAGAGATTTAATGTTCTGAACTGTTGTAGCTTTACGTCACCATTACTCTTAACCGAGGACAAATTTAGCAAATAATTACAAACCAGTGCAGAAAGGTAACACTTTGCAGGTTCTGTCGGTTTGCGCGGATTCTTCCGTGCTTGAATAACGTAATTAAGAGCTATAGTTGTATGATTTAATTGGTTGCAATAATTAGAGCCGAAAGGTTATAAGGCATGCCTTTAAAGACATGCCTCACTTCTTTATTTATATTGCCTACAAGTCAATTCCCTCTAGTATGAAATCACGTATCATTGACCGCTCCAGGGATTCTGATCAGCTTCAGAGATCGCATCGTTATTAAGGATCTCCATTTGAGGGATCTGGCAGAAGAAACGGTAATCATTCGATTCCAGAATTCCCACCGGTTGAGGATCGCTGACGTTATAACCATTCAGATATTGCATACCCCACACATAATGTCCGGCAGGATTTGCAGCCGTTTCTCCATAACGCACCAATCGCTTCTGCAAACGAACCAGATCATAAAAACCAGCCTGTCCTTCACAGATCAGCTCTTTACGCCGTTCTTTGTAGATATCTTCCAACAGCGCATCTCCGCTACCGTTGGTTGTCGGAGTCGCATTACGTGCTACCTGCAAACGATTCAATAAAGTCAGAGCCTCTCCTGTACTTCCTTTCTGAGCAGCAGCCTCCGCCATGATCAACAGCATTTCAGCACCACGCATCAGGCATACTTCAGGACGGGTAGCACTTTGGATCACACTTCCTCCATCTTCTCCGTAATGTTTATACTTATCGAACGCCCATTTAGTATTGATCTCTTTGTTTGCGTTCTTTGTACGCTTCCAGAATTGATAACGGTCTTCCTTTTCTTCAAACAATTTCACAAACTGCTCATCTACAAAGTAATCCAGGAAAGAATAGATCGGACCATCCGCATATCCTTCGCCATAACTTTCATCCTGGTTGTACCAGAAGTTAAACTGCGTACTACCTCCCAGGTTATTGTCGGCAGTATACTTCATCGCCCATACAACCTCTGCATAATTACCGGAAATCATGTCATCGAAACCTGAACGATACTGTTCACGCGTCATCAACTGACTATGATTGTCATAAACAACCTTAGCTTCATTGTAAGCACCTTCCCAGTTTTGCATCACCAGATATACACGAGCCAGGATACCGGAGCAAATCTCAGAGTTTATAAACCACAGGTCTTCCGGACGATAATCAGTAAGCAACGACTTAGCAGTAGTCAGATCGGATACGATCTGGGTATATATCTCTTCCACGGTTGAAAAACCTTTATGAGACTCATCAGTGGAAGACGTACGCAAGATTACCCCCCGTTTGTTTTTGGCAATAACATACGTCTGCTGGTAATTCTGGATCAAATGGAAATATTGGATTCCACGCATAGCCAGTGCCTGCCCCTTGATATGCTTCTTTTGCGTTTCATCACCGCTGGCATTATCCACATTGGTCAGGATAATGTTAGCACGGTTGATCACGTTATAGCACATCGACCATATCTTGGATGCATTTCCATCCGCCTGAGTCTTTGCATTCGAATATTGATAAGACGTGACCTGATCGCCTCCCATATTGGTATGACTCACAATATCCGCACCTCCTGCATCGACATACATCTGGAAGCCCGGAAGTCCGGCAAATACACGATCGCCTTTATCCGTATTAAAATACAACTGTTTATAAGTCGAGGTCAAGACTTTTTCCAGCTGGGATATATTTTCGAGCACATCCGTATCATTCACTTTCACATACGAACTGGTTGTCAGATCGTCATCACATCCTGTTAGAGTAAAACCTACAAGAGCGAGGGACAGGAAGGATATGTTTATAAATAATCTTTTCATAAATATCTTTTTTACATTTATAATGTGATTTGAATACCGACCATATACAGTCTTCTGGAACCCTGAATACCGTTATCCGTTTCAGCGTTACCGTTATAACTGTTACCCATTACACCTGTTTCGGGATCTGTAAAGCGTTTCTTTGCCGGCCCGAAAGTCAACAGGTTATTACCTGTCACATACACACGCAGGTTTTCTACCAATGCCTTACGGCTGATATTCTTTGGTAAAGTATAGCCTAAAGTCAGGTTTCTCAGACGCCAGTAATGGTTGTCGAACACAAAGTTATCGGCGTATTTTACCGTTGCGCCATATTGGTTATACGACCAGCGAGGAATAAGCGTTCCCGCGTCACCCGGCTGTCTCCAGCGGTCTTCTACCAATTCTTGTACGACACCCACACCCGGACGGTTCATGATACGTTCTTTATAGGTATAGTCGGAAATCTTCGATCCATAAGAATAATAGAACATAAACGACAGGTCGATCCCTTTAAACTGGAAATTATTGGTGATAGAACCGAATACTTTAGGAATGGCAGAACCGCAGTATACGAAATCATCGGTAGTTACTTTCGCCTGATCTTCCGTACGTACCCAACCGCCGTTACCATCACGGATCAACCAACCCGGCAAACCTGTTTCCGGATTTACGCCGTCATATTGCGGGGCGATAAATTCATAGATAGACTTACCTTCCTCCATTTTATAGGTACAAGCCGTACCAGCATACGTATATGCACCTGTCGGCAGATAAGTAACCTCATTCTTCAAGGTACTCATATTGGCATCGATATCCCATCTGAAATCTTTTGAAGTAAAGATATTGGCATTGATCGTTATTTCAACACCGCTATTACGCAGGTCACCGATATTCATATTATATCCGGAAGCCGAGCCAACCTGTGCCGATAAAGGCAATTCTTTATAATACAACAGGTCATGAGATGTACGGGAATAATATTCCACCGTACCGCTCAGACGACTGAAGAAAGAAAAATCCACACCGATATTCCATTGTTTATTGCTCTCCCATTTCAGATCCGGCGTGGGAGTTGTCGATGGCTTCAAACCGGACTTCAGATACAAGTCGTCACTTTCATAAGTGCCCTGATAACCATATAAAACTTCGTCACCCGCTTTACCATTGCTTGCATTACGCACGATCAGCTTATCATTACCCGTCGTACCGTAACTGGCGCGAAGTATCAGATTGTCAATCCATTTTACATCTTCCAGAAAACCTTCTTTCGAAGCTCTCCAGGAGGCACCGGTCGACCAGAACGTACCCCAACGATTGTCGGAGCTGAAACGGGAAGAACCATCCTCACGAACAGAAGCAGACACATAGTATTTATTCAGGAAATTATAATCCAGTTTCCCAAAGAAAGATAGCAATGAGTATTTATCACGACCGCCGGATACGCCAAAATTCTTTGTCGTATTCGATAATTCGTATTTACCCAGCTCCATAATGCCGTAGCCCCAGCCTTGTTCATAATGAGAGTCCCAGGTATACCACTCATGCCCCACCATACCGGAAATATTGTGATCGCCGATCGACCAGTCGCCCGACAATACATTATTCCAGGTAGTAGAGCGCTTATTATAATCATAACGGCTGGCATAACCTCCATCCGCCAGGATGGAAATACCGTATGGAGCAGTCTGACCGCTACCATGCACAGCAGAAGAATAATTCATCGTACGATACCAGTAATCATCGATATTCAGGGCTGAACGAAACTTCAAACCCAAGGGCAGCTTAAACTCCGTATTAAACTGAGCCGAGAGAATGTGTCCCATATTATTATCGAAACTATCGTCATTCTCATTGTCCCAATAATCACCCGAATTGTTCAGGATATGCGCTCCAAAGAAGTTATTGGTATATTTACCATAATTATACATTCTCTTTCCCGTCTTTTCCGAAACAACCCATCCTGTATTATCTTCATTACGCAACCATGGGGACGAAAGCGATGTGGTAAAGTTTGCAGCACGACTGGCACCTCCCGATACATTCTGACGATGCCGGGAATAAGACAAACTACCAGCCACTTTCCACCAATCGAACAGTTCGGTACTCAGGTTCGTACGGAAAGAATAACGTTTGTAATACTGGCGGTTTCCATATCCCTGATCATCCAGATACCCACCGGAGAAGAAATAAGCAGTCTTCCCGTTTCCTGTCTGTCCGCTGATATCCACACTATAATCCTGGCGCAGTTTTCGGGAGAAGATAGCCTTATAAACATCCCAGTCATCTTCATCCCATACATATTCCAGATTCGGATTCATGTAAGGATTACCATTGCCGTCATGTAATACGTAGTTTTCATTGATATGTCTGAAAGGAGTCACATAAATAGCTTCCCCTTTTGAATTCGTTGTTGCTTTTACCTGCTTGGTCAATGCCTGGGAAGATGCATAATCGCCGGCAGCCTTGGCATCCAGGCCGTCATAAAGTAAAGCATCGTAATACAGGGCATACCAGGTATTTTCCAACTGCTGATACGGATCCGCTTTCTTTGGGTTCTTTACAGCATTATCCGAAGTACCCCAGGCTCCGCGGAAATTAATCTGAGGCTTTGCCGATTTACCCCTCTTAGTCGTGATCATCACAACACCGTTCGCCGCACGCGAACCATACAAAGAGGTAGCCGCAGCATCCTTCAATACCGTCATCGATTCGATATCCGTAGGATTGATCTGATTCAGACCGCCATCATAAGGCATACCGTCAACAATATACAAAGGATTGGCTTTTCCGGACATGGAAGAAATACCACGAATTTCAACACGGGCTTCTGCTCCGGGATTACCCTGGGTATTCACTACATTTACACCGGCCGACATCCCTTGCAATGCTTCCGTAAAACCGGTACCCATCACCTTTTCCAGTTTCTCTGCTTTCACAACAGAGGCCGATCCGGTAAAGGTCGATTTCTTAGCCGTACCATAGGCCACCACTACCACTTCATCCAAATCCTGTGTCGCATCGCTCAGCTTAACATGTAAGGTAGCTTGCCCGTTCCACGTAATCTCCTGCGTAGCCAGGCCGACAAAAGATATTACAATAACCGATCCCCGCCGGACATTATCCAGGCTAAATCGGCCGTCGGTATCGGTAATCGTACCGACAGAAGTTCCTTTTACTACGACAGAAGCACCGGCTACGGGCCCCATATCGTCAGAGACAAGGCCTGAGACCTTATTTCCCTGTTGCACTACCATCGTTTCGGGACTTGTTGGAATAGCTGCAACTACAGTTCCCGCAGCTCCAAACAATACAGAAAACATTAGTGATTTAATTAGTTTTGAGTCTGTCCACATAGTTAAATTCAAGACTTTAATTAAATAAATTTAATCATAATAGCATTCATTTCATTAGAGGCCGCGCTTCTCTCCTTAAAAAAGCGCCTAGGTTCACATACATAAAATAAAGTTCATAAAATCAAGATACACAACTTTTTACTCATAAACATCAATCTATTCATCTTGATTAAACACACCATACTTTCTTCAACAAATATAATCTATCATTAATAACTACAAGCATAAAAATATATATTTAATACTTTATTACTTACTATTTAACATTCATCTATTAAGAAAAGCGACTCCATAAAAACACCTAACCGATCAAATACAATAAGCATATGAGATCGACAAACCTGCTCCACCGATAATGGGTTTTAACATATAACATAGCCTGGAAGTTTAAGTCATAAGGAAAGACTTAGTTAGTCATAAGTTCATGTTTAGCCGGGAACGGGAAAGAAAAAGCGGCAACCCGGAACAGACCGGATTACCGCTTTATATCGCAAGACATTTACTGCTTATTTATCGCACCAACTATTAGTTGTTTTCAGGACGAAGTTTACGAACAACAGCACCTGCACGCCACATTTCGCTTTCACGAAGAGCTTTCAGTTCTTTTTCCAGACCTTCACGATAGTCAGGTTTACTGTTTGTATCGATAGAACGTTGAGCTTCGTTACCGCAAGCTACTTCGCTATACAGTTTCTGGAATACCGGTTTTGTTGCATCGTGGAACGGGCCCATCCAGTCCAAAGCACCACGCTGTGCTGTAGTCGAACAGTTTGCATACATCCAGTCCATACCGTTTTCAGCGAACAACGGCATCAATGACTGAGTCAGTTCTTCTACTGTTTCGTTGAATGCTTCAGAAGGTTCGTGACCATTTTCACGTAATGTTTCATACTGAGCCAGCAACAATCCCTGGATTGCACCCATCAAAGTACCGCGTTCGCCGGTCAAGTCGGAATATACTTCTTTCTTGAAAGTCGTTTCAAACAGATAACCTGAACCAACACCGATACCCAATGCGATCACACGATCCCATGCTTTACCTGTTGCATCCTGGAAGATAGCATAGCTGGAGTTCAAGCCACGGCCTTGCAGGAACATACGACGCAATGAAGTACCCGATCCTTTAGGAGCCACCAGGATTACGTCTACATCAGCAGGAGGAATGATGTTTGTACGTTCTTTGTAAGTAATACCGAATCCATGAGAGAAATACAAAGCCTTTCCCGGAGTCAGATACTTTTTGATACGCGGCCAAACTTCAATCTGGGCAGCGTCTGAAAGCAGATACTGGATGATAGTTGCTTTTTCGCATGCTTCTTCAATATCGAACAGTGTTTCACCGGGCACCCAACCGTCAGCAACGGCTTTTTCCCAAGTCTTACCACCTTTACGTTGTCCTACAATTACGTTAAAACCGTTGTCGCGCAGGTTCAAGCTCTGGCCAGGACCTTGTACGCCGTAACCTATCACAGCGATTGTTTCGTCTTTCAATACTTCTCTTGCCTTTTCCAACGGAAATTCTTCGCGGGTTACTACGTTTTCGTCAACGCCGCCAAAATTCATTACTGCCATTTTCTTTTTACTATTAAAATGTATATAAAAATAATTTGTCTCTATATAACGAGAGGATTTATCCTCTCCGGGTTCCTTTGCCGTCGGTTTTAACCGACGGTTTAGATGTTAAGCTCTTGTTTTGGCTTCAGCCACATTTCTTCAAATTCAACGACTGTATCAGTAAGAAATGGGACTAAAGTCCAACGATTATATATCCATTACCTATCCGTCAGTTAAAACTGACGGCAAATGAACCGGGTTATGTCCATGTAACGGCGGCACGACATATTGCTTTGCCATCGTGACAGATGGACATGTTATACTTTCCGGGGGATACTTCCTGGTTATGGAGCGTCAACTCCATGCCGTATTTACCTTCAGACTGATAAGCGATCTCAAAACGGCCAATCTCTTTTTCACGGAACATACCGATGTCGAATAAATCGAGCAGATGTTCCATATATTTGATACTGTTCAGGTGGCCGTTTACATCCAGGTCGCTGTATTTCACACGGTAAAACTCTCCGGATGCATTGTTTTCCACCGGAGCGATCTTTCCGGGTTTCTCGATCGGACAAGGACGGTCGGTCACATACGCACTCAGTCCCTCCACATCGAGTAAGGTCGGACGACGCGTTTCCACATCGATCGCAGCCCAGATAGAGCGGGCAAAGCCAAAAGTCTTACCTTCGCCGTTTACCAACTCAAAGCAACGGCTGGTGAATAACTTTCCTACTTCATCCACCCAGGTATATAAAGTAACGGATTCGGACATAGCAGGATACGAAGTCATCTCGATAGCCAAACGTGAAAGCACCCATGCTGTATGCCTTTCGGTCATATCGCTATATCCGAATCCACGGTCGGCGGCATGACAGGAAGCTGCATGCAATAAATAATTACCGATCATAGGGATCGTGATGCGTCCCCGGAAGTCCATCAGATAGGACTCTGTTACGAAATGAAATTCTCCTACTTTGTTCTTCTCCATAATTTATACTGTTTATAAATGATACTATCTGCTCTCAGGCATGTTTCTCCTGCAATTTTTTCTCCATCGAAGATAACATGTCGCTCAGACGTTCCACTTTACTCTTTGTTATTGCAACGCGACCGGAGCGGATAAACTGAAGGACACCGATCGTTTCGCTCAGTTCTTTGAATAAAGCCTGAGTTTCATCATAATGACCACTCTTTTCCAACACCACACAATCTTCGTTCATCTCGAGGATACGGGCATTATATTTACGGATCAGATCCTCTACCGTTCCCATCTTGATAAAGAGTTCGGTACTCAGCTTGTAAAGAGCTATCTCCTGATAAACCAGGTCTTCGTCCGTATTATAATAAGCTTTCAGAATATCTACACGCTTATCGATCTGCTTAACGACCTTATCGATCGTATCCTCGTCGGCAAAGGTAGTAATTGTAAACTTATGTATTCCCTTTATAGCCGAAGGAGAAACAGAAAGCGTCTCAATATTCAGTTGCCGACGCGTAAAGATAACGGTTATCTGGTTCAGAAGTCCTACAGTGTTTTCTGAAAAGATAATAACGGTATATAATTTTTTCGTATTCATAATTGTTCCTCCTTACTTAGCTCCTAAAATCATGTTCGTCACGCTTCCTCCGGCCGGAACCATCGGATATACCATACCGCAAGTTTCCACATTGGCGACTAATAGATAAGCCCCGTCGTGATCGAGCATTTCTGCAATCGCATCATCCAGTTCCTCCCGTTTATCTACGGCACGAGAAGCAATGCCAAATGCTTTGGCTATAGCGACAAAGTCAGGATTCTTCATGATCGTATTGGAATAACGTTCGTTGAAGAACAATTCCTGCCACTGGCGCACCATCCCCAGGAAGTTGTTATTAAGAACGATGATCTTTACATTCAGATTTTCCTGCATGATCGTCCCCAGTTCCTGAATAGTCATCTGGATACCACCGTCACCGGTAAAGAAACAAACCGTACGGTCAGGTGCACCCAGCTTGGCGCCGATAGCAGCCGGAAGACCGAAACCCATTGTACCCAAACCACCGGAAGTAACCACACTACGGGTACGTTTATATTTGAAATAGCGAACGCCCATCATCTGGTTCTGACCGACATCGGTCACCAGAACAGCATCGTCATTGGTCGCTTCCGACACTTTACGAACCACTTCTCCCATCTTCAGTTGTCCACTGGCGGGATAAAGCTCTTTTTCAATCACTTTCTCCTGTTCTTCCTTTGCATCAGGTTCAAACTCGGCATTCCATTCCGGACGCTTCCGTTCTTCGAGCAAAGCGGTGATCATCGGAATCGTATGTTTGGCATTCCCTAATACCTTTACATCTACCGGAACATTCTTTCCGATTTCCGAATTATCTATATCGAGATGTATTATTTTTGCTTGTTTAGCATATGTTTTCAAATCACCGGTCACACGGTCGTCGAAACGCATGCCGATAGCGATCAATACATCACATTCATTTGTTTTCCGGTTAGGACCTACATTTCCATGCATTCCCAGCATACCTTTATGCAAAGGAAAATCAGAAGGTAACGCAGACAAACCTAAAACCGTAGAACCGGCGGGAATATCATTTTTCACCAGAAACTCTTTCAATTCATCTTCCGCACCTCCCAGAATAACCCCCTGGCCTACCAGACAGAAAGGCTTCTTAGCCTGATTGATCAAGGCTGCTGCAGCTTCAATGCGTTCCTGCTTAATATCCGGTTCCGGTTGGTAACTACGAACGTAGTCGACTTTCTCATAGTGATAATCCACAAGTCCAACCTGTGCATCTTTAGCCAGATCCAGAACGACTGGTCCCGGACGGCCGGTCGATGCGATATAGAAAGCGCGCGATACGGCCCAGGCTATCTCTTCCGGTTTACGGATCTGATAAGCCCATTTTGTGATAGGCTGTGTAATACCGATCACATCTACTTCCTGGAACGCATCCGTTCCCAGCAACGGAGACGGAACCTGTCCGGCTATTACCACCATAGGCGTACTATCCATCAAAGCATCGGCTATACCGGTGATTGTATTGGTTGCACCCGGTCCCGAGGTAACCAGTGTGACGCCTACTTTACCGGAGACACGCGCATATCCCTGAGCAGCATGTGTAGCACCTTGTTCATGACGAACTAATATATGTTTCAATTTATCCCTGTAATCGTATAAGCTATCGTAAATAGGGATCGCTTGCCCACCCGGATAACCGAAGATAGTATCTACTCCTTCAGCGATCAGCGCTTTCAGCAAAGCTTCCGAACCGGTTATCTTTTGTTCCATATTTGTTGTTTTATTGTCTGATGTAATCTTTTTTTAATCTTCTACTATTCGTACACCGCCCTTGTCGGCCGAAGCAACCATCTTTGCATATGCTTTCAGGGCTTTCGATACCGTACGCTGGCGGAAAGGAGGTGTAAAGGCTTTGGTTCCGCGTGCTTCTTCCGCCTTGCGACGTTCTGCCAGTTCTGCATCACTTACCTTTACATGGATGGTTCTTTCGGGAATATTTATTTCGATCATATCGCCGTCTTTCACTAACCCTATCGCTCCGCCTGCAGCCGCTTCGGGAGAGATATGCCCTATAGACAATCCTGATGTTCCACCGCTGAAGCGTCCGTCTGTGATCAATGCACATTCTTTACCCAGGTGCTTGCTTTTTATATAAGAAGTCGGATACAACATTTCCTGCATACCCGGCCCACCCTTCGGACCTTCATAGGTGATAACGACGACATCGCCGGAGACGACTTTGTCTTTCAGGATACCTTCGCAAGCAGCATCCTGCGAATCAAACACTTTTGCCGGACCTGCAAAACGGAAGATACTTTCATCTACACCTGCCGTTTTAACCACACAACCATCCTGTGCAATATTTCCGTAGAGAACAGCCAGACCGCCATCTTTGACATAGGCATGTTCCACGTCACGGATACAACCGGAAGTGCGGTCTGTATCCAGTTCTTTATAATAACTTTCCTGTGATCCGAGTACCAGATTGAAACGATGTGCCGGAGCACTCTTATAGATATTGATCGCTTCGTCGGTTACATTCACGGAAGTGATGCAATACCGGTCGATCGCCTGTCCCAAAGTCAGGCCATCCACACGTTTCACCGAATCGTCCACCAAGCCAGCTTTTACCAGCTCATTCATGATGCCGATAATACCACCTGCCCGGTTCACATCTTCCACGTGATAAGAACAACTCGGAGCTACTTTACAGATAACCGGAGCTTTGCGGGACAGCATATCTATATCTTTCATGGTGAAGTCGGCTTCCGCCTCATGAGCTATAGCCAATAAGTGAAGAACCGTATTGGTAGATCCTCCCATTGCAATGTCGAGCGACATCGCGTTCAGGAATGCCTGACGGGTTGCAATATTACGAGGTAGAACCGAATCATCCCCATCGCGATAATATTTGAACGCATTATCCACAATCATTTGGGCTGCCTTCTTAAACAGGCGCGTACGGTTAGCATGCGTTGCCACAACTGTTCCGTTACCGGGAAGAGCCAGGCCGATCGCTTCATTCAGACAGTTCATCGAATTGGCGGTGAACATACCGGAACAACATCCGCAAGTCGGACAAGCCGAGCGTTCTACCTTTTCGACCTGCTCATCGCTCACTGAATCGTCGGCAGCTTCGATCATCGCATCGATCAGGTCAAGTGCACGTCCATCCAGGTTACCGGCTTCCATCGGTCCTCCGGAGACAAAGATGGTCGGGATATTCAAACGCATTGCAGCCATCAGCATACCCGGAGTGATCTTGTCGCAGTTACTGATACAAACCATTGCGTCCGCCTTATGCGCATTCACCATATATTCAACACTATCTGCAATGATATCACGTGAAGGAAGAGAATAAAGCATTCCGTCATGCCCCATGGCGATACCGTCGTCTATTGCGATGGTATTGAATTCTGCAGCAAAACAACCGAGCTTTTCAATCTCCGCCTTTACCTGCTGTCCGATCTCATGCAAATGCACATGCCCCGGAACAAACTGAGTAAATGAATTCACAATGGCTATAATCGGTTTACCGAACTGTTCTTCTTTCATGCCGTTGGCACGCCATAAAGCACGGGCTCCCGCCATACGTCTCCCCTCTGTGCTATATGAACTTCTTAACGGATTCTTCATCATATTTGTTTTTATTTTTAAAGGGTGGTTCACGAACCTCCCGTACCATAAAAAAAGCCCTTCTCTGTATGGAGAAAGGCTTAAGAAATATCTTTTACGACTTCACAACTTCTTACACACCTTTCTCCTTACCTACTAATGACTAGAAGGACCACCACGAGAATAATATGTAATACATTGTTCATCATCTTTTCAATTGTCTTTATTTTTGTTTGACGCTGCAAATGTAGAACAATAATTCATATACACAAAGGATTTAAAAGAAAAATCTTACTTTTTCTTTCATTTATCAATAAAAGGAATGATTCATCTTGCATTTTAACAGAGAACCATCCCTGAATCGGTTGAATTCTTACTTTTGAAAGGCTCTCCGCTTCAATTCTTTGAGTAAAGCCTCCGATTTAGGAGAAATTGTTCCATCCTGATAGATCCGGACATTGATCATCGGAAGATTTTTTCGCCTATTGGATTCTCTGACTACCTGTGTCAATTCATCTATCGAAAGTACCGGATCTCCAATGATGGAATCCTTATATATATGTGTCCAGTCACCCGGCTCCAATGTGCCGGAGAAAGTAGCCTGCAAACCATCCTGGGGACCTCCATGAAACAGGCCGTCTCCATCTAACGGAAGATAAGGGTCGTCTATACCGGCACTCTCCGGCGACAACCCCAACTCACCGGCATAATAATCCTGAAAACCCGTCAGTTTCGGCAATATCCAGGAATTAAAACAAATAGCCAAATCCTTATTTCCGCTTTTGGCAGCTTTAGCTATCCGTTCGAAAGAGGCACCATTCGGATAATAACCGATACCGTCATCCATCCACAAACCTGCCAGACGACTTCCATAGCGCTGGCTGACCTCCCCCACTATCTTTTCCACATTTGCGAACAGATCACCGGCATCATTACGCGTATAATGCTGTTTGCCCCACCATTCTTTATCGCCATGTCCCACATGATAATACAAGATCAAACGAATGCCATACTTTCCTAAAGCATCCGACAAGTCAGCTACAAGATCTCTTTTTGTAGTCCGCCCCGGCAATATCGAATCAATAGTTTGTATCGGAGCCGGGAAATAATATTCGGCCCACGAAGTCGTAAAGAAGACCAGCTTTCCACCACACTCATTAACAGTCCGGGCAAAACGTTCCGCATCGAATCTATTTACAGCATCCTCATAAGCCAGCGGTTCACCCGCCTTCGGCATACTCTTCGAATTCCAATGAAAGAAAAAACCATACGGCAGATCAGCCATCCACGATGTATTACTGCGTAATGAGGCCGCCTCTGCCTGTAACTTTTTACAGGTTTCAGGTTTGACTACTTCCAGTGAATAGAGATAAATATTAAAATCAGCCTTTTTCCCCGGCTCACTTATCTTTAAAGACAATTCCGAGGTGCCTTTAGTAAAATGCAAAGGTCGTGGAAAACGACAACGTTGCCATCCGGTGGTCCCTATCCGACAAATGACACTATCCGTTCCATTAGAGAGCGTTACTGCTACGTCTTCTCCATCTTCAAGATTATTGACAGAAACCAACATTGCTGCCAGATAATCTTCACTACCGGTATTCACTTTCCACACAATCGACTGTTCAGGTGCAGTCCAATTTTCTACCCAAAAAGTTTTATAGGGTTCCTCCGGGTAAAGTTGCCGTACGCCATTATTCAATTCCCCCCGAAAAGGTATCAACCGATTGATATCCGCGGGGTTCAGATCTAAAGCCGCCGGATCGACCGGATTGCCGCAAGCCTGTAAACAAACGGCACATAAAAACAATAAATAAACAAACTGCTTTTTCATTTTTGACAGATGGATATAAGAAGGGCCAATCCATAAGATATATCAGACCGGCCCTTCATGTGTTCTACAATGATTATCTATAATCCGGATTCTGAGGAATATTATTATTCAGGATTTCCGTATCAGGTATTAGCCAGGTGTTGTTGTAAGTACCGATAGGCACATTCAATCTGTCACCACGCGCCTTCTGCACCTTGTCAAATGTCTGTGTACGTTTCAGATCATACCAGGCAAAACCCTCTTCAAACAATTCGTGCTTACGTTCCAGTAAAACAGCCTCCCGGAACTGATCTTGCGTAAGTCCGTTCAGATCCGGGACATTCGTAGGATCACTCTGATCTACACGGGCACGTTTACGAATAGCATTGATATATTGATAAGCTCCAGCCGGTCCGTTCACTTCATTTTCAGCTTCAGCAGCTATCAGGTACATTTCTGCCAAACGGATCAATTGCGTTTGCCAGGTTAGAATATTTGTATTTGAAGCCGGAAGCTCTTGTTCCAAATATTCTTCATTAATATACTTATTATAATATGTACGACTGATCACTTTGGTTCCTTTGGCATTTATATATTCCGATTTAATTCCCCACTCTTTACGCATATCCCCTTTGTCAAAACCGGCAATAAATGCATCCGTCGGCAAATACAAGGCAGTCTGGCTACCGATGGGCGAAGAATTATTATGCATGCCGCTGTAACTATCAGGCGCAGAAAACAACTGTGCCCAAATAGTCTCCGCCGTATAACGTTCCGTCTTGAAAACCTTATCGAAGGTAGGCATTAAAGAATACTTACCACTATTAATTACCTCCAATGCTTTTTCCTTTGCCTTTGCAAAATTTTCTTTCTGGTTCATCGGATAACAGGCTGAAGTTAAATAAATACGTGCCATGATTGCTTTCGCGACATATTTATCCACACGTCCCATTTCCGGAGCATCCTCCGGTAACTTCTGTTCCGCATCCAGAATATCATCAAAGATAAATTTATAAATATCTGCCTGTGATGTACGATCTATCGCAACATCCGCATCACTGGACACGACTTTATCCCGCAGAGGAACATCTCCAAAAAACTGGACCAGTGTAAAATAAGACCAGGCACGCAAACATCTTGCTTCACCGATAATACGATTTTTTGTTTCAGCCGAAAAGTCCTTACTTTCTATCTCTTCCAATATCATATTGGTATTTTTAATCGTACTGTAAGGTCCGGCCCAAGCACCTCTGAATGCATAAAAACCATATCCCGGATTGTTTGCCCAAATATCGCCAACCTGTTCTGCCGACTCAGGCTTGTCATTATAATCGGCAAAAACTTCTGCCAGATTCAGGTTCTGATCCTGAGGATATAACCCTTTCAGTGCCCCATCAAAATCTTCCACTGTCTGATAAAAGGCAGAAGGAGAAATAAATGTCTTCGGTTCTTCTTCCAGCCAACTCGAACAGGAAGCAGATAAAATAACCGGTACAGCCAGTAATATATTTTTAATCAGTGTTTTCATTCTTATAATACGTATTAAAATTTAACCTGTAAACCCAAAGTAAATGATTTTGCAGACGGATAAACACCTCTATCCCACCCGTTCACGGCTGAAGAAGTCCAGGATGCTTCCGGATCATAATGCGAGTAACTTGTGATCGTGATCAGGTTTTGTCCGCTCAGATAAACCGATATATTCGGTTTACGTGAACCAGCAAACCATTGAGTAGGTAGTGTATAAGCCAGTTTTATATCTTTAAAACGAAGATATGAACCATTCTCCACCCAAATAGAACTAGGATCGCCAAATGCCAGATAATCTTTCGTTGAAGCAGAAGCTCGTGCATACTTGGCATTCGGATTCTCCGGTGTCCAATGATTTTGCCATACATCTTTACGGATATTCCATGTTCCACCGATATTGGTAATGCTCTTATTAAATTCATTTACTATATCTCCGCCGACACTACCGATCACCAGGAAAGAAAATTCAAAATTATTCCAATTGATCGTATTCGTCAAACCAAAGGTAAATTTAGGTTGCGTATTAGCGATAATAGTCTTATCACCTGTTGTAATACCTGCTTTTCCATCAGTATCTTTATAGCGGTAATCACCGGCTTTCTTGGTCGCTTCGCCATTCGAGCGGGCTTCTTCATCTGTTTGATAAATACCTTCAATCTCATATCCATATAACTGGAACGGTGCTTTTCCAACGAACAAGGGGAACCAGTTTCCTCCTCCGATAGGAGCATCGATTCGCATAATTTTATTTCCATACACATCCGTACCTAAATCTTTCACTACTGATTTGTTTGATGTTATGTTCAAATTAGTCGTCCAGTTAACTTTCCCTCTCATGTTGATCGTGTTGATAGAGATTTCAAAACCTTTATTATCGATACGTCCCAGGTTTCTCAACATAGAAGAATAACCGGAAGAAGGAGGCAATGTAGCGTTATATAACAAATCACGCGTTTGTTTCCAATAATAGTCAAAACCAATATTCAAACGGTTGGAGAAGAATCCGAAATCGACACCAATGTCTGTTTGTGTAGTTGTTTCCCATTTCAAATCATCATTAGCCATAGAAGACAAATTGAAACCGATATCTTTGCCATTGCCAAAGATAGGTCCCGATGTTCCCAAACGGGCAAAAGTCTGATAAGGGCTAATAGACTGATTACCGGTCTGTCCGATGCTTCCACGCAACTTCAGATTGCTCAGCCAGTCGATATCTTTCATAAAATCTTCTTCTGAAACACGCCAGGCTAAAGCAGCAGAGGGGAAAAAGGCGAACTTATGATTCTTACTGAATTTAGACGATCCGTCATAACGTGCCGTTACCGTCAACAAGTATCTTTCCATCAGATTATAATTGGCACGTCCCAGGAAAGAGACCATCCGGTAATCACTAAAGCCCGAGGATGGAGTTCCGGGGGTTGAAGCTACTCCTAAATTATTGGTTTCATACACATCACGTAAAAAGCCTGTACCTGAACCACTCAGACTATTATATTGATAAGTCTGGAAAGTAATACCGCCCATCAGGTTCAGAGCATGGTTCTTGTTGAACTTCTTATCATAAGTCAAAATATTCTCATTAATTATCGTATAATAATTTGACTTCGATTTAGAGGCATCTCCATCCAGTTTTCCACCGGCAGACAAACCTATCGGAATATATCGGTCCGTACTTCCGGCATTTACCTCAGCACCGGCATTTACCCGGAAAGTCAGCCCGTCAATGATATCATAGATAAGTGACATATTTGCCAGCAAACGAGAATTTACAGTTTTATTTTTATATAAATCCGCCATCCCTACCGGATTAGTTCCTCCCCACGGAGTACCGGAGAAAGTCGTGTATTTCCCGTCTGCATCTCTGATCGGTTGTATAGGAGCCATTACCATTGCCGTATAAGCAATCGCCCCCCAACCATCAGCACTACTGTTCGCAGTGTTTTGAGTTCCGTATGAATAAGCAATACTTGCGTTTAATGCCAGATTTTTCGCCAGTTTCTGGTCACCATTGATACGCAAGGCAAAACGGTTATAATCGGAACCTTTGATAATACCTTCCTGGTTCATATAGTTCAGAGAGGAGTACAACTTTGTTTTATCGGTACCGCCTGAAACAGATACCTGATGGCTATGCGTTAATGCCGTCTGATAAGCCAGGTCCTGCCAGTCACTATCAGGTAACGAAGCTGCCTCTTCCGGCGTAATGGCTATACCTTTTCCGTCATTCTGCGAAACCTCGTTCACCATGGATATATAATCATCTTTTCCCAGTAAATTCAGTTTCTTTCTTAACATGGAAATACCCACATAACCGTTATAATCGAGCACAGTCTCTCCTGTACTACCTCTTTTTGTCGTGATCATAACAACCCCGTTGGCACCTCGTGAACCATAAATTGCAGTAGAAGAAGCGTCTTTCAGAACCTCCATCGACAAAATATCTTCCGGGTTGATATCGGAGTTCATGCTCTCTACCGGCATACCGTCAATGACATAAAGCGGTTCATTACCACCTGCCAAAGAGTTGCTACCACGAACACGAATCATCATTGCTTCGCCTGGCTGGCCTGTCCTGGCATTAACCTGTACACCGGCAATCTGTCCCTGCAAAGCACGGTCTGCACTGGTAATACCGACTTGACTCACATCTTTCATCTGTACGGAACCGACCGCTCCTGTCAAATCGCTTTTCTTTACCGTACCGTAACCGATAACCACGACCTCATCCAGTGCTTCGGAATCTTCTCTGAGAGATACATTTACGACATTTACGCTACCAACTTTTACCTCTTGAGTGTTGTAGCCTATATAAGATATCTGTAACACGGCACCAGGGGAAACTTCCAGAGTATATTTTCCGTCCATATCCGTAACGGTCCCGTTCGTCGTTCCTTTTACCACGACATTCGCTCCGATAACAGGCTCTCCGCGTTCATCCTTTACGATACCTGAGATCTTTTTAGTGTCAGATGCAGTTTGCGCTTGTTTTGTTATAATGATATGCCCGTTACTAAAGGCAATCGAACAACCGGTTCCTTCCAACAATTGCTCCATTACCTCTTTCACGTTACTGTTTTTAGGTAATTTTGAAATGGGACGGGAATCATTTACTTCCTGAGTATTATAATCCACAAACAATTTTGTCTGTTGTTCTATCTGTTTGAAGGCCGTCTTCAATGTTACATTATTCCCGGTCAGGCGCACTTGTTGTTGTTGCGCATAGCTAAACAAGCTGTTAGAAAACAAAGCGGTTATAAATAGCAGCTTGGATATACTTTTTCCGCTATTTATAGGTATTAGATTAGTTAATTTCATATATTTGTACATTTGAAAATTGAATATTAATAAAACCTGACGATTTACTCGTCAATCCAATGATGTTCAAGATTCGATTTCGAATTCCGGAAAGAGGGATTTTCGCACTTTCTGTCTTTCCGGTTTTCTTTTGCTCATATCTGTATCCTCCTTTATTTTTAATTTATGAATACTACTCTTCCTTTCACGGTATAACGTATGCCAACCAATTGCCGTAGCACATTCAGCACATCTTCTAAAGTCTCATCCGGAGAGAACTTAACATTGTAATATTCACCCGCATATTTTTGTGAATTATAATGGATCGTCACGTTAAACTTACGTTCCAAAGAAGCCATCAGGCGGTTGAACTGAATATTCTCAAATATCAGGTAACCGTTCCTTTCCATATTATATATGGATGCATCGACAGCATGAACTGTCACTGTATGGGTTGTGTGGGAATAGATTAACTGCTGGTCCGGCTTTAATATAGTAGGTTCGATACCTTCATCGTTTACTGAAACGAGTATGCTCCCTTCTTCCAACGTAGCCATCGAACAGGAATCACTAGGATAGGCTTCAACAGAAAAGACAGTACCCAGCGCCTGCACATCCAGATAAGTCGTTTTTACAATAAAAGGTTGCTCCGGATTTTTCCGGACAGAGAATGCCGCTTCCCCGGTAAGATATACCGTACGTGTCTCGGTATCGGTAAAATCTTTCGGATAAACCAGCAAAGATCCGGCATCGACCCATACTTTCGAACCATCAGGCAGCAGCACCTCTTTACTTTCTCCATAAGGAACAAATATCTGAGCCATTTCTACATGACGGACAGGCTTAAAACGATCGGTCGCCCAATAAGTCGTACCGGCAGTCATCAACACCAGGGCAATGATAGCTGCATATTTAAATACCTGGCGGTACAATGGGGTCATACGCTTGCGGAACGGTTCTGCTATCAAATGTTTCTGCAGAGCATTCCAGTCATTATATGTAGATGCGGTCACTTCAGTTTCAGACTCTTCCCACAAATCCTGTAAAGCGTCCAGCTTTTCCACCCCCTCATCTTCAGCCTTCAACCAACGCCCAAACAAAATACGCCCATACCGTGAAAAGTGTTTCCCAAAGTACAGCCGCATGACTTGTTTTGTCTTGTTGTTTTCTTCCATAAAATATCCGTCTTTATATTGGTGTAGGTTAACAGCAACGACACACACAATCAATAATCGACTTTTTTTGAAAATATTTTGATTCTGTCTTTTTGTAGATATGGTTGACTCTCTATAAGAATCCAAAATGAGAGAACAAAATT
>NZ_QUGR01000018.1:0-106752 GCF_003479145.1 Parabacteroides sp. AF18-52
TCGATTCTGACATAAGTTTACCGTGGTGTTTTGTCAACTTATTTCAGGACAGGACAATGGCGGGAAATCAGTGGTTGATAATTGTCGGCCGATGGGTTCACGGTTATCAACCGTATGGCCGATAAATATCAACCGAACGGCCGACAATTATCAGCCACAAAACAGATGTTGAATAGGGGTCTTTAAAGCATTGATTAACAGGATGTATGCTAAATGCTTACTTGAAAACAAATATAGTATAGCTTTTAGTAAGTTCAACTGTTTTTTATCAATTTATAAGAAAAAAAATTAATGGATGCAGTAAATCCGTTTGTAATCAGTTTATTTGTTAAGTAGTTTACCGCAATTCTTCAGGATTAGTAAAAATTACAAAGTTAATATAGATTAAAAATCAGTACCTTGCGATACAAGGTATTTTATATAAATATACATTTGTTCCGTCAGAGAATAAAAAAGTTCCTTAAATGTGTAACATTTTTAGCAATGTGTACGTCTAATAATGAAAAGAAATGACAAATATGATGATTCAGCTGAAAGGAATTAACAAAACGTATTTCAACGGTGCTCCGCTGCACGTCTTGAAAGGTATAGACCTGGAGATAGAAAAGGGGGAGATGGTTTCGATCATGGGAGCTTCCGGATCGGGAAAATCGACACTGTTGAATATACTGGGAATATTAGATACTTACGATACGGGTACCTATCATTTGAATGGACAATTGATTCAGAATCTGAGCGAAACGCGTGCAGCTGAACTTCGTAACCAGATGATCGGCTTCATTTTCCAGTCGTTTAACCTGATCTCTTTTAAAAATGCGATGGAGAATGTGGCGCTCCCTCTCTATTATCAGGGAATGAACCGTAAGAAAAGAAATGCCATGGCGATGGAGTACCTGGATATGGTCGGCTTAAGAGATTGGGCGGAGCATATGCCGAACGAAATGTCCGGCGGACAGAAACAGCGTGTCGCTATTGCCCGTGCCCTCATTGCTAAACCACAAGTGATTCTGGCAGACGAACCAACCGGTGCACTCGATAGTGTGACAACGGTTGAGGTAATGGAACTTCTTCGCAACGTGAATAAAGAAGGTATGACTATGGTGATCGTCACCCACGAACAATCCGTAGCTGACGCTACAGAAAAGATCATTCGTGTAAAGGATGGTTTGATAGAAAACATAGAAAAAGGAAAAGGGTATGTTCGACTTTGATAATTTCCGGGAGATATGGAGTACGATCAAAAAGAACAAACTCCGTACGTTCCTCACCGGTTTTTCCGTGGCGTGGGGGATCTTTATGCTGATCGTCCTGCTGGGAGCGGGCAACGGGCTGAAGAACGGTATCATGCACAACTTCGACCGTTGGGCGGGCAACCGTGTGGAGACATGGCCACGTTATGCCAGCAAGCCGTATAAGGGCATGCAGACGAACCGGCGTATTCAATATAAGGATGATGACCTGATCGGTCTGAAACAACAGAATCCGGAAGTGAACCTGATATCGGGTGTTCTTTACCAGAGTGATACGCTTTCATACAAAGAAGAGTATAATTCTTATTCTTTGCAGGGAGTACATCCCGATAAGGCGATAATCGACAAGATCAAGATGACAGTCGGCAACGGGCGTTTTATCAATGAAGTGGATATACTTCAGAAAAGAAAGGTGATCGTTATAAGTCCCCGTATAAAAGAAGTGCTTTTCCGCTCGGAGGATCCGTTAGGAAAATATGTGAATGCCGGTGATGTACCTTATCAGGTGATCGGTGTTTATACGGATGAGGACAATAATAATAATGCTCCGGCTTATATCCCTTTCTCTACGGCACAACAATTGTACCGTTCTGGTTACGGGTTGGATAATATTATCTTCTCCCTGGATGGTATCAATACGAAAGAGGAATACGAGGCTTTCGAGAAACGTTTCCGCCAGCAAATGGGAAGACGGCACATGTTTGATCCGGAAGACTTGCGGGCGATCGGTATGTGGAGCACGATTGAAGATTTTGCCATGTTTAACGGGATGCTGAATGGTATCGCCCTGTTTATCTGGATAATCGGTATCGGAACACTGGCTGCTGGTATTGTGGGTGTTAGTAATATTATGCTGATCACAGTCCGTGAACGAACCCGCGAGTTCGGTATTCGTAAAGCGATTGGAGCCACCCCTTTTTCTATCCTGAAACTGATCATCGTAGAATCTATCCTGATAACGGCCGTGTTCGGCTATCTCGGTATGATTGCCGGGGTGGGGCTGACAGAAGGTATTAATGCTATTATGGAAAGTGCAAAGATGGGACAAGCTTCTTCCGACGATGATATGAGTACTTTCCTGAATCCTACGGTCGACTTGACCGTAGCCTTGATGTCGACGTTGCTTATTGTCGGTGCAGGCGTGTTGGCGGGTTATTTCCCCGCCCGGAAAGCAGTGAAAATTACGGCTATCGAAGCCATGAGAAACGAATAAAAACAGATAGATATGTTCGATATAGACCGTTGGGTAGAGATATGGGTGACTATCACCCGCAACAAGACCAGAAGCCTGCTGACCGGATTCGGGGTGTTTTGGGGAATCCTGATGCTTGTTATCCTGTTGGGATCGGGTACCGGTTTCAAGAACGGAGTATGGAAGAATGTGAATGGTTTTGCCACCAATTCAGCCTTTTTCTTTTCCGAACGTACGGGCGAGCCTTACAAAGGCTACAAGAAAGGACGTTACTGGCAGATGCGTAACCGTGATCTGGAAACGATCCGTAATCGGGTGAAAGGTGTTCGTTATTTGTCGCCGATGGCGATGTCGTGGGGTGGACAAAATAATGTGGTGAGAGGACAGAAAGCCGGTACTTATAATGTACGCGGTGTACATTCCGAATATTTCAATATAGAAACACAGCACGTATTGGAAGGACGTTTACTGAATGAGGTAGACGTAAAGGACAAACGCAAGGTCTGTCTGATCGGTAGTATCGTGCGTGAAGTATTGTTCACCCCTGGTGAAGATCCGATTGGAGAGTATATCCGGGTAAACGGTATTTACTATCAGGTGGTGGGAGTTGTTAAACCTAAACCACGTGTGCAGATCGGAGGACGTACGGAGGAAAGTATCATGTTACCGTTCACAACCTTACAGCAGGTTGCAAACCAGGGGGATAAATTCTGGTTCCTTTGTGCAACGGCCGACGATGGTTATCCTTGCGATAAGATGGTGGAAGATATAACAGCCGTACTGAAATCGCAAAATGAAATATCGCCTACCGACCCGCAGGCTGTCAGCAGTTTTACGATTGCTAAGCAGTTCGACAGTTTTGAAACGCTTTTTACCGGAATTAATATTCTGGTATGGCTGGTGGGAATGGGTACTTTGCTGGCGGGGATTATCGGCGTTAGTAATATTATGATGGTGACGGTCAAGGAGCGTACCCGTGAGATTGGGGTACGCCGTGCTATCGGGGCAAAGCCGTTCGATATCATTTCCCAGATCATGAGCGAGAGTTTGCTGCTTACGGCTCTGGCTGGCTTGATAGGGTTGAGTTGCGGGGTTTTCCTGTTGGATATAGCCAATAATTTGCTGGAAAGCAGTGGCAGTGCTTCTGATAACGGCACCTTCTTCAGTAATCCGGAAATACATATCGGAGCTGCAGCTGCAGCAACCGTCGTTTTACTTATCAGTGGATTGATGGCGGGATTGATTCCGGCTTGGCGTGCCATGCAGATCAAGGCTATTGATGCAATCAGAGAAGAATAACAGTATATCATTTGTCAATTAAAATAAACTATATAATCATGAAGAATCGTATCGTAAAGAAAGTCCTGCGAATCATCTTTTTAGTATTGGTGGGAGCCGCGGTGGTCGGCACTTTCTACTTTTTGTGGAAAAAGGCACAGCCAGTCATCACTATGTATGAAGTGGTAACCCCAAAACGTGACTCGGTGGAAACAAAGACTGTGGCGACCGGAAAGGTGGAACCCCGCGATGAAGTACTCATCAAGCCCCAGATGTCGGGTATCATTTCCGAAGTACTGAAGGAAGCCGGACAGATGGTAAAGGAGGGTGAGATCATAGCAAAGATCAAGGTGATTCCGGAAATGGTCCAGTTGAACAGTGCCGAATCGCGTGTCCGTGTAGCAAAGATCAGTCTGGAACAGATAGAAGCGACTTATAAACGTGATAAGGAATTGCATGACCAGGGTGTGATCTCCAAAGAAGATTATGAAACATCTTTGGCTAATTACAAGAAAGCACAGGAAGAAGCAGAGAATGCACAGGATGCATTGGAAATCATTCGTGAAGGAATTTCCCGAAAGTCAGCTTCCTCCAGTACGACACAGGTTCGCTCAACGATTACCGGTATGATTCTGGACGTTCCTATCAAAGTCGGCAACTCTGTGATCCAGTCGAACACATTCAACGACGGTACGACGATTGCTTCCGTAGCCGATATGAACAATATGATCTTCCGGGGAAAAGTGGATGAAACCGAAGTGGGGCGTATCCATGAAGGGATGCCGATCAAATTGACGGTCGGTGCGTTGGATAGCCGTACGTTCGATGCCATGCTGGAATATGTGGCTCCGAAAGGAGTGGAAGAAAATGGTGCCGTCCTGTTCGAGATCAAAGCGGCTGTGCAGATGCCGGAAGATGCCTTTATCCGTGCCGGTTACAGTGCGAATGCCGAGATCGTTCTGAAACGTGCGTCTGATGTCCTGACAATTCCTGAAAGCTGTGTCGAGTTCAGCGGCGATTCTACTTTCGTGCAGATCGTAAAACAGGAAAAGCCGGAACAGTTGTTTGAGAAACGTCCTGTCACTGTCGGTTTATCTGATGGTATCAAGATTGAGGTGAAAGAAGGTTTGACGGAAAATGACAAGATCCGCGGAGGAATTGTCGATGCAAATAAGAAATAGAAATAAAACGAGTAAACTATGAAGCAAATAATACTATCCGTAGTATGGGCATCATCTCTTCTCTGTGCTTCGGCAGGAGCACAGGAAGCACCCAGGCAATGGTCGCTGGAGGAATGTATCCGTTACGCTATTGAAAATAATATCGACCTGAAGCAGAAAGAACTGGAGCGGCAGAATCAGGAAGTAACACTGCACACCAGCAAGTATAGCTGGTTACCCAATCTGAATGCCAGTATCAATGAGAATTTCGGTTTTGGCCGTTCGGAATCGAAAGATGGTCTGATCGTCGATCGTAACTCGGCAAATACTTCTGCTTCTATCCAGTTGAGTATGCCAGTGTTCGACGGTTTCAAAATACCCAACGATATTGCAGCCCGCAAGCTGGATCTGAAAGCGTCTGTCGAAACGTTGAATAAGGCAAAGGAAGATCTTTCCATAAATGTGGCTTCTTATTTTCTGCAGGTACTTTATAATAAGGAAATGTTGAAGATCGCCGAATTGCAGGTGGCACTCAGTTCGGAGCAGGTAACGAAGACCGAGGCTCTTTATAATGCCGGTAAAGTGCCTGTATCCCAATTGTATGATATGAAAGCACAATTGGCTAAAGACGAAGTGACATTGACCGAATCGAAAAATAACGTGAAACTCGCATTGCTTGACCTGACGCAAAGTCTGGAACTGGAACGTGATGGTGAAAACTTCGATGTACAGGAGCCGGAAACCGGTGATGCGGTGGCTCAATATATGAGTAGTATCATTCCTCCTGATCAGGTGTACGACTATGCCGTAGGTGTCAAACCGCAGGTCAAGGAACAGGAATACCTGCTCGAAAGTCAGAAGAAAATGTTGAAGGTGGCTCAGGCCGGTTATTATCCCAAACTGAATTTCAGTGCCGGTTACAGCAACGGTTATTATCATAACTTCGGTGATGGGGAGTACAATAACGCTCCGTTCAGCGATCAGTTGAAGAATAACGGACAGAAATCGATCGGTTTCAGTTTGAGTATTCCGATCTTTAACCGTTTTCAGGTTCGTAACAGTGTCCGTTCTGCCCGCCTCGCTATCCATAATCGTGAGTTGCTGATGGAGAATTCCAAAAAGATACTTTACAAAGAGATCCAGCAGGCTTATTACAATGCCACGGCTGCCCAGGAAAAGTATGTGTCGTCTGACAAGTCGGTCGATGCCAGTAAAATAGCATTCTCTTATGCGGAAGAACGTTATGGTGCAGGAAAAAGTACTGTTTTTGAATACGGCGAAGCAAAAACCAAGTATGCACAGAGTTTGGCCGAACAGACACAGGCGAAATACAACTTTATATTCCGTGCCAAGATTCTGGATTTCTATCACGGAATACCGATTACTTTATAATATTCTTTACACAAGGATATAGATCCTTTTTACAACATAATTGATAGACACACCAAGAGGAAGGGAGGTTTTCGTGAGAAAGCTTCCCTTTGTTATTAATTTAGTGAATTCAGTTCAAAATGAGTGAATAAATATTATATTTGCTGCGTAAGAAAGTGATCGAAATACTTGAAAGGACTTAGTTCTAGAAGAACTAAGTCCTTTTCCATTCTCTTATCTTATATAAATCAATATCCCTCTATTTTTTATACAAAAAGTAACAGAAGTATTCCTGCTTGGAACTTCCTGATATTTATGTGAATAATACAATAACTATTCCTCAGTTCTTCTAGAACTAATATCGTTAATATAATTACTGGATGAATAGTCATGAATACAAACCATATAAATGAAGAGATCATAAAACAGATCAGAAATGGTTCTGAAAAGGCTTTTTCTGAGTTATATTGCTACTATTATAGTTACCTGAATGCAATTGCCCTATATTACTTACTGGACAAAGATCTTTGTTCTGAAATTGTAGATGATGTATTTATAAATGTCTGGTTTAAAAGGGATACCTTAGCGTATCCAATTCATTATTATTTAGTTCGTTCCGTACAGAATGGATGTCTTAATCACATTCGTTCACAGAGAAGCCAGCAGAATATGCTGGATATTCACAAAGATCAGTTACTGGCTCATCAGGAATCTTATATTCAATCGACTCCCGCCCCTTTACAGTACGTGGAAATGCGACAGACCGAAGAGGAGATCCGTTTGGCTGTGAACCAATTACCTTTAAAATGCCGGAAAGTTTTTGAAGAATATTTTTATGCCGGAAAGGCTGCTGATGTAATTGCAGAGGATATGGGACTGACTGTTAGTACAGTACGTGTTCAGCTCAAAAATGCAACCGACCGTTTGAAGCAAGCCCTTAAACATCTTCTTCTCTTTTTTATTTACTAAATATTTATTTCACCAATCTTGAAAAAAAGATGATTTCATCTAAATGTTTTTCGATTGGGATGTGTATTAATTATAAACAGACAGAAAATATACGCAGTATGCAAGATAAAAATATACTATTTGAGGAATTAATGGATAAATATATTTCGGGCTCGATAACAGACGGAGAAAAGATCTCTTTGTTTGCTTTAATAGAAGAGTCGGATTTATATCGGAAACAATACCATGAGATGGTCAAGCTGTATGCTTTGCTCCATATTCCTGCTTTTGAATCCCGGAAAGAGACCGGATATGTCCATCTGAAAGAAAGATTGCATTTGACAACCTTGGGAATATCCCGGCGTAGGTGGTTCGTTTATGCCCGGAATATTGCTGCTGTCCTTTTATTAATGGTAACTGTATCTGTCGGTTCGATTTTTACATATAATGAGTTGGATAAATCGGGTGACCAGTTATATAATGAGACAACGGTCCCTTTGGGTTCACAAACAAAAGTTCTTTTACCGGATGGTTCCACAGTAGTCCTAAACTCCGGTTCCGTGTTAAAGTATCCGTTATCTTATGGAAAAAAAGAACGAAATGTATATCTAGTGGGAGAAGGATATTTTGAGGTGGCAAAAGATAAAGAAAAAGCATTTCAGGTATATGCCGGGGATATGACGGTGAAAGTTACAGGTACGGAATTTAATCTCCGTTACTATCTGGAAGACCAATCGACAGAAGTATCTCTGATCGATGGAGGAGTCGATGTCTTTGCCAATAATAAGTATGTTCGTTTGAAACCGGATGAGAAAGCTATTTACAACCGCAATACCGGAGACTTGTACAGCGAGACCGCCGATTCCTATAAATCAGCATTGTGGACGACGGGCAGATTGAGTTTTGTGAATGCATCTTTCCTGGATATATTGAAGGATATAGAACGGAAATACAATATAAAGATCCATGTGGATAGCCAAAAAGTGACGAATGAATATTTTTCAGGAAGTATCGATCTGAATATGTCGCTTCAGGAGGTGTTTAATTTTATAGATGTGGACAAGAAGTATCGTTTTGAACAGAGTGGAGGTGTCATCACATTAAGAGATAAATAAAACTACGAGTGAAATAGAATGTTTAACTTAAAAAAGAGAACTTATGGAAAGAACCGGATAAAAAAAGAATCGGAGATGGTTGGCACTTCTCTCCGATTCATTAGATGATTTTTTGAATTAATTAGTTGTTAACTAACAAAATCGTTACAAAAGTATGAAAATAAAGTATTTTTCAATCAAACAATTGGGCTTATTTTTGGCGATGAGTGTAATCTCTGCTTCTGTGTATGCTAATGCGGCAATGCAAAGTATAAAAATTACAGTACATCATCAAAATGTACCTATCAGTAAAGTTCTTGATGATATAGAACGACAAACGGGATATTCTATCCTGGTCCGTAACAATGATATAAATATTAAACAAAAAGTTACGGTTAATGCAACAGATAAAACCTTAAATCAGGTACTGGCCTCCGTTTTTGAAGGCATGGAGGTGAAATATGATATTGAAAATAAAACAATATCTATTTATAAACCGAAAGAAACCACTTTTATTACAACGGCGGTCGATCAGGATAAAAAGATCGTTACCGGTACTATTTATGATCCGAATGGCGAACCGGTGATCGGCGCTAATATTTTAGAGAAAGGTACCAGGGATAATGGTACGATTTCGGATATCTACGGTAAATTTTCTTTAAATGTGGATGATAATGCGACGTTATTAATATCGTATGTAGGTTTTAAGAATCTGGAAGTACCGGTAAAGGGGAAAAAAGCATTCAATATTACGTTAGCTAGTGATACGGAGTTGTTGGATGAAGTGATAGTTGTCGGTTACATGACTCAGAAAAAAGGACTGGTGACAGGTGCGGTATCTTCCATGAAGGTGGATGAGAATGTGAAAGCGCTTCCTACTACTTCTGCCGGAAATATTTTGGTCGGTAAATTAGCAGGTGTGAATGTGAGTACGCCGAGTGCTCTTCCTGGTGCTGCACCTAGTATCTCCATTCGTACAGGTGCTTCCTGGAACGCAGAGAATGTTACTTATGTGATCGATGGTGTTGTTCGTGGTGGTGGTGATTTTAATAATTTGAGCCCGAATGAAATCGAGGATGTCTCTGTATTAAAGGATGCTGCCTCTGCTGCTATTTATGGTTCCCGTTCTGCCGGTGGTGTAATAATTGTTACGACTAAAAAAGGTAATCGGGGAAAACCGACGTTTAATTATTCGTATGGATTTAGTACGGATTCCCGTACAAAGAATTCAGAGTTGACAAGTGCTGTTCAGGCTGGTGAAATGTACACCCGCATCAATGGTTCTGCCGATCCTGCTGGCTGGGCCTGGTCGCAGGATGAAATTGATCATTTTAAAACGATAAATGGTGGTTGGGGGTATGACCAGTTGGAAACAGTATGGAGGAATCCGACAACTCAAACACATAACCTGAGTGTAAATGGCGGTAGTGATCGGGTTCGCTATTTCGGGGCTGCTTCTTATGTGAAACAAGAGGGCTTTTTGAAGCCGTTGACGTATGATAAATATAACATTCGTATGAATGTAACAGCCGATATTACAAAAGACTTAGAGGTCTTTGCCGGTTTGGCTATTTACAATAACTTCACAGGAAACGCTGTTTTCGAAGATGCTGGATCCAATTATAGTAAACTGAGAGTCTGGCAACCGGACCAACCTGTTTATACGGATAACGGACAATATATCGATTATGGCTGGATTGCCAATATGGGAGCTGCTGTCGATGGTAGGGGTGGTTATAACAAATCACAGATGTTGAAACCTCAAGCTGTTATCAGTGCTACTTATAAGATGCCATTCTTGAAAGGTTTAAGCGCAAAAGTTTCTTATAGCAGAAGTTGGACGAACGATGTCAACAAGAAATTTTATATCAACTATGATTTGGTGACCATGAAAAAAAGTGGTACGAATAATCGCATTATGTCGACAAATGATAATGATATCATAAGTACAAGAAAGTCGACATGGGTCGGTAAGGATTATATTGAGCGTAAATCCAGTTGGAGTGATGACAAACAGTTTAACTTCCAGTTGAATTATGAAAATGTATTTAAAGGCGTACATCGTGTATCGGCAGCATTCGTAACGGAATGGTACGAAGGTGGTGGTGCTGGTGTTACAGGCGGACGTGAAACTTTTCCGGTATATACAACCGACCAGTTCTGGGCTGCAAGTAGTGCCCGTGCGGATACTTGGGGAAATGGTGATACCGACTGGATCAGTGGTCGTATGTCTTATATCGGCCAGTTCAGTTATTCGTATGCCGATAAGTATTTGGCAACTTTCTCTTTCCGTGAAGACGGTTCTATGAATTTTGCTCCGGAGCAGCGTTGGGGATTCTTCCCGGCAGGGTCTCTCGGTTGGGTTATTTCAGAAGAAGGCTTCTTTAATAGAAGTGCCATTCAGTTCTTGAAATTACGTGGTTCTGTCGGTTTGACTGGTAACGATTCCGTTGGTGGATGGCAGTGGCAAGAGTCTTATAGCTCAGGTAATTCTGCTTATTTTGGTAAAAGCCCTGTGAAATCGGTTGGTATAACTTATGGTAGTGTGGTCAACCCGAATCTGACTTGGGAAAAATCATTGAGTTATAATGTCGGAGTGGATATGAACTTCCTGAACCATTGGAATATGTCTGCTGATTACTGGTACCGTAATTCTTATGATATTTTGGGTAGCCGTACTAATACATTGCCGTCGACATTTAGTTTGTCCATGCCGGCAGAAAATTATGGAGAGGTTCATGCACAAGGTATCGATTTCCAATTGGGTTATCGCGGACAAAGTAGAGATTTCTCTTATTTCGCAAACTTGACGATGTCGTATGGTTGGAACAAAGTAATTAAAAAAGACCATGCGGAAAATGCGCAATGGATCGATATCGCAGAAGGTAAATCAACTTCTTATATAACAGGTTGGGAATTTGATAAGATCATCCGTACTCAGGAAGAACTGGATGCGTTTAAGGCAGCTAATCCGAATTACAAACATAACGGTTTATCTCCGGAATTGGGTATGATGGTATTTAAGGATTTCAGTGGGCCTGACGGAACTCCCGACGGTGTAATAAACGATTGGGACCGGGTAATATTAAAAGACAGTAACTTCCCTGTTATTTATGGTTTGAATCTGGGTGGCGGCTGGAAAGGTTTAAATATCGATATGATGTTCTCCGGAAGATTGGGCGAAAAGAAATGGATGTCTGATTTGGCTGGTGGCGTAGAATGGAACCGTATGTGGAACCAATGGTATTATGATAGCTGGACACCGGAAACTCCAAATGCTACATTGCCGAAACGTATCGGTAACAACAACTCGAAAACATATCAGACAAATTCCAGCTACTGGTTGAAAGATGCTAGTTTTATGCGTCTGAAATATTTGACGGTAAGCTATGATTTGCCTAAGGGACAATTCTATAATAAGATCTTTGATAATGTCCGTTTGTTTGTTACCGGAACAAATTTATTCGTATTAAGTAGCTTTAATAAGAATTATTATGATCCGGAAATTGGAAATGGAAATGCTTTCCCGATTTTGCGGTCATGGAACTTTGGCGTCGATGTGAAATTCTAACTAAAAAGCTTTGTTAAGTATGAAACGAAAAAATATTATATGCAGTTTAGCCCTTGCTATCCTATGCGGTTGTAGTTTGGACTATGAAAATTCCGGAACGATCACTCCGGATAATGTCTGGAAAGATAAAACAATGATCAGTTCATTCCTGACCGATATTTACGGCAGAATGTTGCCGGGATGGCCTGTTAGTGCCAACAATACGGATGAGGGGATGAATGGTCCTACTAGCATGAGTGAATATGTCAGAGGACAGATCACGATTGATAATTGCGGACAAAAGTTGGATTATGGAAATATAGATCGTATTAACTTCTTCTTGGATCAGTTGGAAACAGTGACTGTTTTAACAGATGAAGAAAAGAAACCGTTAAGAGGTCAGGCTCTTTTCTGGAGGGCATGGGATTATTGGGGAAAAATATTTTCAGTAGGTGGTGTTCCATTGATTCTTCATTTTCAAGATGTGACAGATGTTCCCTCTTTGTTTGTCACCCGAAACAGTACCTCCGAATGCGTGGAACAGATCGTGAAAGATTTGGATGAAGCAATCGCCTCTCTCCCTGATACGTGGGAAGGAAAAGATTATGGACGTATCGACAAAGGCTGCGCCATGGCTTTTAAAGGTCGTATGTTGTTACAATATGCCAGTCCGTTGTTTAATCCGAACAGCGATCAGTCCCGTTGGGAGACAGCCTATAGTGCAAATAAAGCGGCTGTAGACTTTTTACAAAGTGTAGGTAAAGGTTTATATGAAGGCGATTTTGCAGATATTTGGTATGATGAACAGAATCGTGAGGTAGTTATGGTGAACCAGTACATTTATCCGGATCATAAGCTGGATCAAAAAAGTATTCGTCCTGAACCATTGACAAAAGACGGTGCAAATAATAACCAGGCTATATTTCCGCTTCTAATGGCATTTCCGAAAGGGGATGGTTCCAAATTGGAATTGGATGTGAATCGTTTGGCTAATGATCCAACTTACAATGAGCAGTTTATGACCGACTTCTATATGAATCGTGATCCTCGTTTTTATGCGACAATATTCTGTCCGGGAACGGAATATCCATGTAGTGATGTATTGACTGACGATATGAAGTATTGGAATGCATGGAAACTAATGGCAGATGAAGGATCGTCGACGGGTTATAAATATGTGACTTTGATACAAGATCAGTTGAATAAAGGTATTGGTGGTAATTCTTCCGGTTACTATCAGAAAAAAGGTTTGGATCCGGATTTGACGCAAGCTACCGTATATGATGCAGATATCGACTGGATCGAAATTCGTTTTGCAGAGGTTTTGATGAACTATGGTGAGTGTGCGAACGAATTGGGTAAGAGTGGTGAAGCATTGCAGGTATTGTATGATATTCGTAAACGTGCAGGTATTGAATCGAGTACGGGTAACTACGGAGTTACTGCAACATCTCAAAGCGACATTCGTGAAGCCTACATTAATGAACGTTTTATAGAATTTGCCTATGAAGGTAAACGTTGGGCTGATTTGCGCCGTTGGAAACGGTATGATATTCTGAACAACCTTAAATATCGCGCCAGCTTATATCCGGTGATAAAAGATCAGAGTAATATAGCCGGTTTCGACTGGACGAAGGAAATGTATGATCCGGAAGTCCGTAAATTGTTCCGTTTCGAATATGTAGAATGTGTTGATATGGATAAACAATACATGTTCAACCTGGATTTGAATCATTGGTTCTATTCTATTCATAAGGAAGTCATCGACCGTAACTCCAAGATTGAGCAAAATGCAGAATGGGGTGGTACTTTTGATCCGTTGAAATAATAAACATAATTGATTGATTAAATCTTTGTAGGATTAAGGGAGTGTCGGAAGACACTCCTTTTTTTATGTATCGATGAAAGCTTACAAACAATAATAATCCACAGAATAGGCAATTTTTTTGCTATTTAGGATGGGGATGATTGCTTGTATATTTGCACTATTTTACCTGTTTTTTGTTTTTTAACTCTATTTGACTAAATGTTTTAGGTACAAGAAGTGTATTTTATATAAATGAACAGTGAAAGTTAATTTAATTCTAATCGGAAAAATATAAATGTCTATGAATTTGAAAAGGATGACAATGGTGGCTGCGTTGATAACTCTATGTCTGTTTGCAGAGGCTAAAGTAAAACCAGTTGTACATTATAATTTCGGAAAGTCCGGCAATGTCACGTATGCTGTGGCACCGGAGAAATTGACACCGGTAACCGGAAAAGGAGAACTGTTTGCGATAGGGCGGCCTGTTTTCTATGCCGATGCTCCCGGTGACAAGAAGATGAAGGGCGAAGGGGGAATTTTATTTAATGGAAACGGCGATGGATATAAACTGGAAGGGGCGTTCGGTTCTCCGGCAGAAAATCAGGTATTGGAAATATGGGTAAAACCCCGGTTGGATACTCAACAGGGCGAGAAGGAAAAAGACCAGGCACAGGTATTGCTTTCCAATGGAACTGCCAAGGAAGGATATGTATTTGTTCATAGGAGAGGACACTGGTATTTGATTTCCGGTGGTTCGGGACGTGTTGAAATCGGAGAGGTTTTACCTAACGCCTGGACACATCTGGCGATGGTGATGGAAGAGGGGAAAGGAACCGTTTGGATGAACGGGAAAAAGACCGGAACATTCAAACCTACAAAGGCAATAGCACCTCATTTTTCTATTGCTGTTTCGGAAGAGGGAAAAGAGGCTTTTTACGGTGAAATATATGAAGTAAGATACAGCACTTTTGCCACCGGGAAGTTCAATCCGGAATCCGATTTCCTATTGGATTATAAAAAGATAAAAGAGATAAGCAAGCAACGCCTGACCGAACGCCGTGTCTTGGTGCAACAACTGGAACAGGCGAGTGCGGGCAAGAAGATTGTTACGGAACTACCCGATGTTCGTCAGGAAAAGGATTGGTTGATCAATCAGGTAGAAGAGCCGGCCTGTTTGTTCGTGCAGAAATCGGAAGATGGATTGACATCCAAATTTCAGTTGAATAACGGTTTAGTCTCCCGTACTTTTTATGTCGGTGAAAATATAGCCTGCGTCGGGTATAAGAATCATTCGAATGAGGCAGAGTTTTTACGGGCGGTAAAACCGGAAGCACGTGTTTGCATTGATAGTGTATGGTATGAGGTCGGCGGATTGAAAGGACAGCCGGAATTATCTTATTTATTGGATAGCTGGTATGCGGAAATGGAAGCTTCCGATCTGGCATTTACGCTTGAAAAGGTGGAAACCGGTCTTCCGCTGAAACGTTATCCGTGGACTCCGAAATATAATGCCGTTCCCACAGATTGGCCGGCTAAGGGGTTACGTATGGAAATGACTTTCATCCCGACCGAAAGTATGGTGGATGTAAAAGACGTGAAGGTGAAAGTCAACTATGAAATTTACCAGGGACTACCTTTGATTGCCAAATGGATCGAGGTGGTCAATGAGGGGGAAGAAGCTGTTTTGTTGAATGACATGGAATGTGAAGTCTTGGCTGTCAATCAGGATCAGGTGAAACGTATTCATGTGGAAAGTGATTTCTCTTTTGCATTGGTCAATGCCGATATAGAAGGAAGTGCCCTGATGCACTATGCCGGTACTCCCAAGGCATATCATGTGGGAAGTTCTACTACAAAATGGACAGTCGATAAAGACTATAACACCTGGGCCAGTCATAATCAAGCAGAGGATAAGTTCCTGGGATTCCCACATCATAATTTATTACTGAGCAAACTTCCTATGGGGCCTTGTACGAAAGTAAGTAAAGAGGTTCCGTTCAAATCGTATATCACTTTCGAATTGTTGCAGGATAGTGATGATCGTGAGCGGCAATCGCTCGGGCATCGGCGGATGTATAAAAAGCTGGCTCCTCAGACAACCGAGTCTTTGATCTCCGGAGGTATTACTTCACATGATGAAACGAAATTGAAAGGGTTTATCGACCAGATGGCCGAATTGGGACTCGAACAGTTGGACATTATGGCTTGGCCTGGCATCAGTCATGATAATCTGGATTCTGCTTATGTGCAATTATGGCGCAGGGTTGCTTCCTATGCAAAAGAACGTGGTATTGTAATGGGAGGATATGAATTACAGGTGGCGTCTCGCGGACGGGGAGCAGAGGTGGATTGTATTCATCCGGAAACAGGAAAACCGGGTAGCCTTTTCGGCCAGAGTGTTTGTATTGCCAGCAAATGGAAAGATACATATTATTCTAAAATGTGGGAGTTCTTTGATAAGACGGGGTTGATGACTTATAATATGGATGGTCCGTATCATGGAGACCCTTGTGCTTCTACTGTACATCCTTACCATGTCTGTTTGGAAGATTCTCAGTGGCAACAATGGAAAACGCAAGTAGAGGTTATCCATGAACTGCAGCGCAGGGGAATGTATATTCCTATACCGGACTGGTATTTCCTGAACGGACAATGTTCTACAGGGATGGGATACCGGGAAGCTAGTGCGAATCTGACGCCACAACAACAATTGTTATTAGGCCGTCAATATATTTATGACGGGACCTGGCATAAGATCCCGACAATGGGGTGGATGACTTTGCAGTTGGTTGGTTTTTATACGAATGACCCAAGGGTTGGGTTGGAACCTCTTTGTGATAATCTGGATCGTTATGAGTCGCAATTAATGCAGTTTTTGGGAAGCGGTTGCCATCTGACTATTCGTGGAAATCGTTTATATGATACGCCGGAAACCAAACAGATGGTATCCCGTTGTATCGACTGGTTTAAGGAATACCGGGATATATTGACTTCCGATATTATCCACGTCAGCCGTCCGACTGGTCGCGATCTGGATTGCATGATGCACGTAAATCCTTTCATTCAGCATAAAGGTATGGTGGTCGTTTTTAATCCGACAGACCGGGATATAACGAAAGAGATGCGTTTACCCCTTTATTACACCGGTTTGAAGGGAAAAGCAACAGTCACAGCTTCGGATGGAAACAAACAGAGTTTCTCGTTGAACCAACAAAGTGAATTACTATTGCCTGTTTCTATAAAGGCGCAGGGTGTATCCTGGTTCCTGATAGAAGAATAAAGGTATAGGTTCGTTGAATAAATAAGTAGATAAGCGTGAAAAAGTTTATATTATTACTGATTAGTGGAAGCGTTTACGCTCTGTTGGCAACAGGATGCAAGGAGGTTGGAGAATCGAATAACCGCTATGTCAATAAATGGATTGGTACAGCTTCAGAGGGCAGGGTTGCTCCTGTTGCCTCTGTGCCATTCGGAATGATGCAGATAGGTGCGGATACTCGCCCGTATGGAGCCGGATACCATTATCAGGACCCGACAGTTTTAGGATTCAGCCATCTGCATAAAAGTGGAGGTGGATGTGCTGACTTTTTGGATATACTTTTTATGCCGTTACCCTTGAATCACCAGGCAGGAGAGAATGAGTTGTATTCCAAGCAATATCAGGCGGCTTTATCCCATCAAGAGGAAAAAGCGGAGCCGGGGTATTATTCGGTCAATTTGTATGCCGGACAACTGACGGTGGAATTGACAGCTTCCCGTCGATGCGGACTGCAACGATATCGGTATGATACCGGTGGTGAAATACCGGTCGTTGTCGATTTGAAGTATGGTTCGGAAAGTGCTTGTACCATACAGACCGAGCATGATGTGGATACGGTGTATGCCTCTGCGTTCGAGTGGGTCGACTCATGTACGATTCGCGGCTACCGTTTTTCGAACGGTTGGACACCCAGACAGCAAGTCTATTTCTATTCAACGTTTTCATCCCCTATCAAAGCTTGTGCTCTGTATGTCGATGATCAACGCATAAAGGAGGTTTCTTCTGCTGAAGGACGAAATGTAAAGGCGTTACTTACTTTTGAGAACGAGCGTGGCGAGTTGGAAGTCCGGACAGCACTTTCTTCGGTGAGTATGGAAGGGGCTGCAGCCAATCTGCAGTCGGAAATCGAAGGTAAGACATTTGAAGAGGTGAGGCTGTCGGCTTCTGAATCCTGGAGCCGTACGTTGGGGCAGATAAAAATAGAAACCGATGATCCGAAAAAGAAGGAACTCTTTTATACTTCTTTGCACAATGTCATGTTATACCCATTCTTATTATCGGATGTAGATAATCGTTTTAGGGGACCGGATTGGCAGGTACATCAAACCGATGGATTCGATTATTATGGTGGTGTGATCGGCTTTTGGGATACGTTTCGGGCGGCTTGCCCTTTGTTGGCTATGCTTAACCCGGATGTGGCGAAAGATTATGTAAAGACGTTGCTGGAGCATTACAAATATGCCGGTCAATTGCCGATATGGACGTTGTGGGGTATTGAGAATTATCAAATGACAGGGATTCATTCGTTGCCGGTGATAGCTAACGCTTATCTGAATGGTATTCGTGGTTTTGATACCCAGTTGGCGCTGGAGGCAATGGTCGCATCGGCTATGAAAGATACGTGCGGCTATTCCATGGGGTATTTTGTCGGCTTGGAAAATTATAAAAAATATGGTTATGTCCCCTGTGATATGGAGATGGAGTCGGTGGCACGTACTTTGGAGTATGCGTTCGATGATTATGCTTTGGCTCGTTTTGCCGAAGCGATCGGTGCACATAAAGAGGTCGGTTACTTTGCAAATCGCTCGCTTAACTATCGGAATGTAATTGATCCCGGTACATTACTGGCCCGGGGACGGCTGGCGGATGGTGGTTGGCGTACGCCTTTCGATCCGCTGGCTTCTTCTCATCGCAGAGATGATTATTGTGAGGGCAATGGCTGGCAGTGGACTTTTTTTGTGCCTCATGATGTGGAGGGTTTAGCTACTTTGCTGGGAGGTAAAAAGGCATTGGAGGCCCGGCTGGATTCTCTTTTCACCATGTCTTCCGAATTGCGCGGGGAAAATATCTCCGGAGATATTTCCGGATTGATCGGGCAATATGCACATGGCAATGAACCGGGACACCATACCATTTATATGTATAACCGGGTGGGACGTCCCGATAAAACGCAGAAGTATGTCAACCGGGTGTTGACTACCCTGTATGATAATACTCCGGAAGGTATTTGCGGAAATGAAGATACCGGACAAATGAGTGCTTGGTATGTCTTTAGTTCGTTAGGTTTCTATCCGATGGATCCGGCTTCCGGACAATATGAATTGGGAGCTCCTTTATTTGAAAAGGCGACAATCAAGCTGTCTTCGGGAAAAGAGTTTGTTATCAAAGCAACTCGTTTGTCGGAAAAGAATATGTATGTGGACAAGGTCTTTCTGAATGGACAGCGTTTGAACCGAACGTATATCACCTTTGAAGAGGTGTTGCAAGGCGGCGAGCTCCTCTTTGAAATGAAGGAAGAGGGAGAAAAGATCTGATGAAGTATGTGAATAAACACAATAGAAGTATGTATATGAGATTATGTAAATTACCGATGGCACTTCTTTGCCTGTTTTCTTTATCTGTTGGTCAGCTTTGTGCACAAGCAGATAATTATAAGAAACATAAGAATGATGAGGTGGAACAAACCTCGAATCAGGAAATGACCTTTTATCTGGTATTCAAAAGCCATTTCGATATAGGCTATTCTGCCTTGGCACGCGATGTTGTGCATGAATACCGTACTTCCATGATCGATAAAGCAATGGATGTAATGGATAAGAATGCAGATAAGTTGAAAGATACTCAGTTTGCCTGGACCGTTCCCGGTTGGCCTTTGGAACAAATGTTGTGGGACAGACAGTCGCCCGAACGCCGGTTGCGCATTGAACGGGCGTTGAAAAATGGTAACCTGGTGACGCATGCTCTCCCTTTCACTACACATACGGGAACACTTGAAGTGGAAGACCTGGTACGTGGACTGGGATATTCTTCCTCTTTGGCACGCCGATATAACCTGCCGCTTCCTACCGACGGGAAGATGACGGATGTACCCGGACATACCTGGGTACTGCCGACGATCCTGCATCATGCCGGGATTAAGTTCTTCCATTTCGGTTCAAATCCGACTAACCGGGTGGTACAGGTGCCCGAGCTGTTCTGGTGGGAAGGACCGGACGGTTCAAGAGTACTGACGATGTTTTCCGAAGGATACGGCGGCGGTGTATTCCCGCCTGATGGATGGAAGCACAAGGCGTGGCTGACATTCGTACATGCAGGTGACAATGCCGGACCTCCTGCAGCTGAAGAGGTGGAGAAAGTGATTGCGCATATCAGGGAAAAGTATCCGAAGGCTAAAATACATATCGGTAAGATGTCTGATTTCGCGGATGCTATTTTGGCAGAGAATCCGGAACTACCGGTGGTACGCGGAGACATGTCCGATAGTTGGGTACATGGTGTGATGTCAAACCCGCAGGCCACGCAAAAGGCTCGCCGGATACGCCCGTTGATACCGGCTTTGGAAACCTTGCATACACAAGGAAAGGAGTGGGGCATTATTCCGTATGAGATCGATGAGGATCTGGCATTTGTTTACGAGAAGAGTTTGATGTACGGTGAACATACCTGGGGATTGGCGGATCAACATTTCATCCCCGGATTGGTGGGCAAGGAATGGCATAAGAACTATGTTTCAGGGTTGACTCCCAATTATGCCCGCATGGTAGAGTCGTGGGAAGAGCATATCGGTTATATCGAGGATGCGGAAAAGGTGTTGCGTCCGGAACTGGAAAACGAGCTTTATACCCTGGCAGAGAACGTGGCGCAGGATGGCTTTCGTTTCGTGGTATACAATCCGCTGCCTTGGATGCGTGGCGGTATAGTGAATTTTGCTTTGCCGACGCAAGGATCTATCCAGGACGCGTATGTGAAAGAAGTGGATTCCGACCGCATTCATAAGTTGAAAGTATATGGTGCTGATTCGAAACGGTTGGGTACATTCTATGTAGAGGATATTCCGGCCAACGGATATAAAACATTTGTTTTGACTAAAGAAGGACCGGCTGAAGAGAAAACAACATTGAAGGGAAATGAACGTGAGGGTTTTATCGAAAACCAGTGGTATAAAGTAGCATTCGACAAGTCGCGCGGTTGTATAAAGAGTATCTGGGATAAGGTGAATAACCGTGAACTGGTCGATTCGCGTGCCAAAGACGGCTTCGGTTCATACGTTTACGAACGCTATGACAAGAAACAATCGCTGCAATATCTGAAAGAGTATATTTACGACGGTTATAAGAATTCACATTACCGGATCACCGGCAAGAGTTCTTATCTCGACGATCGGACAAAAGGAGTACATGAATCAGTGCGTCGGATGGAGTTGTATGTGGAAGATCATAAATCATCTATTCAGGCGATTCTTGTTCCACCGGCTTCGGTAGGGGAGGAAAAGCATACGGCTGGTCTGAAGGTGACACTTTACGAAGATATGCCTTATATCGATATCAAACTGTCGGTTGTCAACAAACCGGCCACCGAAGAGCCGGAAGCCGGATGGATTGCATTGCCTTTCCGGACAGTGGAACCGGAATACCGTATCGGTCGCCTGGGTTCGGTGATAGATCCGGCCAAAGATCTGATAGAAGGTAGCCAATTCAATTACATTTGGTCGAACTCGGGATTGATGATAAAGGATAAGGAGTATTCGATCGGTATTTGTGCACTGGATGCTCCGGCTTCTCAACTGGGTGATCTAAACTTTATGCACTTTGCGGATAAATATGAAAACCCTCGGTCACATGTCTATTTTAACCTGTTTAACAATCGCTGGAATACCAACTTTACCTCTTTCTGGCATGGCAACCTGACTACGGAAGTTCGTTTATGGGTGAACCAGGCAAGTGCAGACGATGCATCCGGTCTGGTTATTCCCGCTTGGGAAACTCGGCTACCCTTACAAGTAGGTATTGCTACCTGTCCCGGCGGTAAATTACCTGTGGTGAACGAAGGGGTGAAAGTCTCACGCAAAGGGGTACTTGTCACTGCTTACGGTAACAATCCGGATGGCGAAGGCAAACTGTTACGTCTTTGGGAAGAAACCGGAGAAAGTGGTTTCTGTGAAGTCTCTTTGCCAATCCGGAAAGACGGAGTGGCACAACCTGTGAATTTGAGAGGTGTTCCCTGCGGGCAGCCTGTCAAGATACAGGACGGTACGTTTAATATTCAGTTGGATGGATTTACCCCCGCTAGTTATTTAATATATTAATTAAAATAATAATGAAGAAGAATTTTATCTCACTGGCTGCAATAGTCTTGTTGCTGTCAGCTTGCGGAACGGAAGGATCTCGTTCGTTCAAAACAGATCGTTTCGGTATCGATGTAGATAACCGGGGGTATATTACCGGAATGTGGAACTTGACGCGCGAAAGCCGTAATTTCAGTCCGGCAGACCAACCGTCGCCCCTGTTGTCTCTTTATGATGAAGACTTGAAGCGTTATTATTATCCGCAAAAGGCCGTTTATAGGGATGGTAAATATAGGTTAGAGTATGAAAATGGATCGGTAGCTACGGTTTGTTTAGATGAGAAGGACCGGTATTTCAAACTTAAATTAGAGAGCCTGGAGCCTCGTAATGGCATTGACGATGTGCAGTGGGGAAGCTATTACACCAATATCGATAATCTGTTGGGGGAAATCATAGGTGTGGCCCGCGATACCTCGGCGGCTGTGGGGTATGCTATTGGTGCATTGGCCTTGGATGATAATACGATCGGTGGAGAAGCACGTTATACATCCGAGACGGGGCCGTCGGGATATATCGCTCATTCTCCCGACCATGCGAACCATCCGTTGCCATTGACTTTGGTTGAGGGACAGCAGTTCACTATGGGCGGCGATGGTATCAATGATGTGGCATTTTACAACCGCAAGGAGTCATATTATCGGATCCTTTATGGAAATACGGCTTATGTGGATTGTAATGGTCGAATTCATATTCGTTACCATTCCCGTGACCGTCGGAAGGGAAAGATGATTTATTCGCCGGAAGGTAATCCTGTTTTCCAAAATAATGAACCGAACCACATGATGCGTCAGGATGTTCCTGAAGTAGATTTCATCGGTTCATCCATTGCTTTGTGGGGTAGTCCGGATAGTACGGCTTTAATGGAAGTTATAGAGAACATTGTTTTGAATGAAGGGCTGCCTCATCCTATGTTTAATGGCAAGTGGGTAAAGGATCCTAGCAATTTCATGCCGGATGTGCGTACCTATGGTGGTTTACAAGATAGTTTTCCTTCTTATGTGAAGCAGATGGGGCTCAAAGTGATCCATACCTACGATCAGCCTTTCTTGCATGCAGATCGGGGGAATGGAGGATATATAGATGGTCCTAATCATGAGAAGAAACGCTATCATTTTACATCAGGTGATTTGTCAACTCGCGAGTATGCCGACCTCTTGGCGAAGGATGGATTGATTTTAGGGAGAACATCTATCTCCAATTCGATGGCACCAGGGACAAAGGATTGCAGCCCGGTTCCTTCAGATAGTATCTGTATCCTACACCGCCGTTATTTGACGGAAAATTTAAATGAAAAGGATACCTTGATCTATATTGACGATCCTACGCATTTAGAGGAGATTGCTTGTTGGGAAGGGCATAGCAAGGAGTTGAATATGGTGAAGATCGGTAAAGAATTGATCCATTATTTGGGGGTAACCAAAGAAAAACCATACCGTTTGATGAATGTTACACGTGGTTATTGGGATACTGAGGCCGTGACACATGCGAAGGGGGATGCTGTAGATAAACTTCAACCTGCTGTAGGAGGTGGATATACCGGTTTGATTCCCAATTTGGAACTTCAGGACGAGATTGCTCACCATTATGCAGATATTTGCAAAAACTCAGGCTTGGGTATGTTCGACTATGATGGACAAGAATTTTTCTTCCATACCGGTTTCGGTGGATATGGAGTGAAACGTTTCTTTCGGGAGATGTTTGCACAAGCCAAAGCGTATGGCTTACCGGATATTCGTTTTACAGGGGCTACTTTATCAGAAGGTGCTTGGCATTACCAGAGTATTTGGAATGTGGGAGGTGGACTGAATATCTATGATGTGAAGAAGCGGGTTTGGGGATCAACCACAAGCCAAGGAAAGGATCTTCGGGATGTTACATATGCCAATTTCTTCCCATCTTCATTCGGTGCTAATTTCCCGATAACGCAGAACACCACCGTGGAAGATTTCGAGCATATTGAAGCCACTGCTATAGGGTATGGGGTTACTTACAACATGACTTTAGGCCAGAAAGATGTCGAGAGTTGTCCGCAGAAATATGCTATCTTCCATGTGATCCGTACCTGGGAGGAAGCTCGCCGGGCAAATGCTTTCCCAACATATATCCGAAAGATGTTACAGAATCCGGCACTAAGCTGGCGTTTGGAGACAAAGGCTGACAATAGCGGTTGGACTCTTTACCAAATGGAGAATGGGCAGAAAGTCTGTTCTTTTGATTTATGTACCGATAATAAGCAATAATAATCCACAGAATAGGCAGCTATTTGCTATTTTATATGGGAATAGCTGCCTTTATATTTGCGTCATCAAATAGATGTGATACTTATTAATATTTAAACCATGAAAAAGATACTATGCTTCATCTCGATGTTCTGTCTGTGCGTAAATATGTTATCAGCCAAAGAATATCATGTGTCGGTAAAAGGAAGTGATGCCAATAACGGTGATGTTTCATCCCCTTTCAAAACAATTAATTGGGCAGCCCAAAAGGCTTTGCCGGGAGATACGGTTACGGTACATAACGGTACTTATCGTGAATGGGTGAATCCGCTGAGTGGCGGGGAACGAGAGGGAAAACGTATCCTGTATCGGGTGGCTGATGGTGAAAAAGCAGAAATCAAAGGGTCGGAATTGGTAACGGGCTGGAAAAAAGAGAAGAAAGGTAAAGGGGTATGGAAGGTCGTACTACCGAATACATTCTTTGGAAATTATAACCCGTTCAACGACCGTTTGTTCGGTGACTGGCTATGGTCCGAACGGGTTCATCATACGGGAGATGTTTATCTGAACGATGTTTCGCTGTATGAAGAATTCAGCCTGGAGAAGGTGTTTACGCCGGATACACTTCGTACGATCCGTGATCCACAGGGATATACGAATGTATGGTTTGCCGAGGTGGATGCTGATAATACAACCATTTACGCAAACTTTGGCAATGTCGATCCGAATAAGGAAACAGTAGAGGTTTCGGTTCGCCCTACCTGCTTCTATCCGACTCGTGAGGGGTTGGACTACATCACGATTCGTGGTTTCTATGTGAGCCAGGCTGCTACTCAGTGGGCTGCTCCGACGGCTGAACAGGTCGGTATGATCGCTACACATTGGTGTAAGGGCTGGATTATAGAAAATAATGTTATTAAGAATTCCCGTGCCAACGGTATTACTCTGGGTAAAGAACGTGCCAGCGGACATAATCTGGAATGTAACGACAAGCGTTTGGATGGTACGTTACATTATGTGGAAGTTATATTTAACACGCTGCGTCGCGGATGGAGTAAAGAGAACGTCGGTTCCCATATCGTTCGGAATAACATCATTTCCGATTGCGAACAGACCGGTATTTGTGGAAGTATGGGGGCTGCGTTCAGTGAGATCTATGGGAATCATATTTATAATATCTTAGTAAAGCAGCAATTTGGTGGCGCTGAAATGGCCGGTATCAAATTGCATGGTGCGATAGATACTTATATTCACCATAATCGGATTCATAAATCCGGTAATTATGGGATTTGGTTAGACTGGATGGCACAGGGTGCCCGGGTATCATCCAATTTGCTATATGATAATCTGGCGCAGGATTTATTTTTTGAAGTTTCTCACGGTCCTTATATCGTAGATAATAATATCTCACTTTCACCACGCACAATACAGGAGAATACCGATGGAGGCGCATACCTGCATAATATCTTTTCAGGAGATATCAACCGTCTGGACGATCAACGCTACACTCCGTATCACTTGAACCATTCAACAGAAGTGAAAGGTATCCGGACTATTACTGAAGGTGACCATCGTTTCTATAATAATATCTTCATTGGTGGCGATAACAGTAAGTTGAAATATGGAATGGTAGTGTTCGATGTATCTCAACGGCCGATCTATGCAGAGAACAACCTGTTCCTGAACGGATCCCTGCCTATGACGAACAAGACGCAGGATTGGGTGGAAAAGACAGTCGATCCGAAACTTAAGGTGGAAGAAACGGTCGATGGCGAAGTATATCTTGTAAGCGACATTAATCTACAGGAACTAACCTCTTTCAAAGGAAAAGGTATTGATGCCGACCGTCTGGGCATTACCCAACTGACGGGATTCCCGTTTGAGAACTTTGACGGTACTCCTTTCAAACTGGAGAAAGACTTTTTCGGTAAAGAACGTTCTGCATTTCCGGTTGTGGGACCGGTAGAAAGTTTACCTTCTTCCAAACGTATAAAAGTGTGGCCTAATGCCGAATGTGCTCGTTGATCGGGGAGAAGCTTTTCCGGTGAAACAAAATAGAATAACAATTAATATGAAGGCTTATCAGCCGTTGTCATTAATATAGGAAAAATAAAGAAATGAAAAACTCGATTATCTTATGTGCTCTCGGTCTTCTGGCGGGAGGGTATGCAGAAGTGACTGCACAGGCTTCCTGGTTACCTGGCGTGATGAACACGAATAAAAACATTCGTTTGCTGGAGTGTTCCTACAGTGATGCAGAGTTGAAGCATTGTGAAGAAATAGGTTCCGGCTCTGACTGGGAAGTCCGCACGGAACAAGTAGCTGCCAATGGTGGTAAAACATATACTTTTTCTTTTACAGCCAAGCGGGATATAAGCGATGCCGGTGTGGCGGTCGCATTCGACCGGTATGGCTGGACCAGCGACAACTATGTGATGATCCCTTCTTCTGTCTACAATGGTAACAGACAGCGTATTGTAAACCGTTCGTATGCGACAGGCCTCGATAAAACGGATTATAACAGGAAAGATCTGGCTTTGACCTCTAATCCGATTCCTCAGCTTTCTCCGGAGTTCGGGGCTATTTCACGCCTGGAAGTCAATATAAGTAACACGGCAACTCCTGCCATGGCGATGCTGGAACGGGGGAAGAAGTCCGGAACGATTTTATTGACCGATCAGGGTATCGAATGGAACAGGCAGCTATTGGACCATGCCCTGATCGTTGAAGAAACGCCTGATCGCAGTGTTGCCTCTTTTGTCGTCAGTGCTCCGGGGGTAAGGGAGCGTAAACCGGAGTTTATCGGTTTCAGCAAAAGTCCTGACCGGGGTATACAGGTAAAGAAAGGCGACCGGATCGTTATTCGGGTTACCGAGATCACTTTCCCTTGTAAAGATGTTCCCGGATTGCTGACCCGCTTTATGAAAGATCGTAAGCTGCATACAGGAGGAGAAGCCCCCCGTAATCTGATGCCGATGAGCGAGGTCTTGACCCGGATGGTGCGAAATATCGATGACCGTTATTATATAGGTGACCAATGGGAGTATTATTGTCCGGAAAATGCAGACTGGATCTCTTATGGCTGGATCGGCGGTTTAATGAATACCTATCCGATGCTGGCCTTAGGAGATGCGGAACATTTGCGGAAGGTGAAAAACACGTTCGACTTCGGACTGCCCCGTGCCAAAGGGAAAAGTGGTTATTACTATGATGTTCTCGGTTCGGACGGGAAGGTGTTGAACCGTGATGCAGCAAGTCAGAATCCGGGAATCGGCCTGACACGTAAAAACGGGGATGTGCTTTATTGGATGGTCAAGCAATTTATGCTGTTGAAGGAACAGGGAAAAGCCAATGTTATCGACGCCGGATGGGAAACGAATGTGCGTCTGCTGGCGGATGCTTTTGTCAATACCTGGAAAAAACAGGGTACATGGGGTAATTATCTGGATGTGGAAACCGGTAATGTGGCTGTCTATAACACGACGAGCGGCGCTATGGCTGTTGCCGGATTGGCTTTGGCTTCCGGGTATTATAATAATCCGGCTTATCTGGAAGTGGCTTGCGAGGCAGCGGCAGACTATTACGATAATTTTGCTTTAGTCGGCTTTACTTCCGGTGGCTGTGGGGATATCCTGCAAAATGCAGATTCGGAAACGGCAGTTGCTCTCCTCACTTCTTTAATGACTCTTTATGAAATAACCGGAAAAGAACAATATCTGAAACAAGCCGGGGATCTGGCAAACCTGTGCGCCACCTGGACCGTTTCTTTCCCTTACCGTCTGCCGGAAGATACTCCATTAGCGAAACTCGGTGCGAATCTGACCGGTGCCGTTTGGGCAAGCACGCAGAATAAACACGGGGCCCCGGGTTTTTGTACACAGTCAGGAGACGCCTTGTTCAAGTTATACCGTTCTACCGGGGATATGTCTTATGCCGAGTTACTTCGGGACGTGATTCATGCCCATGCGGAAGGCGTACAACCGAATGGTAAGATCACGGAGCGTCTGACTTATTGTGATGCCGACAGCCGTGGTTCGCGCGGAGATGGCGGCAAGACCGGATGGAATGAAACAAACGGAGCGATGATGGCGTTGGAAATCCCCGGTATCTACGTGCGGACGGATATCGGTTCACTCTACGTCTTTGATCATGTGGAAGCTAAAATTGTAAAGCAGAGCAATAAGCAATTGGTTCTGCAAATCACGAATCCGACCGCTTATGATGCTACCGTAACGATCTTTGCAGAGAATGCAGAGGAGTCTGCCCGTCCGTTGGGTGATAACGCTTTCATGCAATGGAAAGATAAAGTGACGGTAAAGGCGGGTAAGTCCGTAAACTATAAACTAAAAACAAATTAATAATAAACTCTTATGACAGAATATAAGAAGATCCTTTCATTGTGTGCCGCCTCTCTGCTTCTTTTCAGTTGCACGACCGGAAAGACCTGGGATTTCAATACCGACTATTTTAGTATCGGTGTGAATGATAAAGGGTATATAACGAGTATGAAGAATACGACCGTATCTCCTAACCGCGAGTTCAGTCCTGCCGATAAACCTTCTCCCTTGATGTCATTGTACGACAGTGAGAAGAAAGTATATTACACGCCCCGGAGTGCTTTTTTCAATGAAACGACCAATTGTTTCACGTTGGAATACCCGAATGGCTCTGTTGCGGAAGTGGCTTTGCAACCCTGCGGTAAATATTTCAAACTGACATTGAATAGCCTGGAGCCGAGAAATGGTATCGATGCAATCCAGTGGGGAACTTACTATACGAATATAACCAATCTGTTAGGTGAAATTATCGGTGTGGCCCGCGATACCAGCGATGTAGTGAATTACAGTATCGGTGTGCTGGCACTCGACGACAATACATTAGGCGGTACACCTGATATCGAAGGCGATGCCGCCCCTTTCCAGTATATCATTCATACGCCCGATAAAGAACGCTACCCGTTACCGGACAGCCTGCATGAAGGACAGGTGTTTACCCTGGGAGGGAATGGTATCAGCGATGTCGCTTTCTATGCCAATAAGGAACCTTATTACCGGATCATGTACGGAAATGCAGCTTTGGTGGATAGCCTCGGACGCATTTATCTCAATTATCAGTCGCGTGATCGGTCGAAACCGCGCCAGGTCTTTTATTCCCTGATCCCGAACATGCCGGCAAACATTCCGAATCATATCGATGTGGAGCCTATACCGGGTGTCGATTTTATCGGCTCTTCCGTAGCTTTGTGGGGGAGTCCGGACAGTACGGCGCTGTTGGATGTGATTCAAAATATTGTCCTCTCGGAGGGATTACCTTATCCGACCGTAAAAGGCAAATGGGTCAAGGATCCGGCAGCCTTTAGTCCGGATGTAATGACCAGCGGTAACCGCTATGATAGCATTATTTCGTATACCGCCCGGTTAGGTTTCCCTGCCATCCATGCCTACGACCAGGGATTTTTACGTCCCGACCGTGCGAACGCGGGATATCTGGACGGAAAGGACCAGGCAAAGAAACCTTTCCGTTTTAGTTCCGGTAATAAATCACATCGTGAATTTGCCGATCTGGCAGCGGAACAAGGGCTGATGTTGGGACGGGTTTGTATAACCAACTCGCTGGCACCCGGCACAATGGATGTCAGTCCTGTACCGAGCGACAGTTTATGTTACCAGCAGAAACGTACCCTGATGAAGAGTATCACGGCGAAAGATACCGTGATAGTGGTGGATGATCCGAAATACCTGGAGGAGATCGCCAGTTGGGAAGGCCATTGCAAGGATTTGAATATAATAAAAATAGGAAAGGAACTGATCCATTATCTGGGGGTATCCGAAACGGCCCCTTATACTTTGCAGAATGTAACCCGGGGATATTGGGGCACGAAGCCTGCTTCCCATGAGGCAAATGAAACGGTTTATAAGTTGCAGGTAACTATCAACTACGGTTATGACGGTTTGATCCCGGACCTGGCCCTTCAGGATAAGATCGCCGAGTATTATGCAGAGGTGGCAGCCTATAGCGGCCTGACACTTTATGACTTCGACGGACAGGAATTTCTTTTCAACAATGGACACGGTTATTATTCTGCCAAACGCTTCTTCCGTAAAATGTTTGAAAGGGCGAAAGAACTGGATGTACCTTATATCCGTTTCTCCGGCGCCACATTGTCGGAAGGCTCCTGGCATTACCAGAGCGTCTGGAATGTAGGTGGCGGACGTAACCTGTATGATATCGATACCCGCGAATGGGGAAGTGCGACCAGTCAGGGAAAAGACTTGCGTGACGTGACCTATTCGAATTATTATCCGGTTTCGTTCGGAGGTAATTTTGCTATAAAAGATACTTCTACTGTGGAGCAATATGAACATGTGCAGGCCATCTCAGTCGGATACGGTGCAACCTATTTCCTGGCGATCAACCAGGAAGATGTGGAAAGCTGTCCGCAGAAGGAGAAGATATTCAAAGCCATCCGAACTTGGGAAGATGCTCGTAGGGCGAATGCTTTCCCCCGGCAGATAAAGAAACTTCTCAGGGATCCGTCCTACGACTGGAGACTGGAGGCCGGTGAAGACGGAAATAGTTGGACGTTGTACCGTCTTGCCAATGGCGATAAGGTAGAATCGTTTGTTTTACGAAGAGCGGAAGGGTATTGAAAATAACACAATAGTATTGAGTGGTATAGCACTATAGTGTGAAGGACGTTGGCATAGTAGTGCTATATACCTTGGCACTATAGTGCTACTTTTAATGATATAGGTTTCCTGATGCCTTAAGGATATCTGTCTATCAGGTGTTTTCCGAGATACAGAAAGTGTATAGGCTTATTGTATGAAGGATGATTATGTATAGATATTGTTTGTTAGACAATAAATGTCGTTGTTTTTGTTGCATATCTACTTGCTAATCTGTATATTTGTCTCCGTAAATACCTGAAAAACTCAATCTTTATATGTGATAAATACAAGAAGTATGAAAAAGTTATTGCTAACCTTACTGGCTGTACCCTTTTTGGTAAGTTGCCAGGATTCCCATCAGATCGAAGCAAAGATAGCCCAGTCTCCGAAAACGTTTTGTAATCCGGTCAATCTGAATTACCGGTTTATGAAAATAGATGGAGGTCAGGGGATTCGGGAAGCTGCCGATCCGGTCGTAGTCTCTTTCAAAGACAACTATTATTTATTTGCTTCCAAGTCGTCAGGCTACTGGTATTCCAATGACTTTACCGATTGGAAGCATGTTTTTATAACCGATTCAGTGCTGCCGATCGAGGACTATGCACCGGGACTTTTTATACATAATGACTACCTGTATTATGTCGGTTCCACTCACGGGAAAGGCATGTTGTACCGTTCATCCGCTCCGGAAAAAGGGGAATGGGAACCGGTGAAAGAGATCTGGTCTTTCTGGGATCCTGCTTTCTATGTGGAAGGGGATAATTTGTATATGTATTATGGCTGCTCACCTGTCGATCCGATTTATATGCAGGTGTTGGATCTGAATACCTTGGAAGCAAAGACAGAAGTAGTCGCTTGCTTTAACAGCAATAAAGAAAATTACGGCTGGGAACGGACGGGCGAACTGAACGAACTTCCCCGTCGTCCTTATATCGAAGGTGCCTGGATGACGGCTCATCAGGGAAAGTATTATTTACAATATGCCGGCCCCGGAACCGAGTGGAAATCGTATGCGGATGGTGTGTATGTCAGTACATCGCCTACCGGTCCGTTTACTTATATGGAAAACAGCCCGGTCTCTTATAAACCGACTGGGTTTATCGGTGGTGCCGGACATGGCTGTATGTTTACGGCTGGTAACGAAAACTATTGGAAGGCTGCGACCAATTCGATCTCTGTCCGCCATATGTTTGAGCGGAGAGTCTCTTTTTATCCTGCCGGATTCGATAAAGACGGCTATCTGCATACAAATACTTATTTGGGCGATTATCCGATGTATCTGCCCGGAGGGAAAGAACAAACAGCCGGAAACTATCAACCCGGTTGGATGCTGCTGTCTTATAAGAAGCCGGTGACTGTTTCTTCTTCGCTGGATGGGTATCCGGCAGGAAACACAGTCGATGAGGATGCCCGTACGGCTTGGGTTGCCGCCTCGAATAAAGAGAACGAATGGCTACAGGTCGACTTGCAACAGCTGGCATCTATCCAGGCGATCCAGGTGAATTTCGACGAATACGGAGCCAACCAGCGGGGCTTTGTCCCCGGCGTTTACCAGAGTTATCTGATCTATGCTTCGGCGAATGGCGAGGATTGGTATCCGGTAGTGGATTACAGTACTAAAAAAACAGATACGCCTCACGACTATATCGAATTTGAGGCTCCGTTCAAAGCCCGGTATATCAAATTGCAAAATAAAGAATATACAGTATCCCAGAACCTGTCCGTCCGCGATTTGAGGATATTCGGTAACGGTCTGGGCAGTAAGCCGCGTGCGATCAATGATTTTACGGTGCAACGCGATCTTGCCGACCCGTGTAAAGTTCGTTTAAGTTGGAATGAAGTGCCGCATACCCAGGGATATATTGTCCGTTATGGCGTGGCGGAAGACAAACTTTATAACAATTTCCAGGTAATGGGAGAGACAACCCTGGAGATCGGAAGTCTTAATAAAGGTGTTACTTATTATTTTACCATAGATACTTATAATGAGAATGGCGTTACTCAAACGTCGCAGATAGAAGTTTGCCAATAATATATAGAATAGAAAACAAAAGATCGAAGAATGAAAAGATTGATTTTTACGGTGATGTTATTGCTCCCTGCCCTTTGGATGGGAGCTCAGTCACAACGGGAGAAAGTGTTGTTGAATCAGGATTGGCTCTTCGCCAAAGGGCATGCGGCTAATCCGGAAAAGGATTTTAATTATGGACAGGCACTGTCGTTTTCAAAGGTGGCATTTTTACAGGAGTCGACCTTATTGAATGCGGACCAGGAGTCGCGTTTGTCTATTCCTCATACGCAGAAGTTCGATGACAGCAAATGGGAGAAGATATCTCTGCCGCATGATTGGGGAATGGCTTTGGATTACAGCAAAGAGCAGTTCAAGGTAAAAGGATACCGTAAACTGGGCGGGCGTTCACCTGAAAATAGTGTGGGCTGGTACCGGAAACGGTTCACTCCTGAATTGGTAAAGGGAGACCGTTATACATTGGAGTTTGAAGGTATATTCCGTGATGCCCAGGTGTGGATGAACGGTATTTATCTGGGACGTGGCGAAAGCGGTTATGTTCCTTTGGTATTCGATGTGACTGAATGTCTGAATTATGAACCGGATGCAGAAAATGTGATATCCGTACGTGTAGATGCTACTCATTCTGAATTATGGTCGTACGAAGGTGCCGGTATTTACCGGAATGTATGGCTCCATCGCACCGCTCCGATCCATATCCCCCAGTGGGGAACTTTTGTGTCGAGCGATGTCAATCTCCAGACGAAGGAGGCACGCGTAAAGGCGCAGGTAGAAGTTTCCAATCAGAGTAGCAATGTGGCCAATGTAATTGTGCAAAACTCCATAATCGACCATCAAGGTCGGGAAATAAACAAGTCGGGCGGCACACTCTCTATCAAACCATTGGAAACCGAACTGTTTGAGATAGAGATGAACGTATCGGAGGCCAGTCTTTGGTCGCTGAAGACGCCGACTCTTTATACGATGCATACGGATATCCTGGTGGATGGAGCAGTCGTAGATAGTTATGATACTTCTTTCGGAATCCGTGATATCCGTTTTGATGCCAACGAAGGTTTCTTCCTCAATGGCGAACGTGTTCAGATCCAGGGCGTATGTTGCCATCAGGACCATGCCGGCGTAGGTATTGCTGTTCCGGACCAGCTGAATGCGTGGCGAATCGCCCGTCTGAAAGAATATGGAGTGAATGCATATCGTGCATCCCATAATCCTCCGACAACGGCTGTATTGAATGCCTGTGATACACTGGGTATGCTGGTTATGGATGAAATGCGTGTATTGAGTTCCAGCGATGAGGGATTGAATCAGATGAAGACCGTGATCCGTCGCGATCGTAACCATCCGTCCGTCATCATTTGGTGTTTAGGAAATGAAGAACCGGCGATACAAGGCTCGGAAAAAGGTCGTATGATCGTTGAGCGCATGAAAGCCGTTCAGCGTAAACTGGATCCTTCCCGTCCGTGCACGGCGGCGATGAACGGTAGTTGGGGGGAAGGCTTCACTTATGCCGTCGACGTACAGGGTTCGAACTATTATAAGATAGGTAATATCGACGCTGTACACGAGAAATTCCCGAACCTGCCCTGTATTTTCACAGAAGAAGCAAGTACGGTTATGACACGTGGCATCTATGAAACGAATGCCGCTAAAGGTTTCCATCAGGCTTACGACCGCGACCATCCGGGATGGGGTGCCCGTGCGCAGGAGTGGATGCGCTATGTGGATGCACGTAAATTTGTTGCCGGAGCCTTCGTCTGGACCGGTTTCGATTATGGTGGCGAGTCGGTAGAACATTACTGGCCGGGCGTAGTGTCTCATTTCGGTATCTTAGACTATTGTGGCTTCCCGAAAGATGCTTTCTGGTATTATAAGGCTTGGTGGACGGAAGAACCGGTGTTGCATATTCTTCCTCATTGGAATGGAATCGGTACCGATTCGGTAAACGTACACCTGTATACCAATATGGATGAAGTCGAACTCTTCATGAATGGTAAGAGTTTGGGTAAAAAGCAGGTTGGCAAATTTGATGTTCCCGAATGGCGTGTTAAATATGCTCCGGGTAAGTTGTTGGCAAAAGGAAAGAAGAACGGAAAGAAATATATAGAGTTGGTAGAAACTACCGGAAAGCCGGCTTCCTTGCAACTGGTCAGTGAAAATGGCTCTGCTATTCAGGGTGACGGCAATGACGTTGCTATCATCACCGTAAAAGTCTTGGATGCCAAAGGGCGTGTGGTACCGACTGCCGAAAACGGAATTCATTTCGATGTCCGTAACGGTAAGATCCTGGGAGTGGGGAACGGTCATCCTTCCAGTCACGAACCGGATGTCTTCCCCGCAGGCAGCGATGTGCACAGGAATGCTTTCGGTGGTTATGCCCAGGTGCTTGTTACCAGTGACCGTTCAGGACAACCTATTGAACTGACAGCCGTATCGGAAGGACTGAAAGAGAGTAAAATCATTGTCGAAGTAACAAAATAAAATAGATAATCTCATGAAAAACAAACTGAAAAGTATCGTTTTACTGGCTGCTCTCTCTCTGAACGGCCTGGTTGCACAAACGTATGATTATCCGTTCCGGAATCCTGACCTTCCGTTGGACGTACGTGTACAGGATATTATTTCCCGCCTTACGCTGGAAGAAAAAGTCCAGTTGATGAAACATGCCGCCCCGGCGGTTCCCCGTTTAGGTATACCTGCTTACAACTGGTGGAACGAAGCGCTGCACGGTGTGGCACGTACGAAGGAAAAGGTGACTGTTTTTCCGCAGGCGATCGGTATGGCTGCTACCTTTGACACGGAGGCTTTGCAACTTATGGGCGATATGACCTCTTCGGAAGGCCGTGCCCTCTTTAACGAAGATTTACGGGAAGGAAAGACCGGTAGTATTTACCGTGGGCTGACCTATTGGACTCCGAATATCAATATCTTCCGTGATCCCCGCTGGGGACGTGGACAGGAGTGTTATGGCGAAGACCCTTATCTGACAGGTAAGATGGGAACGGCCATTGTCCGTGGCTTGGAAGGTAGTGATTCTCATTATCTGAAAGCGGTAGCTTGTGCCAAGCACTATGCCGTACATAGCGGACCGGAAGGTAATCGGCACTATTTTGATGCACGTACCTCTTTGTATGATTTGTGGGATACGTATCTGCCGGCTTTCCGCGAGCTGGTGACGAAAGCGAAAGTACATGGTGTGATGTGCGCTTACAATCGGCTGGAAGGACAACCTTGCTGTGGTCACAATGAATTGTTACAGGATATTCTTCGTAACCAGTGGAAATTTGATGGCTATGTGACCTCCGACTGTTGGGCTGTAAAGGACTTTGCTCATCATCACAAAACGCATAGCAATGATGTAGATGCTGTAGCAGATGCAGTACTGAAAGGTACCGACCTGGAATGTGGTGATTTGTATCAGAAACTTCAGCAAGGCGTCCAGCAGGGTATTATTTCGGAAAAAGATATAAATGTATCTTTGGCTCGTCTCTTCAAAATACAGTTCAAATTAGGTATGTATGACCCGGCTGACCGTGTTCCGTATGCTACGATCGGGCGTGAAGTGATCGAGTGCGATGCGCATAAGGCACATGCTTATAAGATGGCGCAGGAGTCGATGGTCTTATTGAAGAATAATAAGAATATACTTCCCCTGAATGCTTCTAAGATTAAAAGGATTGCTTTAATCGGTCCGAATATGGATAATGGTAGTACATTGTTGGCTAATTATTTTGGTGTGCCCAGCGAAATTATGACCCCGTACAAGAGTTTGAAGAAACGTTTTGGCAATACGATTCAGATCGATACGCTGACAGGTGTCGGTATTGTTCAGAAACTGGAAGGTGCCCCTTCTTTTGCCCAGGTAGCCGCACAGGCTAAGAAAGCAGACATCATTATCTTTGTCGGTGGTATCAGTGCCGATTATGAAGGCGAGGCCGGTGATGCCGGAGCCGCAGGTTACGGCGGTTTTGCCAGCGGTGACCGTACAACGATGAAATTACCACCTGTGCAGACAGAGTTGATGAAAGAACTGAAAAAGACAGGCCGCCCGTTGATCCTGGTCAATATGTCCGGTTCTGTTATGAGCTTCGATTGGGAAAGCCGTAATGCCGACGCCATCCTGCAAGCCTGGTATGGCGGACAAGCTGCGGGCGATGCCATTACCGATGTCCTTTTCGGTGATTATAACCCGGCAGGCCGTATGCCGCTGACTACTTATATGAATGACGAAGATCTTCCTGATTTCGAAGATTATTCGATGGCGAACCGTACCTACCGTTATTTCAAAGGCGATGTCCGTTATCCGTTCGGTTACGGTTTGAGTTATACGACATTTGCTTATCAACCGTTGTCGAATGCTTCTGTTGTGAAGACCGGTGAAAGTATCCAGGTAACAACGACAGTCACAAATACCGGTAAACGGGATGGCGATGAGGTTGTTCAGTTGTATGTCTCTCATCCTCAAAACGAAAATACCCGTGTCCCGTTGCGTGCCTTGAAAGGTTTCAAACGTATTCATCTGAATAAGGGCGAAAGCCAGACTGTCACTTTCACCCTTTCTCCGGAAGAGTTGGCTCTGGTCGACGATAAAGGAAATCTGGTTCAGAAAGAAGGTCCTGTGGAATTATATATCGGCGGAGGTCAACCTTATAAATCGGAAGGAAGTTTCGGCGAGTTGAAGATTGAAGGAGAACCTTATGTCGTATACTAAATATTTTTTATTATTGTGTTTTATTCTATTTGCCTGTTATGTAAAGGCAAATAGAATAGACACCGTTTATGTTTCGGATTTTGGTGTATTACCTAATACTTATGAGAATGTTGTAACGGGTTTACAGGAAGCGATAAGAGCTTGTAAACAGACAGGTGCAAAAGTCTTGTGTTTTCCGAAAGGGCGCTATGATATCTGGCCGGAAGGTGCTGTTCGTGCTGAATATTTTATATCTAATACATCCACAGAAGAAGAGTGTCCTTCAAAAATAAAGACAGTAGGATTATTGTTTAAAGAGATGGAGGATCTTATTGTCGAAGGGAATGGCTCTTTGTTAATGTATCACGGGAAAATGATCACAATGGTACTGGACCATTGTAAAAATATACAGATCCGGAATATAAGTACAAACTTCCAGCGTCCGACTGCATCAGAGATTCGATATACCCGGGTTGCGACCGGAGAAACTGTCGTTACTTTACATCCGGATTCGTGGTATGAAATAGTGGACGGATATATAAATCTGTTTGGTGAAGGATGGAAGTCGAATCGTATTCATTGCAATGAATATGATGCGGAAAAGAAAACTTCCGTTTATACGAATGGTTGGAATGTCTTATCCAAATCAAAAGCAAAAGAACTGTCTCATGGAGTTGTAAGTTTTTCGACTCCTTCTGATTTTCATCCGAAAGAAGGGAATATATTAACTGCTCGCGATGTTATTCGTGACCAGGTCGGAATGTTTATACTGGAGAGTCGCGATATTGTTTTGCAGCATGTGAATATGCATTATATGCATGGTTTAGGTATTGTCAGTCAGTTTGTGAATAATATTACTATGGACCATGTCAATTGTGTTCCGCCGGAAGGTAGTGGCAGGATACTTGCGGCATCTGCCGATATGATGCATTTTTCCGGGTGTAGTGGAATGATAAACATTTCGGATTGCCGTTATGAAGGTGCTCATGATGATCCGATAAATATACATGGTACCAATCTGAGGATCATGGAAAAAATGGATGCTAATACGTTAAGACTTCGTTTTATGCATGGACAGAGTTATGGTTTCGTTGCTTTTCATGAAGGAGATGAAGTCGCTTTTATCAGAGCCAAACGTATGGAACGTTATCAAAGGGCGAAGGTGCAGGAGGTTCGACGGGTATCAGACAGAGAGGTTATAGTGCGTCTGGATAATCCTGTTCCGGCAGATATTGAGTTCGGATTGGATTGTGTTGAGAATATGACTTGTACGCCGGAGGTTGAGATACGTAACAGTTACTTTACCCGTACTTGTACGCGTGGGCTGTTAATTACAACCCCTCGTAAAGCCATTATTGAAAATAACACTTTCGAGAAAACTGGTATGAGTGCGATCCTGATAGAGGGAGATGCTGAAGGCTGGTTCGAATCGGGTCCGGTCTGTGATATTTTGATTCGGAATAATACTTTTATAGATTGTGCTTATCAGGGTGGTCCGGGTAATGCTGTTATTGCATTGAATCCTTCGAATACACAAATAGATCCTGATCGGCCCGTTCATAAAAACGTACGTATAGAAGATAATGAATTTCAGGTGTTTGATTATCCGATTCTTTATGCCAAAAGTACGAAGGAACTGGCGTTTAAGAATAATACGGTTATCCGGACTAAAGATTTGCATCCGCGATCTTCTAATAAACAGGCCTTCTTCCTGAACGGTTGCAGTCAGGTCGTTATCGAAGGAACGAACTGGGAGGGAGATATTCTGTCTTCGGGTTTACATCTGGAAAATATGAAAAAGAAACATGTGAGGTTTTCTAAAGATATAACACTGGACAAATGAGAAAAAATAATAATTTGTTGATGGCATTAGGCTTGTCTGCATTGAGTGTTTTCTTATTCTCGTGCAATGATCTTAGTGATAGTGAACAACAATCGGAGGCAATCATACGGAAACATACCATACGTTTTACCGAGCCTCCGAAACGGATCCCCAACCGTAATTCGGTAGATGCTCCTTTATTGGGGAATGGTTTTACCGGCGTTGCTTTAGCCGGTCCGCCCGAAGCACAAACCTTTTATGTGGCAAGAAATGATTTCTGGCGGTTGAAGTCGGCGTTAGATGAATCATATCCGTTGGTGTTAGGCAAAATTGAGTTGTCGATGCCGGCATTGAAAGGTGCCTCTTATCTGGTGGAGCAACAGTTGTACGATGCAACTACGACTGCCCGGTTTACAAAAGGTGACCTGTCTGTATCTTATAAAACTTATATTTCAGCAGAAGAGGACTTATTGGTTCTTGAACTGGAAATGAATGGTGAAGATAGCGTGGAAGGGTACGTGAATCTATCCTTACCGGGCGAGAAAGAAACAATAAATAATCCACCGTTAGAACGTGTTTTTCCTGATGAACGGGAGGTCGGCGTTACAAAGGAAGGAGTCTTTTATTTGTGGAGAACTTTCGAAGATTCTGTTGACATTCCGACGAAAGCGGCTATGGCTTTACGTATGGGGCAGTCTTCCGATGGTAGTTTTGTGTTGAAGCCAGGTAAACCGGTTCGTCTGGTCTGTGCTTTCTCTAGTAACTTTAAAAGTAATGACTGTGTTGCTGATGTCATTAAACGAGTTGAAGATTGTTCTTTTACCCATTTAAATGAGATTGAAAAGCATCATCAGGAATGGTGGAAAGATTATTGGCAGAAATCCTTTGTCAGTATACCGGATTCGGTAATAGAAAAGCAGTACTATCTGTCTCTCTACGGAATGGCCTCTTGTAGCCGTGATAAGGATTTTCCCCCTTCTATCTTCGGCACCTGGATTACCCGGGAACGTCCTAACTGGAACGGTGACTACCATTTGAATTATAATCATATGGCTCCCTATTACGGTTTGTATTCATCCAACCGTATCGAACAGGCCGATCCGTATTATATGCCGATGCTTGCCCAGATAGCCCGTGGTAATTATTATTCAGAAAAAGTAACAGGTATTTCCGACGGCATCTTATTACCGGTGGGAGCAGGGCCGTTAGGTATCGAAACGACCCGTCGTTCTCCCTTTATGGATACATATTTTAAAGGTTGGATCGATGGAAAGCTGGTGGAGGATGAAGGTTTCTTCATGGGACAGAAGAGCAACTCTTCTTATGCGGTTGTCAATATGTCGATGCAGTTTTACCGGACCTGGGATAAAGAATATACCCGGAAAGTATATCCGTTCGTGAAGGGTGTTGCCGCTTTCTGGGAAAAATATTTGACTCTTGAAGGAGATCGCTATGTCATTTATAATGATGCCATCCACGAAGGCACAGTAGGAACAATGAACCCGATCCTGTCTTTGGGATTGGTTCGGATGGTCATGCAGACAGTATCGGATATGAGTTCTTTTTTAGGTGTCGATGAAGATAAAAGAGAGCAATGGGCATTTATCAAAGATCATATGTCCGATTATCCGCTACAGGAGCGGAACGGAAAAACAGTCTTTCGCTATACGGAGAAAGGTACGGATTGGTGGGGCGATAATACCTTGGGGATACAGCATATTTATCCGGCAGGGCAGATCGGCTTGAATTCAGACCCGCAATTGTTGCAGATTGCATATAATACAGTCGATGAAATGCGACGTTGGTCCGATTTCAACGGAACGAACAGCTTTTTCCCGGCAGCCGTACGGATAGGATATGATCCGGATAGCATCCTGATTCATCTGAATGCCTATTCCCGCCATACGTATCCGAACGGATTCCAGCTGGATAATCCGCACGGCATTGAAAATTGGAGCACTGTCCCCAATACGATCAATGAGATGCTTTGTATGGGACATCAGGATATTGTCCGTGTTTTTCCGGTCTGGCCGCGTGAGAAAGATGCTTCTTTCCATCAGATACGGGTAGAGGGTGCTTTTTTGGTATCCGCAGAATTGAAAAATAAAGAGGTTACTTCCCTTACCATAGTGAGCGAACAAGGACGACCGTTGACTTTATTGAATCCCTGGAAACAAAAGAAAGTCCGGATGGAAGTCCGGAAGTCCGGGCAGCTGCTGGATGAAAAAGAACTGGAAGACGATGTTTTTCATTTGGAAACTTTACCGGGTACAAGTTATTTGTTTGTAGTAAATGATTGATTAATATGCTTTTCATGCTTGCAGGTGTACTGATTTGTTTTAATATCTGTTTTTAGCCAGTCCCTGCAAGCTTTATCTTTTTCGTTATTTCTTATTTATATGTTATTTATTTGCCTATTTTTGCGCGAAAAGGGATACGAGATGATTTAATGAAAAAGCTATACCACCATGATCATCAATGAAAGAACATTCAAAGATGTATATAATGACTATTTTGAAACTATATGCCGCTTCTTGAATTACTATACCCGTGATTATCAGGTAATAGAGGAAGTGGTGCAGGATGTTTTTGTCTGTTTATGGGAGGACTATGAAGGACAAGAAATACAATATATCAAGACTTTTTTATATAACAGTGCCCGTAACCGGATGCTGAACTATTTACGTGATGAAGATAATCATACTGTTTTATTAGAGAAGTGGGCCCGTATTGAATTAGAGAAAAACGAATCGGTCGATTGTGTGGACCGTGAGTTATTTTATCAACTATTACAAGCTGCTGTCGGATCTTTACCTGAAAAGTGCCGGGAGATATTTATCCTGAGCCGTGAAGAACAATTAAGCTATAAAGAAATAGCTGTTGTAAAGGAAATCTCCGTAAAGACTGTCGAGAATCAGATGGGTATTGCATTAAAAAAGATCCGTGAATACATAGCAGCTCATTCTGATGAATCGGTGATGATCATATTACTTTCCCTTTTATCAAAGAATTACTGACATAAGTTTACTTGGTTTTTTGTGAAGCAACGCTTCTTTTGGGTGGTTGGATGGCATATATTTCAATTTATTCATAAAATAATTTATAGGGCTTTGGGGGTTTTAGGGGGATTTATGTGTCAACTAACAAAGAACAAGAAAATGAACGAGCAACAAATACCATATGAACTACTGGCTAAATACTTATCCCGACAGTGTACATTGTCTGAGAGGGAGAAAGTAAATCATTGGCTGAATGAAGATTCCGAACATCGTCTTCTACTGAATAAATTGCAGCAGCAATGGGAAGGTGTACGGGTGAATGCCTCTTCGTATGTGATACCCGACAAAGTCGAAGTTTGGGAGAAGATACAGGATCGTATCCGTCATAAAGTAAAACAGGTCCCGTTGTATTCCCGCTCACTATTGATCCGCATCTCCGGTATTGCAGCTACTATAGCTTTGATTCTTGGATTTTCTTTGTCTTTTTTATTTAATAGTCAAAAAGATTCCTGGCAGGCATCTCAGTTTGAAAATGTAATTATGGCTCCTTCTGGGCAGAAAACCCAACTTGTTCTTCCTGATGGTACACTTGTCTGGTTAAATTCCGGGTCGCGTTTGTCCTATAATTATCAATATAGTACGCATGACCGTATTGTCAATCTGGAAGGAGAAGCCTTCTTTGACGTTAAAAAAGATACTCAATATCCTTTTATAGTCAAGACGGGTACTGTGGATGTAAAAGTGCATGGTACGGCATTCAACGTCAGTGCTTATACAGATGAAGAGGCCATAAAGGTCGCTTTGCTTCGAGGGAAGGTTAGCTTACTGTCGGCCGAAAATCAAAATTTGCTGACCTATTTGTCTCCTGATCAGGAAGCTATAGTTTCTAAAAAGAGTTTGTCCTGCCGGGTTGAATCTTGTGATGCGGAGATCGAAGCGAGCTGGCATCACAATCTTTTAAAGTTTGATGGTGATCCTGTAGAAGAAGTTTGGAAGAAACTGGGACGTTGGTATGGAGTAGATATTACGTTATCGAATGTAGACGTCTCAAAATCTTATTGGTTTACAATTAAGACGGAATCATTAACAGAATTATTAGAGATGATCAATAAAATTTCTCCAATAGAGTATAAACTAGACGGAAAGGAGGTGACGATCAGATATAAATAGGAAAGTCTTTTTAGACGTATTCTGCCTTATGCGTAAAAGGCACAGAGACCCCTAATCTCCATGCCTTTTGAAATATATATGCTTGTGCTTTTATTCTGCCTAAAATTAGACAGAATAACTAATTGATATATAAAGGCAAAGATATAATATATTTTATAATCTTAAAGCTATTACATAATGTTTAAATTAAGAAGGAAGTTAATTCCGCTTTTACTTACGTTATTTATATTTAATTCTACTTATGCCCAAAGTGAAAAAATTGATTTATCAGTAAAAAATGAATCGCTTCGGCAGTTAATTAAACAAATAGAAACAAAAACAGATTACACCTTTATGTTGGATCAGACAGTAGATCAGTCACAAAAGGTTTCTGTGGATGCTCGTCAGGAAAGTCTGGATGCTATTTTGAAAAAAGCTTTTGCGGGAAAACAAATCAGTTATGAAGTGGTTGGAAAACAGATTATTCTGAAAATATCACGTAACAGTCAAAGTAATCAATCGCGAAAAATTAGTGGAACAGTTAAAGATCAGAATGGAGAACCTGTTATCGGGGCGAATGTCTCCGTAAAAGGGACAACTGTTGGAACTATCACTGATATCGATGGTAATTTTATGTTAGAGGCTCCTACTGATGTTGTGATCCAGATTTCTTATATAGGATATGTTACTCAGGAAATTAGTTTAGGAAATAAAGATCGTTTGGATGTTCTGTTGAAAGAAGATTTACAAGCATTGGATGAAATCGTTATTATCGGTTACGGAACTGCTAAAAGAAAAGATTTTACAGGTTCTGTATCTTCTGTCAAGTTGGAAAATTCACCGATATCATTGGCGACAAATACAAATGCTTTGGAGTCTTTGAAAGGAAATGTGACCGGACTTGATATTGGTGCGACAAATTCAGCAGGAGGAACTCCTACTATGCAGATTCGCGGACAAAATTCCATATCCGGCTCAAACGATCCGCTGGTGGTAGTGGATGGTGTTATATTTATGGGAAGTATTAATGATATTAACCCCAATGATATAGCATCTTATGACGTATTGAAAGATGCTACTTCCGCTGCTGCATACGGTTCTCGTTCTGCTAATGGAGTAATTATTATTACAACTAAAAAAGGTAAGCAAGGTAAGCCGGTCATCCATTTTAATGCAAGAGGAAGCATGCAGTCATGGCATCTTAAACCAGAATTGATGAATGGTGAACAATGGCTTGATGCTACGGCCGCTGCGAACGGATATTCTGATTATAGTTTTTTGGTACCTCAGGAAGAAATAAACATGAATTCCGGAAAAGAAATAGATTGGTTGGATGAAATTTCACGAACTGGATGGACCCAGGATTATCAGGCGGCAGTATCCGGAGCCGGTGATAGGATGAACTACTATTTATCAGCTTCCTATACAGAGAGTGGAGGCGTAATAAAAGGTGATGATTATGAACGTGTCTCAATATTGGGAAAAATAGATACTGATATTACAAGTTGGTTGCAGATAGGTCTTGATGCAGCATATACCAGAACTGATTATTCCGGTATTGGAGCTAATATTTGGTCAGCTACGATCTTGTCTCCGTATGCTATGATGTACAGGCCGAATGGTATGCTTGAGGCTATTCCTGACGGTACGCGCGGTAGAGGCAATCCTTTGTGGGGGATCGATGACGAATCCAAGAAAGAAAATGTGGATCTTCGTGATAATCTTCGTGCGAATGCGTATGCAGTGGTCAAATGTCCGTGGATTTCCGGTTTAAGCTACCGTTTCAATTATGCAGGAAATCTTAATTACAGAAAGAACGGTGATTTTACTCATGAGTCATACAATGTTCCGGCCGGGTCGTATGATGATGACTCCCGCTATTCTGTTGCTACTCAAAATAGTTATTTAAGTAGTGCCGGAGGTAGCATTGCAAATGAAAGAACAACCAGTTATGTGATTGACAATATTTTAAATTATAACCAGACATTTGGAAAACATAATATTGATCTGACTGCAGTTGCAACTCGTGACTACCAGAAGTTTGAATCCCAGACTTTATCAGGTAGTGATTTTGCAGCGAACGGGAATACAGCTTTAGGTTTAAATGGTCTCCATTATGCGTCTACTCAAAAAATATCATTAAATAACTGGAAAAGAACGAATATAGGGTATTTTGGACGAGCTTCTTATTCGTTTGGTGACACTTACTACATGACAGCTTCTTATAGAAGAGACGGTTCGTCTGTTTTTGGTGCAAATAATAAATGGGGTAATTTCTGGGCCATAGGTACAGCCTGGCGTATGACCAATGAACCATTTGTAAAAAGTGTAGAATTTCTTGATGACATGAAGCTAAAACTGTCGTGGGGAAAAAACGGGAATCAGGGATTGACACAATATTCAACATTGTCGCAGGTAGTAACGGGTCATTCCGGAGGTATATATTATCCATTTGGTAATTCGGGAAAACCTTCATACGGTATTAACCAGAATACTATAGGTAATTCAAACTTAGGATGGGAAACGACTGAGGCATGGAATATGGGATTTGAATCAACCTGGCTGAATAGTCGTTTATTCGTCGATGTAGATGTGTATTTATCTAAAACATATGATCAGATTTTTTCTCGCTCGATTCCAGTAATGACTGGATTTGGTAGTATGTACTCTTCCATGGGTGAAGTAAAAAACAGGGGAGTAGAAGCTACTGTACGGACTGTCAATATTCAGAATAAGGAATTTAACTGGACTACAGGATTGACATTTTGGCTGAATCGTAATAAGCTGGTTCACTTGTATGGAGAAGACCTTGATGGCGACGGAAAGGAAGATGATGATATCGGAAATAGTCTGTTTATAGGTGAATCGATACATTCTATTTTTGGATATGAACAGGATGGAATTGTCCAGACAAATGATACTGAGTATATGGAAGCCAATGGTGTTTCTGCAGGAACTCCTAAGTATGTGGATAAAAATAATGATGGTGTGATCAATGAAAAAGACCGTTCTGTAATAGGAAATAAGGCACCGAATTTCAAACTGAATTTAAGTAATACGTTACAGTATAAAAACTGGGAGTTGTATGTGATGATTGCCGGAGTGTTCGGAGGTAACGGTTATTATCAGGCAGGAAATACAAATGCTTATATAACCGGAGGTGATAGGCAGTGGTTTGCTTCGAATGGTTTGTATATACCTTATTGGACAGAGGCAAATCCGAGTAATAAATATCCGGCTGCAACTTTCACAGGAGATAGTTATTTTCTTGGTTTGCAAAACCGGGCTTATGTACGTTTACAGGATGTAACGCTTTCGTATACATTCAACCAGCCATGGGTGAAGAATATGGGTATTAATAATTTTAAGTTGTTTATTACCGGGAAAAACCTGGCTACAATTACCGGCTGGGATGGCGGTGATCCGGAAACCGGTAGTACAGCATTAAGTCAGACATATCCGATAATGACGAACGTTTCTTTTGGTTTGAATTTGAGTTTCTAAATTTTACTTTATAAAACAATGGAAAGAACATATATATATAAAACATTATTGTTGTTGATGACGATATTTGCAGTCGTTGGTTGTGATGATAGTAAATTTTTGGAAGAAGATCCCGAAACATTTTACACAATTGACAATGTATTTACAACTTCTGAGCAGGTAGATCAAGTGCTTGCCACTTGTTATATCAAAGTTCACAATATCTATTGTCCTTACAATAACTACGGAGAATTGAATTTGTGGTCATATGGAATGGGAAACGGTACTGATGTTCTTGATGTACCGACTATACGTTATTCTTATCGGTTTAACGATTACAGCATGATTAATTCGGAATATGGAGTATTTAAGGATACATATGCCGCGTTTTATTATCTGATTAATACGGCAAATACAGCCATTTATGCCGCAGATTTAGAGCATATAATGTGGAATTCGGAATCCGACAAAGCTTATATAATTGCTCAGGCCCGATTCTTCCGGGCTTTTGCTTACAGAAATTTGGGAGAACTATTTGGAGGAGTTCCGTTGGTTACAGAAATAACTTCTACTCCTAAATATGATTATAAACGTTCGACACGTATGGAGACCTATCAATATGCTATCGATGAAATGGAAGATATCATAAACGATTTGCCTGTTACAACAGCAGAGGCCGGACGTTTGGTAAGGGCGGCTGTTCAGCATAATCTTTGTCAGTTGTACATTGATAAGGGAGTTTTGCTGGAAGAGGAAGGTGGTGACGCTGCCAGTGCATATAATAAGGCTATTTCGTATGCCAATGATGTTATAGATTCAGGAACCTATAGTCTTATGACGGAACGTTTCGGTGCACGTAAAAACGAAGGACCGGAGTTTTATTATGCCACTTCAGTTACAGAACAAACAGCAGATCGGACTTATTCTTCAGCAGGCTATCCTATAGAAGGAAATGTGTATTGGGACCTTTTCCAGATTGGAAATCAAGATTATCAAAATGGAAATACGGAAGCTATCTGGTGTGCTCAATCTGACTATGAAGTATATAAATCGGACGGTAATCTGGCTTGTTTAGATTACCCGGCTATTTATGGACCGGTTTTCAGAGATCAGGGGGGAGCTCACATTGGTGGTCAGATGGAAGATGTCGGAGGTTTTGGTTGTAGCCAGGTTACTCCAACTCCTTATTCGCGTGATGGAGTTTATGAAGATAAATGGGCTGAAGATATGCGTAATTCAGAGGCTGTTTTACGTCGTGTTTTTTTAGGAAATATAAAAACATCTGAATATTATGGAAAGCAAATACCTTGGGATGTTCTTTACAAAAAAGATGCGAACGGTAAATATGACGATGGCGCTTATACCTTGATATATCCGATATCATGCAAAATAGGCCCTGACTTTTATACATTAGCAGCTGACGGTAGAGTATTGCGTAGTATTTTCCGCGATGATTATTTGATACGTTTACCTGAAACAATATTGTTACGTGCCGAGGCAAAATTGAGAGTAGGAGATAATTCGGGTGCAGCGTCTGATATAAATATGTTGCGTTCGCGGGCAAAATGCAGTTACCTGGTGACAGCCAGTGATGTCAGCATTGATTTAATTCTTGACGAAAGAACCCGCGAATTGATGTATGAAGAGAGTCGTTGGAATACCCTTCTTCGTATGGGAGGGACAGTCGCTGTCGATCGCATAAAAAAATATTCATATTGGAATTATCCCAGATTAACATTGACAAAATCATTTAATCTTTGGCCTATTCCTCAAACTGTTATTGATACGAATAAAGATGTGGTACTGGAACAAAATCCCGGTTGGTAATGATCTTGTCATAAATTAATGATAAAAATAAATTTATTGAGAGGCTTCCTGTGCAAAGACAGGGAAGCCTCTTTATATGATAATGTGTTTATGATTTTAAATAAAATACAAAATAATAATTTGTTTATGAGGAAGATAATCGTTCTTCAAGTAATTGTTCTTTATTCTCTTTCCGGTCTGGTTACTTTTGCTCAGTCACAAAAATATAAAGGATATCCGAAAAAAGATGCAGATGTTTTTTCAGAATTTGCTACTCCTCCGAAAGGATATGGTAATGTGCCTTTCTATTGGTGGAACGGTGACAGTTTAAACCGGGAACGAATGAAAGAACAGCTTGACATTTTATCGGCATCTGCAACAGACGGTTTCGCTGTGAGTTACATACATATGGATCCGGAAGTGGATGTAGAGGAGATGAAAAACGGATATGGACTTTCCGGAAAAACAGAAGCGGGAAGACCGAATGTTTTCTCCGGAGATTGGTGGAATTTTTGGAGTTGGTTTGCTAAAGAGTGCACATTAAGAAATGTCGGATTAGGTATGGATGACTATACTATCGGATGGATTGGTAATGGGTATTATACGGATGAGTTGTTGAAAGAGGAGAAATTTCAGAATTATCAGGGAGAATTGGATATTGTGTCTGATACTGTTCTGGGGGGAACAACTTTTATTTATGATATCCCAGAACAGTTTGTAGGTGCTGTTGCCTGGCCGGAGAAAATAGATTTGGCTAAACATATATCTGATGGAAAACTTTTGTGGAAAGTTCCGGAAGGGAAAAATTATAAAGTATATATTCTTTCAACTAAAAAAAGCCATTTATTGCATCCGGACATCGGGAAAGAATATATAAATGTATATTTTGATCGTTTTGAAAAAAATATGGGAGATGCAGCATCAGGCAGCATGAATTATTTTTTTCAGGACGAGTTATCTTATCCTATTAAAATGGGTTCCTGGTCAGAGGACTTTAAAGAAGAATTTGAAAAGAGAAAAGGATATGATATTACACTTTATCTTCCGGCCTTAAAAGAAGATATCGGGGATATAACTCCTAAAATACGTCTGGATTATTGCGATGTATTAATGGATTTGGCGGAAGAACGTTATTTTCAACCCATTTATAATTGGCATGCTTCACGTGGTTTAATTTATGGAAGCGATAATTTTGGACGTGGAACGGAACCATTGGCATACATCGATTATTTCAGAGCCAATTCCTGGTATACTGCACCGGGAAATGATGCACCGTCGACCGGCTCCAGTTTTTTACAAACGAAAGTATCCAGTTCGATAGCTCATTTATATGAACGTCCGAGGACGTGGCTTGAAGCTTTTCATAGTATGGGATGGGGGAGTACAGGCTCGTGGCTGACAAAACAAATGGATCATCATTTTATGGCAGGCGGAAATTTAGTCTGTATGCATGGACTATATTATTCTACGCATGGTGGTTGGTGGGAATGGGCTCCGCCTTGTTTTCATTTTAGAATGCCTTATTGGCCGCATATGAAACAATGGCTTCAGTATACGGAAAGATTGAGCTATTTGATGAGCCAGGGCACTCATGTTTGTGATATCGCGTTAATGTATCCGACAGAATCGATGCAGGCTTATCCGGAGGCTAATACAAAGATAGCTTTTGAACAAGCCATGAAACTTAGTAATTCCGGTTTGGATTATGACTTTATGGATTACAGATCATTGCAAAAATCAAAAGTTGAAAACGCTTGTTTGAACATCTCTGGAGAAAAATACCGTATATTGATTTTGGCAGATATGAAAGCGATGCATTATTCTTCTTTACTAAAAGTATTGGACTTTTATCGTTCGGGAGGGATAATAATTGCAACTGGCGAATTACCGAAAGCCAGTACCTGTCTTGGAGAAAATGATCCCAAGGTGGATGCGATTATCCGGGAAATATTTGGTGCGACTTCCCAGGAAATATCTCAGGGAAAGAAAGTAAAGAAACAGGTTAATAATTCGAATGGTGTAGGGTTATATCTTTCGGAAGATGAGGTTGTGAAACAAATAAAGGCCCTGATTATTCCCGATTTCATATCGGGAACCGGAGAAGGTAAAGTTTTGCATAGGTGTGTGGGAGAACGTGATGTCTATATGATTATGGACGTGCCTAAAGATACGGAGTGTTTTTTCAGAGCTACGGGTAAAGTTGAACTTTGGAATGCTTCTGACGGGACAATATCCGATTATCCTGTCATCCGTCAAACAAAAGAAGGAACATGGCTCAAATTGGAAAAAGAACCTGATAATTCGTATTTGTTTGTTTTTTCAAAGGGAAAACCTACTATGGCACCGGAGTTCACAAAAGAACCGAAGGTAATATACGAATCATTGATTACTGGTTCGTGGGAGACTGAGTTGTTGCCGACTTTAGACAATAAATGGGGTGATTTTCGTTTCCCTGCTTCGGAAGTTATTGGGGCTGAAGCCCGTTCTTTTAAGCATCAACCGGCAGTTTCTTCTCCTGAAAACTGGATATTACCTGATTTTGATGATTCGGAATGGCCTGAAAGCGTGTATGGTTTTGGTCCTCAGTTTGTAAGTGAGTTTAAGTCTGCGGATATTCCATTAAAAAATGTTTCACAGGAGAATGGTTCATCGCAGGAAATATTGGAATTTTCGTGGCAATATGGTGTTTTTGATAATCCGGGATCACAAGGCTGGCATGGTTTGAAAGGTAAAGTCAGCAATGGTTTCTTCATATTGGATCAGGGAGGACATCAGATATACAGAAGTCAGGTGTATGTCCCGGTTACTGGTTATTATAGAATTGAAATAGAGGGTGTTGATCCCGATTATCTTTTAGTCGATCAGAAACCAGCAGATCGGAATATTTTGCTGGAAGAAGGATGGCATCAATGCACTGTTGCGTATGCTAATACGGAGAAAGGGAAATTCAGATTTCAAAAAGGAACATATAGGGATTTTAGAAAGAGAAGTTCTGTGGTATTTTTCCCGGCATCATCTGTTACCCCGGAAAAACCATCTTCATATGATAAAATAATTTCGACACGATGGGCTTTGGGGGATCATTTGTTATATGATCTTTATGGCGGCAACAATCTTGTTTGGAATTATCGTTTCAAGTCTGTTCCCGGAATGGAGGAAATGGATATGACGATAGCCGGAAGTGATTTGAAAGTATGGTTCAATGGAAAAGCTATAGAGAAAAGGAATATTCAGCTTTTGTCCGAGGATTCTTCGGGAGTAAGTAAATATCGGGTTATTTTTCCGGATACTCGGAAAAAGGTTGGCTTGGTTGCTTTCTCTGTCAAAAGAAAACCAGGTTATCAAGGAGCTGGTGTGATTTGTGAACCTGTTAAAATAAAGACAGGAAAGGGACTTTTAGAAACCGGTAATTGGTCAGAAACCGGAGCTTTGAAATATTATTCAGGTGGAATGTATTACAGAAAGCAGATAACTATACCAAAAATCGGGGCACGGAGTAAAGTCGTTTTAGATCTGGGAGATGTAAATGCTTCCTGTGAGATAAAAGTTAATGGAAAAGAGGTCGGTATAATGATGAGGCCACCATATAAAATGGATATTGGCAAGTATGTTAAACAGGGCGACAATCAACTGGAAGTGTTGGTTTATAGTACATTGTCAAATCATTATCAGACGATTCCGACTCCATATAGAGGAGATGGTGTTGCCGGACTTTTAGGGCCTGTGTCGTTGAGTATATGTGAATAATCAGGGTACTTATTGCTTTAAAAGCAATAATAATCCACTTAATAAGCAGCTATTTGCTATTTTATATAGCGATAGCTGCTTTTATATTTGTATTCGATAAATAGTGACGTAGCAAATATAGTGTTATAGTGTGTCACCTTCTTTTATTTTGTATTTTGTGTGCAAAATAATGTTAAAGAATCACTTTTGAATCACGGAAACCTCCCCCCTGTTATCTCCTTAATATAGGATTCGGTAATAATGCAATGTATCATTTATAGAAAAAACACCACGAATGCACAAAATAGAGCAGTTATCAGATCAACAGTTAATGAAGGAGATTATGTCTGATAACTTTAAAGCTTTCACAGAGCTTTACAATCGGTATAAACACGTTCTCTTTCAGTTTGTCATCCGACTTTCACACGGCGATTATTCGATGGCGGAGGAAGTTGTGCAGGAGACATTTATCATTATCTGGGAGAATCGGAAGAAGATTGTGGTTGAATTTTCATTCCAGGGTTATCTGAAAAAGATATCTCGTAACCTGTTTCTGAAGGAAACGGCAAAACGCATTCAGGAACAGTTGATGATTTCACAGATAGAGAACGTTAGGGAAGCCGAGAATTGTGTAGAGAATGAAGTTGAATTGAATCTGTTGTTGGAGGAAGTAGAACGTATTATTTCTATGCTGCCGCCAGCCAGACAAAGAGTCTATCGTTTGAAACATATTGAACACCTTTCCCAAAAAGAGATAGCCAGCCAGCTGGGTATTTCTGAAAATACGGTGGAAAGTCATCTGAGGCAGTCAACAAAGTTCCTTTCCCAAATGCTGAGGGCTAACAGGGGAGACTTGCTGAATGGTATCATATTATTGATTTATCCGGTTTTATCATTTTTATTTTAAAGGAGATTATGAGCAAACATTTGGAATTACTTGACAAATTCTATGATAATAGGGCTACTGAGCATGAAAAACGTCAGTTAGCCGCAATGTTGAACGACTCAGACAGGTGGGTGGAGGACTTTGATGGAATCTGGGAACATTCTTTCGGTCATATGCCGGAGTCGGTAGATGAACGTATTTTTAAGGTTATCAGTAAGACTGTTAACCCCAAAAAGATAAATATCAGGAGGAGCTTTATGCGGATTACTGCCTGTGTAGCCGTAGTCGGTGCCATTGCTGTATCATTATTCTATTGGAACGAAAACAGGTTGTTAACCAAATATAATGATATGACTGTAGAAGTAGGCCAGGGACAGAAATCGGATATTTCTCTGCCGGACGGCACAATAGTCCATCTGAATGCTGACTCGAAACTACGTTATGGTAGTAATTTCAACGGGAAACAACGTCAGGTCGAACTGGTTGGAGAAGCTTATTTTGATGTTGCAAAAGATGCTCGATCTCCTTTTATCGTAAAAGCTGGAGATATTCAGATACGTGCTTTGGGTACTTCATTTAATGTCCATGCCTACCCCGATGATGAGAATATCATGACTTATCTGGCAGAAGGTTCGGTCATTATTTCGTCTTCTACCCAATCTATCAACCTAAGCCCAGGAGAAGTAGCCGTTTATTCGTTGAAGAAAAACCGGATGATAAAGAAAAAGGAAGACGACCGGTTATTTATCGCCTGGATGAATAATGAAATGGTATTCAACGATGAGCCGATCCTGAATATTATCAAACTACTGGAGCGCAATTATAATGTGAAGTTTGAGATTAAAAGCGATAGGCTGAATTGCATCACTTTCACCGGAACCCTGAAAAATGCCAGCTTACAGTCTACTCTTTATGCCTTACAATTTACATCTTCCATCTCTTATAAGAAAAAAGATGACGTGATAGAACTCTATAGTGATTAACCCTTTAAATAGTATGGATATGACGTAGAAAAAACACATACACAAAAAAGGGAAAGTGCTTGCAACACCTTCCCCTATTATCAGTCAATTAAGAGAGTTGAATATTCGTAAGTAGTCACTCTCTGGTAATTAACCATTTAATACTACACAAAAGTATGAATAAAAAATCAGAAATTATTTTTTCCTTTCTGAAAAAAGGAAATATTATGAAAAAGATAGGGGCTATATGTATAGTAGCCTTTCTATCCACTTCCGTTTTTGCACAGGTGACTGTCAATGTAAAGCGACAAACCATCAGGCAGGCCTTACGTACCATTGAAAAAGCTACAGATTATCGTTTCTTTTACAGTAATCAACTCCCGGATTTGGATAAAACAGTCTCTTTTGAAGTCAATAATCAGTCGATAGATGCGGCCATGAGCCGATTGTTGAATGGAACGGTGTTGATCTATGAGAAGAAAGAAGATAATCAGATTTATCTTGCCGTAAAAAAAGCGGGTACCAATCCCATGAAAATATCCGGAACAATAGTAGACGACAATAACGAACCGATCATCGGAGCCAATGTTTCCATGAAGGGAACTACTATAGGAACAATAACGGATGTGGACGGAAAATTCAATATCGAAGCCTCTCCGGGCATGACTTTGCTGATTTCGTATATCGGATACGCAACCAAGGAAGTTACTGTAAGTAATCAAACTGTCTATAAGATAAAAATGCAGGAAGATACTCAGGCTTTGGATGAAGTGGTCGTAATTGGATACGGTACGCTGAACAGACAGGCTATAACCGGCTCTGTGACTAAAGCGGATATCAATACCTACCGGGATGTACCGACAAATAATATTATGGAAACAATCAAGGGATCGGTTCCCGGTCTGAATATCGGTGGCGTAAATAAAGCAGGTAGTGTGGCAGGATTCAGCATCCGTGGTCAGAACTCAACCCGGGATGGAGGTAATAATCCTTTGATCGTATTGGATGGAGCTATCTATGATGGTTCATTAGCTGATATCCCTTCTGATGATATCGATTCTTTCACTGTGCTGAAGGATGCCAGTGCGGCGGCTGTGTATGGTAGCCGTTCTTCCAATGGTGTCATCCTGATTCAGACGAAACGAGGTAGAAGTAAAACGTCCAAGCCAGAGTTTTCCGTGAATTTGTCGTATGGTATAAGTAATGAGTTGAAACGTTTGAAAGTCTATGATGCAGCAGGGTATTTAAGAAAACTGTTGGATGTACGCGAAGCAAACGGATTGGATGCCGATCCGGAGAAGTTAAATATATATCTTCAGCCGGAAGAAGCTAAAAATTATAATGCAACTCAGGATCATCGTCCGACCTTTACCGATCCTTATGAATTGTTCCGACAGAATGCATATAATTTGAAGGCGAATGTCAGCATATCCAACAGTTCAGATTTTGCTAATTATTATATTTCTGCGGCATTGACCGACCAGAAAGGTGTTGTCATGAATGATCGTTATAAAAACTTTTCAGGGCGTGTCAATATCGACAGCAATTTGACAAGCTGGCTGAAAGTAGGAGTAAAAACCAATTATAGTATTCGTGATTACTCCGGCGATTCTCCCGCAATGAATAAGGCAGCACAGTTCAGTCCTTATGCTTCTTTGTATGATGATGAAGGCCGTTATTTGCAATATCCGCAAACAACGACCTCTTTTGAAAGTCCTTTCTGGAGCATGAAAACCGATGATACTGAAAAGTACAATATTCTGGGGGCTATATTGAATGCTAAAATAACTATTCCTTGGGTAAAAGGATTATCTTATGAGATGGTTTACTCGAATACGTTACGCTGGTCGCAGAAATATTATTTTTATGATGAATATACGACGACCGGCCAGGGGAAAAACGGTAAAGGTGAACGGAAGCATGAGAACAACTATAATATGTTGCTGGATAACATGATAAAGTATAATAATACCTTTAATCAAAAGCATAATATCGATGCAACTTTCTTGTATTCGCGTGAACGTCGTACATGGGAAAATGCAACTGCTTATGCAGAGAATTTTGACAATACGATTTTAGGAGATAACAAACTGGAAGACGGAAAGAAACAAACAGTAGACACAGGTGCCGGCGAAAGTGGCGCAATTGCCTGGATGGCGCGTGGAACTTACACTTTTGACAGTCGCTATTCTATTACGGGAACAGTTCGCCGTGACGGCTGTTCTGCTTTCAGTGTCAACCGGAAATGGGCGACATTCGCCTCGGGCGGTTTGAACTGGAACATCTCTAATGAGTCTTTTATGAAAGATATTGAACCGATCAATAATCTGGCTTTACGTGTTTCATATGGTTCTAACGGAAATCAGTCGATTGACTCTTATAGTACCTTGGCTAAGGTTGGTACTAATAAGTATATTTTTGCAGGTGATCCTTCCTATTCCATTACACAGGGTATCAGTTCGTTTGCTCTGAATGATCTGGGATGGGAAAAAACAACCGGTTTTAATACAGGAATTGATTTCTCTCTTTTGAATAACCGCCTTTCCGGTAATATTGATGCCTATTTCACCAATACGACGGATTTGTTGTTTAGTTTGTCGTTGCCTTCTGTTTCCGGAAAAACATCTATGCTCTCTAATTTAGGAAAGATCAGAAACAAAGGTGTTGAAATCGGATTACATTCTGTTAATATAGAATCTAAAGATTTCAAATGGACTTCCGATTTTGCCTTCTCCCTGAACCGTAATAAAGTGGTTACTATTTATGGAGAAGATAATGATGGTGACGGGAAAGAGGATGATTTGATTAGTTCGGGCTATTTTATCGGAAAGACTTTGGGAACCATTTATGGCTATAAGGTAATCGGTATGTGGCAGCAGGAGGATGTGGATAATGGTACGATCATGGACGGTATGCGTCCGGGGGATTATAAGCTTGAAGATGTTGACGGCGATGGCAAGATCACTTCCGATAAAGACCGTCAGTTCCTGGGTACTTCCAAGGAAAATTTCCGTTGGAGTTTAACAAATACACTGGAGTATAAGGATTTCTCTTTGATGATATATATCAATTCAATCTGGGGAGGAAACGGTTATTTCCAGTCGGGTAGCAATACTCCTTATTATGACGAATATATAAATAGTGCGGCCCATAACAGGACTGTTTTTGACTATTGGACACCTCGGAATACAGATGCAAAGTATCCGCGTCTGGATTATAATTCAAATGCAAGATATAAAGGAACAAAGTATATGGATCGTAGTTTCATTAAATTACAAAAAGTCGCTTTAAGTTATGATCTCTCTCGTTTTGTTAAACGGTTCGGATTTAATAATATGCGTTTGTCTTTGAGTGCTGATAACCTATTGACGTTTGCTCCTCATTGGGATGGTCTGGATCCGGAAACAGGTTCCGGTTTGACTATTTCGTCTTCTCCTTCTATCCGTACATATCAAATGACTTTATTGTTTAACTTCTAATCTGATTAAAAATGAAATTAATAAAACAACTATTTATAGGATTGGTACTTGCTGGCTCTATGACCTCCTGTTATGATTTACTGACAGAGGTACCTAAAGATTTTTTGACTCCGGAAAATTCATATACAGATAGAAAAGGTTTCGAGGCTGCTTTAGCAAATATTTATCTGAGCATAAGAAATGATTTTTATGCCAATACGGATAGCTGGCAGAATTATGACCTGATGGGGGTGGATGTGGATTTGAACAGTCCTCGTTCCGGTACAGATACATATCCGGAGTATTTTTACTGGAATACGTTGAATGCCGATAATGGATTTGCCAAAAAATGGTGGCAACGGTTGTATGGATATATTTACAGTTGTAATGTCATTATCAATCGGGCAGAGAGTTCACTTGTAAAATGGAATTCTGAAGAAGAAAAGAATGCGATTGTAGGAGAGGCGAAATTCTTACGCGCGTTTGCTTATCGCTTTTTAGCTAATATGTGGGGAAATGCACCTGTCGTTTTAGAAGAAACCACTTCTCCTCAGTTTAATTATAAGAGTGTGTCCCAAGAGGAAATTTATAGGCAATGTAAAGAAGATTTACTGTTTGCAATCCAGTGGATGCCGGAAATAGATAGTCAAAAAGGGGGAAGAGCTTCTAATGTGGCAGCCCGGCATTTGTTATCGGAGATTTTGATTTGTATAAAAGATTATAACGGTGCAGTGGAACAGGCTACTGCTGTTATTAATAATCCGTCGATGTTTTTGATGACGGAAAGATTCGGTAAATTGAAAGATTTTACTTTCGAAGGTTATGATTACCAGGGTGAGAAAGAACGATGGGGGGATGTATACTGGGATCTTTTCAGAGAAAATAATTTCAATAGAATTGACGGAAATAAGGAATGTATCTGGAATGTGCAGTTTGATGTTGAATTGGAAGGAGGTGGAAATGTAGGTGTTTCCGGCGGTAATTTCACTATGGAACGTTGGATAGGTACGAACTGGTGGAACCTGAAAGATACTGATGGCAATCCGAACTGGCTGAAAGATATCTTAAGCGGACGTCCTGTGGATCAGATTTCTATAACTAATTACGCTGCAAATCAAATATGGCAGTACAAGGGAGACTGGGATCGTGATATGCGTAATTCCAAATATAATATGCGGCGCGAATATTACTGGACAAATCCGAATAGCCGTTTTTACGGTCAGTTAATGACAGAAGAGACATTAGGTAATAAAGAGGATTTATTCCGGGTTACTCAACCTATTTTTATTAAAGTCGTTACTGCCCGGCATCACGGACAATTCAAAGATGCAACGAGTGGCGAAACTCATGATAATGGCCGTATTTATAAAGACTGGTATATTATGCGTCTGGCAGAAACCTATTTATTGCGTGCCGAAGCAAATATGTTGGCAGGTAAGCTTGATGCAGCTGCAGCCGATATAAATGTCGTACGTAACAGGGCCAATGCAACTCCTGTTGCAACTTCCGATGTTAACCAGGATTTGATTCTGGATGAGCGGGCTCGTGAACTCTATATGGAAGATTTTCGTCTGAATACCTTGATGCGAATGAATAAACTGACTGAATATCTGATGAAGTATAATCCGAAAGTTGTTCAGGGAGGATATCAGTTAGGAAATCATTTGAATAAATTGCCTGTTCCTAATTCGGAAATAGAAGCAAACAAGGAAGCTGGCTTGATCCAGAATGAGGGTTATTAATTCATAGTATATTAGAAAAAGAGGAGGATTAAGTGTTGGAAAGCTTATGAATCCTCTTTTTTGAATTATTTTTGTTCGCAGAAATAGTAAGATGATGGCTATGGCCGGGAGGGAGAAATAGATAAAAGTAATTATATCATGAAAAAAACAATTATTTTATTAACTGCGTTATTGCAGTCTGTTTTCGTTAGTGCACAAACGACTGGTTCGTTGAAAAGTCCTTCGGAGTTATTGAATGCAGAAATTGATGTGAAGGATCAATCTGTACAGATTTTTTTGTATGAAAAAGGAAGTAAGGTAGTAGATGTGAAAACCCTTCAATTGGAGTTGGCAGAAAATATTTTGCAGGGTAATTGGTCTGTTATTAATCAAACAAAAAAATCAGTTGATCAAACCTGGCAACCTATCTATGGAGAACGTTCTCTTGTGACAGACCGGTATAATGAGTTAAAATTATCATTTCGTTTGGATGAAAACCTGAAAGAAATGACCTTGTTTGTCCGCTTGTATGATGAAGGTTTGGCTTTTCGCTATGCTTTCGATAATTTGGACTTTTGGAACTGTACGCTGACTGAAGAAAATACGCAATTCCTGTTCAAAGAGGACTGCAAGACCTGGGTAACCGGTATGGCGCAAGGAGCTTATTCGGAAAAGAGATTGAGTTCATTGACTGGGGCGGCCGATCGTCCGCAGGTTATTCAGATAAATGATCATCGTTTTGTGGCAATCGGTGAAGCGGCCTTGGTCGATTATTCCCGAATGAAGCTTGAAAAGAGCGAAACCGGTTTGGGGGTACAATCCGTACTATCGGGAAAGGTAAACCTGGATTTGGCTAAATATCAATCCCCCTGGCGCTATGTGATGGTTGCCGAGCATCCGGGAAAGCTGGTAGAACATAATTATTTCGTACTCAATCTGAATGAACCTAATCAAATAGCCAATACGAGTTGGATCAAACCCGGGCAAGTGCTTCGTGAGGTTACGTTGACTACGGCAGGAAGTTTGGCGTGTATCGATTTTGCTGCGGAAAACAATATTGCTTATGTGCTGTTTGATGCCGGTTGGTATGGTGCGGAAGAAGATATGAAATCGGATGCAACAACGGTAACGATCGATCCTGCCCGTTCCAAAGGACCGCTCGATTTGCCTGAAGTGATAAAATATGCAGAATCCAAAGGGGTAGGAATACTTGTGTACGTGAATAAAAAAGCCTTGCATCAACAATTGGATGAAATACTTCCTTTATATAAAAAGTGGGGTATCAAAGGTGTAAAATACGGTTTTGTGAATGTGGGTGACCAGTATGCAACGGCTTGGTTGCATCAGGCTGTACGAAAGGCGGCAAAGTATGAATTGATGGTCGATATCCATGATGAATATCGACCGACAGGTTATTCACGAACTTATCCGAACTTGCTGACTCAGGAAGGTATCCGTGGTGATGAAGAAAGCCCGTCATTAGATCAGGCTATCTATACTTTATATAATCGTATGATTTGCGGGGCAGGTGATTATACCAACTGTTATTTTGCAGAAAGGGTGACGGAAAAGATGGGAGGCCGTGCAGCTCAGCTAGCTAAGCTGGTTGCTATTTATAGTCCGTGGCAGTTTGTTTACTGGTATGACCGTCCCGAGAAGTCTCCGTCCCGTGCAGGTGGAGCAGGTTCTGCCGAATCTGTGATAAAAACAGATGCCGCCACTAAATTTTATAATTCAATTCCGACTGTGTGGGATGATACACGATTCATGGATGGAAAGATGGGGGAATATGCTGTAGTAGCTCGTCGTTCTGGCTCCGATTGGTATATTAGTATCCTGAATGCAGGAGACAAAAGGCAGGTGACATTGCCGCTGGATTTCCTGAAAGATACGTCTGCCTGTGAAGCGACTCTTTATTATCAGGCACCTGGAAAGAAAAAAGATGTGGTAAGTATAAAAACGATAAAACTACAGTCCTCGTTGGTTCTTGATGTAGAGGCGAATAGCGGATGTGTATTGCATCTTACCCGTTGATAAAGGAATCGTTTAGAAAATAGGTAAGCAATAATAATCCACCAAATAGGCAGCTATTTGCTATTTTATATAGCGATAGCTGCTTTTATATTTGTATTCCATAAATTGAGGTTGTTTGTATAGAAGCAATAGGAAGGAGTTAATGATGAAAATGAAGTTCATTTTATTAGTCTTTTTTGTTTTACACGGGAGTATTATCCATGGAAAAGATGAAAACAAATCAGATATAAGTCAAACGAAGATAACGGTAAAACCCGGTTCGGGAACTTTGCAACAAGCTATTCGTAAAGCTACATCGATAGAGGGAGATGTCATTATAGAAATGGCAGGTGGTGAGTATCGTACCGATAAAACGATTGAAATCTTGCCGGGAAACTGGCATTCTTTACGAATAAAAAGTAAAAAAGGGGAGAAAGTCTCTGTTTCCGGCGATAAGGTCATTTCTTTGAGTAAAGTAAGACTGGTTAAAGATCCGGTTGTTTTGTCCCGTCTACAGGAAAGTGTACGTGGAAAAGTTGTTGAGGTGGATTGTAAAAGTGTTGTAGAAACATTGGCGAATATTCGTCCTTCCGGATTTGGACGTAAATCACTACCGGCCTGGTCTGAGTTGATTGTAGATACTGAGCCGTTACATTTATCCCGTTGGCCGAACGATTCGATGGTGTTGATCGGACGTGTCGATATTTCCGGTGGTCCGGAAGATAAGCTGCAAGGTCGGTTGCCTGTTTTCCATTTTCAGGAAGAACGGCCGGGGCATTGGGCACATACGGATAATATGTGGATAGGCGGTTATTTTGGTCATGGTTATGCGGATGATATGATACCGGTAAAATCGATTAACATGCAAGATTCCACAGTACATGCAGGAATGTTTACAACCTATCAGTTTTTTACCGGTGCAGATTTTCGTCGGTGGTTCGCCTTAAATTTATTGGAAGAAATAGATCGGGCGGGAGAATATGTGATCGATCCGGATACACGGAAGTTTTACTTTCTTCCGGGAGATAAAAAAATATCGAAAGTCTGTTTGACTGTTTTAGAGAGTCCTGTTATTGCTGTGGAAAATTGCAGGAACGTGACAATAGAAGGTATTACGATTGAAAATAGCCGGGGAATAGGTGTTTATATGGATAATACGGAAAACATATTGTTACAGGGATGTATAATTCGTAATGTCGGCAATGTTGGAGTTTGCATAGGAAAAGGAACTGATTCTCCTGAGAAATCTGTCGGTGACCAGACACATGCGATGGAAGCAGGTGGGGAACTCTGCAGTAGAAAGGTAGGCGATATGATGGGAAAAATATATGAGAATACAATACTGGATCGGCAAGCCGGTAAAAATAACGGGGTAAAAGATTGTTATATTTACAATACAGGTGCTGGCGGTGTCAGTTTAGGAGGAGGTAACCGTGTTACTTTGACCCGTTCGGATAATTATGTGGAGAATTGTAAAATATCCCGTTATAACCGTATCGAAAAATCATACCGGCCCGGCGTTTGGATCGATGGTGTAGGAAACCGGGTTACGAAATGCGATATATCAGATGCACCGAGTATGGCTATTCTGTTTCATGGGAACGATCATACAATAGAGTACTGTAATATCACGCAGGTTTGTCAGGAGGTAGACGACCAGGGGGCTATCTATTACGGACGTGATCCGTCGGAGCGAGGTAATGTTATTCGCTACAATTATTTTCATGAATTGAGTCCCCGTCACCGTGTAACAGCTACTTATCATGACGATGGGGCTTGTGGAAGCGAGGTTTACGGGAATATTTATTTTAAGGCCGGTTCATTACCTGTTCTGATAGGAGGTGGAATGGATCATAAATATTATAATAATATCTTTATTAATTCTCCTACGGCTATCCATCTGGATAATCGTTTACAAAACTGGGCGAAAAATATGTTGGACAAAGGAGGTATTTATGATAAAAGATTACAAGCTGTCAATTATACGCAGCCTCCTTATAGTATAAAATATCCCGAATTGGTCAACTACTGGCAGGAAGATCCGGCTTTTCCGAAAAGAAACCAGATACATGGAAACTTGTTTTACAAGATAACGGACTTACTGCATGGAAATAGTTTGTGGGGAGAGTTCTGGAATAACTGGGTGACGGATGAAGATCCGGGGTTTGTCGATCCGTCCGATCCTTTGAAAGGATTCAGGAAAGATGCCGGTATTTTTAACCGGATAGCCGGTTTTAAAGAAATTCCTTATTCTGAGATTGGTTCGACATTGGAGTAAGCAATAATAATACACGGAATAAGCAGCTATTTGCTATTTTATATAGTGATAGCAGCTTTTATATTTGTATTCTGAATATATTCATACCATGAAAAAATAAAAATATGTATATGAAACGAATTCTATTATTTCTCCTGGTAGTGTTTGGAGGAATTTTTCAACTTAGAGGGCAGGAAATAAATACCTCTGTCGATAAAGTATATGTTGTTTTTAAAACACATCTGGACGTTGGTTTTACCGATTTGAGTTCTGTAGTAACTCAGCGTTATATAACAGAATTTATACCGAAAGCATTGGATGTCTCGGAAAAGTTGCGTGCTGAGAATACAGATGAACAATATGTCTGGACAACAGGGGCATGGTTGATCTGGAAATATCTCCATACTGCATCCCCAAAAGAAATAGAGCGTTTGGAGGCCGCTATCCGGCGGGGAGATATCGTTTGGAATTCGGTCCCTTATACCGTTGAGTCTGAGTCGATGAATCTGGACTTGTTCGAAACCTGCCTGCTTTTGTCGCATAAGTTGGATGAGAAATATGGAAAGAAAACAATTGCCGCTAAAATGACTGATGTACCGGGACATACACGTAGTATTGTTGCTCCGATGAGTCGTGCGGGGATTCGTTTCCTGCATATAGGTGTGAATCCGGCTTGTCCTATTCCTGCTGTTCCTGAATTCTGCCGTTGGAGAGATACGGATGGTAGTGAGTTGATTCTGGTCTATCAGCAGGATTACGGATCGGAGAACATACTTCCGGGAGGCAAAGCGGTTATATCCATTAATTTTACCGGAGATAATCATGGTCCTCATTCTTATGAAAAGGTGAAGGAAATTTATGCCGGTTTGCATAAACGTTACCCGAATGCTCGTCTGATAGCCTCTTCTTTCAATGAAATCGCCGAAGAATTGGTTGCGATACAGGATAAGCTGCCGGTAGTGACTTCGGAAATCGGCGATACCTGGATTTATGGTTATGGAAGTGCACCTGTACGAATGGCTAAATTCAGGGCCTTGTCCGAACTTTACTCGAAGTGGTTGCGTGAAAAGAAAATAGATAAGAACAGTGATGCCGCACTCGATTTTGCTCTGGAGTTAGGTTTAATAGCTGAACATACACAGGGTGTTGATGTGAAAACACATCTCCATAATTGGGATAAATATGATATGGATCTTTTCCTTCCGGCTCGTTCTACCCCTCCTTTCCAAAAGGCAGAAGCGTCATGGAAAGAGTTGGACGAGTATATTTATAGTGCCATCCAATACCTGCCGAACGATTTGCAAGCAGAGGCGTTGGCTAAAATGAAAGAGATCGATCATCCGGTTGTGCCTTCATTTACAGAAAAAGCTCAATCTATATCTTCTGCTCCTTGGCAGGCCGCAGTATTGAAAAATGGCGTATTGAAGATCGAGGGGCTGTCGTATCAAATGTATGATGCAGCCGACTATGATCATTATCTGGATAATTATCTGCGTGCCCGTTATGGATGGGCTTTGGCCGACATAGGTAAGCCTGAATTGGATAAATCGAAAGCCGTAAGTGTTTCTCTTCCGGTACAGGTCGTCAAGCAGGAAGTTTGTAAAGATAAAAAAGGAATACGAACGGTGAGTGAACTTGCTTTTCCCGAGCGTCCGGAAGTCGACCGGCGGGTATATCCTGAAAAGATGTATGTGGATGTATTGGAATATAAGAATGGCAAGAAAGCAGAAGTTGCGTTGACAATAAAGGGGAAACCTGCGGTTCGCTTGCCGGAAGCCTATTGGTTATCTTTTAATACAGATGATATTCTTTCGATCGTTGCAGAAAAGGTCGGCGAGCGTGTCGATCTGTTCGATGTGGTAGAAAAGGGAAATCGCCAGCAGCATGGCATCGACCGTTATGTGGATTTGGTTACCTCATCCGGAACTATCCGTATATGGAGCGAAGCCGCTTTTCTTGTCAATGTAGGAGAGGCGAAAGGTATAAACTATTCATTGGAATATCCAGACAAAAAAGGAGGTATTCATTTTAATCTGAGCAATAATCTTTGGAATACAAACTTTAGCATGTGGAACGAGGGGTCGTTAACCTATCGCTTTACGATTGAACGTATAAAGTGAATGATTCCCTGTTATACTCCTGAGTTGAAAAATGCATTAACTTAATGTTTTTTATACACAAAGGATATAACAGGGAATTTTTTGTATATCTTTATCCCCTGTTAGCTATATTATTATGAAGGAGAATACCGAGATACAAACGTTTAATCATCTGTTTACGAATTACAAAGGACGTTTCGTTCACTTTGCCAGGACATATGTGGATGATGAGATGATGGCTGAAGATATAGCGATCGAGAGCTTGATGTATTATTGGGAAAACCGTCAAAAGCTCGATTCTCATTCAAATGTGCTTGCTTATATATTGACCGTTATCAAGCATAAATGTCTGGACCATTTACGGCAGTTGCGTATTCAGGAAGATTTTGTCGAGTATGTAAAAACGAACGAGACCCGAAAGTTGAATTTACGCATTGCCACGTTGGAAGCCTGTAATCCGGAACGGATCTTTTCTGAAGAACTTCAGGAACTGGTTGATAAGGCTTTACTTACCCTTCCGGCACAGACCCGTGATATTTTTACAAGAAGTCGTTATCATAACCAGAGCCATAAAGAAATAGCTGATGCGCTGGGACTTTCGACCAAAGCTGTAGAATTTCATATAACCAAAGCATTGAGAGTACTTCGTGTTGCCTTGAAAGATTATTTACCTGCATTGTTTTTCTTTGGTATTTGTTAGTAGACCGGTCTTTTCTTCCTTTTGAATGAATATTCATTTTTGACAAAATGCTTCTTTTAAAACTCTTTGATGATCATATTGATGTGTTAAAAAATATTAGTCGCAGGGGTATTTTCATTTACCTGGTATAGTAATCCTATTTTCATGGTATGGTAGTTACATTTTGATAATCTGAAAAAGGATAAAATAGCACTGTTAAGATATTTATTTCAAAAAAGATCACTTTTTCGTTAGGGATGTTCCATCGTTAATCGCTTTATAGGCAGAAACACGAAAAGATGGAGAAAGAAATACTATATAAATATTTTGAAGGTATAGCCTCCCCGGAGGAAGAAGATGCTGTGTATCGTTGGTTGGATGCCTCTTCCGAAAACGAAGGGGAACTGTTGAAGGAACGTGAATTTTTCGATGCGATGATCCTTGCCGGAAGTATGGAAGAAGATATCGCAGGAAAGAGCGTGATATCAGGGGTAATCCAAGTTCCTTTGATCCGTCCCTGGATGCGTGATGTACTGAAGATTGCAGCAGCCGTTGCGATAACAGTTGCCTGTGGTTTATATTTCTATGTTTCCGAAAAGAAGGAGATGCTGGCTGCCATGAATACAGTAACTGTTCCGGCCGGACAGCGGGTGAATCTTAAATTATCGGACGGAACTACTGTCTGGTTGAATGCCCGTTCTGAAATGGTTTATCCAGCAGTATTTTCCGGAACAAAGAGGGAAGTCAAGTTAGATGGTGAAGGGTATTTCGAAGTGGAACATGATAAGGAGTGTCCTTTTGTGGTTCATACGCAGAAATGTGATATTGAGGTCTTGGGTACGAAGTTTAATGTAGAAGCCTATTCGGATTCGGAAGAGTTTTCCACTTCATTAATGGAAGGTTCCGTGAAGGTGACAGATAATGCCGCTCTTTCTGCATCTGTACTTCTGAGGCCGGATCAGGAAGTTCATTTTAAGGATGGCAGGTTATTGGTATCATCTATTGGAGATTATGATCATTTCCGTTGGCGGGATGGATTGGTTTGTTTTAATGACGTCGCTTTTAATGAATTGATGAAACGTTTCGAGAAATGTTACGGAATATCCATTGTTATAGAGAATAAAAACCTGGAAGAGTATTCGTGTAGCGGAAAGTTCCGTATCTCCGACGGTCTGGATAATGCGTTACGTATTTTGCAGCGGAATGCTAAATATACCTTTGAAAGGAATGAAGACAACTCGATTGTCTATATAAAATAAGTCTAATTAAAAATGAAAAGCCTATGAAACATGGATCGTAAAGTTAATCTTAAATGAAATGCCGACAAGTGCCCCACACTTATCGGCATCCAATTAACACAATTAAAAACAACTGTATTAATCTATTACAATTACAAAGATATGAATAAAAAATTCTTATCGTGGGTTTTCTATGACAAAACCCAACGGTGTAAACACTTTTTTAGAATCATGAAGATAACCACTTTATTCCTGTTCGTGTTAATCTTCTGTCTGCATGCAGAAAACACAAATTCGCAGAATGTCAGGGTTACTGTAAAACAAAACAATGTAGAATTGGGGAATGTCCTTAGTCTTATAGAAAATCAGACGGATTATCTGTTTATATATGATAAGTATGTAAATGTGAACCGTAAAGTATCGGTAAATCTGAATAAGAAACCTCTTGAGGAAGTATTGGGACATTTATTTGAAGGAACCGATGTAAAATATACGGTAGATGGATCCTATATAATTTTGTCACTCAAAGGTGAAAGTAAAGATTTTTCTGAATTAATTCAGCAGGAACGAAAGATTGGCGGTGTTGTTACAGATGGGGCGGGAGAACCGGTAATTGGTGCAAATGTATCAGTAAAAGGATTGAGTATAGGAACAATTACTGATATAGACGGTAATTTTACACTGGAAATTCCTGACAATGCCGTTATTCTTGTTTCTTATATCGGTTATGTATCCCAGGAGATTCGGCCAGGAAGTGGCAATCAGTTAAAAATTATATTGAGAGAAGATACACAGGCATTGGAAGAAGTTGTTGTGGTAGGTTATACCTCTCAGAAAAAGGAACTTTTAACAGGGTCTGTTGCAACGATGAAGATGAACAAAGAATTGGCAAATACCCCAACAACTGGCTTTGGTAATATTTTGGCGGGTAAATTATCAGGTGTCAGTGTCGGAACTCCCGATGGACTTCCGGGTCAGCAACCGTCTATTTCTGTAAGAAGTAAGTCTTCCTGGAATGATCAACCGGTTCTTTATGTTATTGATGGAAAGATTAGTACTCAAAGTGATTTTAATGAACTAAGTGCTAATGAAATAGAGAATGTCACTGTGTTAAAAGATGCTGCTTCCACAGCTGTTTACGGATCAAGAGCGGCTGGTGGTGTAATTTTGGTCACAACCAAACGGGGAGGCTACGGACAGAAGGTACAAATCAATTACTCATTTAGTACAGGCTTTGATAAAAGAGGTAAAAATGTTGAATTGACAGACGGTCCGCAAACGGCCAGACTTTATCAGAGAATTAATCCGACATCCGATCCGGCTGGTTGGGCTTGGACGGATGAGGATATCGAGTTTATTAAAACGATCAATGGTGGATGGGGCTATGATTTATTGAAATCAGTCTGGAGAGACCCCAATACCACATCGCATAATATTGATGTGACAGGTGGTACGGATAAAGTTAAATTTTTTGTCGGAGGATCTTTTACCAAACAAAAAGGATTCTTGCCGAACCTGGATTATAAGAAATATAATATGCGTATGAATATTTCAGCAAAATTATCAGAGAACCTGGATATATTCGCAGCACTATATTTGAATGATAATAATTCGTCTTCAACAACCGGTGCTAGTGTTGGTGACATCTATGGTTTGTACAAATGGTTATTGAACTGGCAACCGGATTATCCCGTATGGACGAAAGGAGGATTGCCTATCGATATTGGTTGGACTGCTAATATTGCTGCTCAGGTTCGTGGGGATGGAGGCTATGTTAAAACCAACTATCTAAAACCGGTCATTAATGCAAATATGACTTACAAAGTACCATTTATCAAAGGGTTGAGTGCGACTGCTGCTTTTAGTAAATCGTATACACAAGAACGAAGTAAAACGTTTTTGACGCGGTATAAAATGTATGTAACGAAAAAAACGGGAAAACATAACTTTAGTATAGATGATGCGGATATTGTAGGGACGACTATGTCTTCCCAAATATCAAAAGATTATATGCAGCAGGATGTAAAATGGAGCGGTGATTGGCAGTTGAATTTGCAGTTGAATTATAACCGTACATTTAAAGAAGATCATAATGTGAGAGCTGCATTGGTTTTTGAGAAATATGAGACTGATGGTGCGGGTGTTTCTGCAGGTATTGAAAGTTTCCCGAATTATCTGACGGACCAATGGTGGGCTGCCAGCGATGACAGATCGAATTCTTATGTCAACAGAAGTACTGATTTTTCAGATTATATGTCAGGCAGGCAGTCGTGGGTAGGACAGTTGTTCTATGATTATCAGGGAAGATATCTGGCTAGCTTTAGTTATCGTTATGATGGTTCAATGAACTTTTCTCCAGATAACAGGTGGGGATTTTTCCCTTCCGGATCTTTGGGTTGGATTATCTCGAAAGAACCTTTTTTTAAAGTGAAAGGTATCGATATGTTGAAATTGAGAGGATCTGTCGGCTTGACCGGTAATGATGCTGTTGGAGGCTGGCAATGGTTGCAATCATATGTAAGTGGTAATTCTGCTTATTTTGGAACAAGTTCGTCGGTTAATCAGGGGATTACATATGGTGTATTGCCAAATGAAAGTTTAACATGGGAAAAATCACTGAATTATAATGTTGGAGTGGATGTGAACTTTTTAAAAAACTTCAATTTTTCAGCTGAATATTACTACGTGAATACATATGATATTTTAGGAGCCAGATCATTGGCTGTTCCTCCGACTTTCAGTATGGAACTGCCTTCAGAAAATTATGGAGAAGTCCATTCCAAAGGTGTTGAACTAACATTAGGGTATGAAAATACTTTTGGCGATTTCAATGTGTTCGGTTCTTTGGTTGCTTCTTATGGTAATTCAAACTATGTGAAATATGATGATGACAAAGTAACTTACAATTCGGAAAAAAGAGTAGGACGTTCAATGACTGCTGTGTATGGTTATGTGGCTGATAGAGTGATCAGAACTGAAACAGAACTGAAACAGTTCAAAGAGGAACATCCTGATTATCGCTTTAATGGCATCGAACCACAGCTGGGACAAATTGTCTATAAAGATATGGATGGACCTGGTGGAACACCGGATGGAATAGTGGATAAATACGATATCTCTATCTTGAAAAAAAGTAATAATCCGGTTGTTTTAGGGTTGACATTAGGTGCTGAATGGAAAGGCTTGGCAGTAGCTGCAACCTTTAATGGGAATCTGAAATATTACAGATGGATGAAAGACCTGGCGGGTGGTACGGAATGGAACAGAATGTGGGTTAATTGGTATGGAGATTCCTGGACTCCGGATAATACGAATGCCAGTTTGCCCAAGAGATTACATGCTTATGATGGATCTGCTACTTATCATGACGATTCATCGTTCTGGCTAAAGAGAGGCGATTTTTTACGGTTGAAGAATTTGAATTTGTCTTATACTATTCCACAAAAAATCTATCGGAGTATAGGGTTGGATAAAGTGTCGGTTTATTTTGTAGGAACGAATTTGTTTGTTCTAAGTGGTTTCAATAAAAACTATTATGATCCGGAAATGAAAGAAGGATTTACTTTCCCGATAATGAAGTCTTATAATTTCGGAGTTAATGTATCATTCTAAACTGTGTAATAAAAGAATTAATATGAAAAACTATATGAATAAAACGATAAAGGCGTTGGCCCTATTTGCAGTTTCGTTTTTTGCATTCTCATCATGTGAATCAGGATTAGATTACGAAAATACCAATGCAATTGTTCCGGATGCAGTATGGAAAGACTCGAAGATGATCGATGGCTTTTTGAATGATATTTATGGAGGGCTTAATCCTCAATGGGTATTTAATGCCTCGGAATCAGACGAAGGACTCAATGGTGCTAAAGACATAAATAATTATTTGCGGGGAATTCTGACTGTCGATAATACCTGCGACTCTCTTAGATATAAGTATGTAGATAAGATCAACTTTTTCCTGCATAATCTGAAAGATGTGACAACCGATGTTTTATCGAACGAAGAAAATCAGATACTGGCAGCTCAGGCTAAGTTCTGGAGAGCCTGGACTTATTGGGCTATGGTAAAGAATTTGGGAGGTGTGCCGCTGATACTTGAGCCACAGGATATGTCTGATAAGGAAAGTTTGTATAAATCCCGTAACAAGACATCTGAATGTGTTGCTCAGATCATACAGGATCTGGATGACGCAATAGCTGTTTTGCCTGGCAAATATTCCGATGCCAGCGATTATGGTCGCATAACAAAAGCGGCTGCTATGGCCTTTAAAGGAAGAATTCTGTTGTGGTATGCCAGTCCATTGTTCAATCCGGATAATAACAAAGAGAGATGGCAGGCTGCTTATGAAGCAAACCATGCTGCTGTCCGGCTGTTGGATCAGGAAGGATATGGATTATATCCGGATTTTAAGCAATTATGGTATGATGAAAGAAATGAAGAAGTCATAATGGTCAACCAGTATTTTTATCCGGGACATCCTATAAATTTCAATGCTATAAGACCTGAGCCTTTTACAAAAGATGCATCTAATCAGAATCAACCGTTGATGTCTTTGCTTCTTGCTTTCCCTAAAAGAGACGGAAGTCCGATGAATCTGGATGTGAACAGGCTGAAGAATGATCCGCAATACAATGTTGATTTTATGACTGATTTTTATATGAATAGGGATGACCGTTTCTATACTTCGATTTATTGTGGGGGAACACCCTACCCTACACCGGATATCCTGAGTGGACAAAATTCAAAAGTCACATTTTGGAACGCATGGAAATGGAGTGAGCAAGACAATAAATACAATACTTTGTACCTGGATTATAATATTGCCGGTAATCCTGGTGTATCCGGTTTTTTTGACAGAAAAGGTTTGGATACGACATTGATTAATGCGGAAGTTGGCAACGGACAAACAGACTGGATTGAAATCAGGTATGCCGAGGTTTTGATGAATATGGGTGAATGTGCCAACGAAATAGGTAAAACCTCGGAGGCCCTGCAGGTTTTATATGATATTCGGAAGCGTGCTGGTATCGAAGAAGGTAAAGGAAATTATGGTGTAATGGCTTCAAGTCAGGAAGATATCCGCATGGCTTATATTAATGAACGTCAGGTCGAATTTGCTTTTGAAGGCAAGCGATTGGGAGATTTAAGACGACTGAAGCGATATGATTTGCTAAATAATCAGGAAAGGCGTCATGTTTTGTATCTGGTTCTTAAACCAGGAGAAGCTGTTCCGGCTTTAACAGAGACAATAATGGATTCTGTGGTAAGAAAGAAATTCAGGTTTGATTATATCGATAATGTGGATGGTGATGACAGTTATAAATTTAATTTAAGTATGAATCATTGGTTCTATGCATTGAATCCTAATCAAATATCTCAATCCATGAATAAACTGGAGCAGAATAAGGAATGGGGTGGTACTTTCGACCCGTTACAGTGATCGATAATTTTTTCTTTAAAGGAATTCCTTTGCTGAAAAAACAATAATCTTCCACTAAATAAGCAACTATTTGCTATTTTTTATAGCAATAGTTGCTTCTATATTTGTACCTGCTATAACAGGAGATGTTCCGAATATGCAGGAGGCATTCCCGGAACATCTGATAGTGAATAGTGATCTACTAAAAAAATAAATACGCATGAATAAACGATTTTTGGTCTTCACATTGCTATTAGCCGTTGGATTAGGAATGTGTATCTCTTGTACAACAGGGGAGTATGAATTAACCTCACCCGATAAAAAACTGGTGATGCAGATACAGCAAGAGGATAACGGTGAACTGACCTATGCTTTCACTGCTAACCGAACTCCGTTAATAAATAAATCCTCTTTGGGCTTCAAATTAGAATCTGAAGAGATTATCCCTTCCTCCGGTTGGAAGATAGAAGATGTTTCCGGCAGGCAGGTTCGGGGAGAATGGAAACCGTTATGGGGTAAACGTGCGGTAGTCCCGGATCATTTTAATGAACTGACAATAACATTGACCCGTCCGTCAGGTATCCTCGATCGCATGGAACTGGTTGCCCGGGCATATAATGACGGTATCGCTTTTCAATATCGCATCCCATCGGGGAATGCGGGAGAAGCAAAGGTCTTGTCTGAGCAGACAGCCTATAATTTTGCGGATGATTATACAGCCTGGTTCTACAACGAAGAGAATCATAATATCGGACCGGAAAAACTGACAGAGACAGACGGAACCCGTTTCCCTGTAATGACGGTTAAGGCCGTGGATAACCATTATCTGGCTATCCATGAAGCCAATCTGGAGACTGGCGCTCCTTTGGTCTTACAATCGAAAGGCGGGGAACGTTTGTTTTCCGTAGCTTCTAAACCCGCGACTCTCTTATCCGGTTATACGTCAGCCTGGCGGGTGATCCTTTACGGAACGACACCGGGAGTATTGACCGACTCTCATCTGATTGAACTGCTAAATCCTGATCCGGATCCAGCCTACGACTTCTCATGGGTAAAACCCGGTATGGCTGTCTGGGATTGGAGAATCAACGGAGCCGAATGGGAGGGATTCAAATATACGATGTCCTATCCTTCCTGGATACGGATGGTAGACTTTGCCGCAGCACAAGGCTTCAAATATCTGGTGTTGGACGCTAACTGGTACGGTCCCGAATTTGCGTCGGATTCTCATCCGGTGGAAGGTGATAAAGCCAAAGATGTACAGAACCTGATCGCTTACGGGAAAGAGAAAGGAGTGGGTATCTGGTTATACCTGAATGATGTTGGTGGCCGGAAGTTCCCGATAGAGGAGACATTGAAACAATATGGCGATTGGGGAGCAGCCGGAGTGAAGTACGGTTTTATGAGTGGAAGTCAGGAAGAAAAAAATCCCTGGACAAGAAAGATTACCGAGCTGTGCGCAAAGAACCATCTGTTGGTCGATTACCACGACGGTCCGGTTCATCCTTACGGACAGATGCGTACCTGGCCGAATGCTGTCACACGTGAATATTGCCATGCTCAGTTGGATGCTCATCGTGTGTTTGAACCGAAGACGTTTGTTACAACGGTTTTTGTAAACATGGTTGCCGGTCCGGTGGATATGAATAACGGAATGTTCGATCTTCGCCAGGGGCATACGACCCGTGTAGACGAAAGTCAGCCGGTTCCTTCGACACTGGTTTCGGAAGCTGCACGTACCTTGATCGTATTTTCCGGTGTAACGATCCTACCTGATATTCCTGAGTTTTATGAGAAATATCCGGCTTTACTCGACTACCTCTCTTCTCAGAAGATGCCTTGGAAAGAGAGTCGTACGTTGGCCGGTGAGATCGGGGAATATATTGTCATGATGCGTCAGACGGAGGATGCTTACCTGGTCGGTGCCGTAACAAATGAATCCGGTCGTACAATCGATCTGCCTCTTACATTCCTGGAAGAAGGCATTTTTGATGCAGAGATAGTGGAAGACGGCGATGACGCTCATTACCTGACAAACCGGGAGACATTGAAAGTATCAAAGAAACAAGTAACAAATAAAGATATTTTGAAATTGAAGCTGGCTCCCGGTGGTGGTGCTTGTCTGAAATTCATCAAACAGTAATTTATCATGAAAAACAAACTATTAGTAACTGTTTTATTCGCATCTGTCATTTTCTTACAGGCAGGTGCAACAGATCGGATTAAGCCGTCTGTCAGATATCATGAAGGGGGAAATGTTGTTTCCTGTACTCATTTTGAATCGGATAAGCAGACAACAGCAACCGATGCGAACGGATGTAAATGGCTGCTGACCGTAGATAAACGAAATGTGGAGAATGATAAGACGGCTCTGGATTATACATTTACCTGGGAGTTGAAGCAGGGGGTTGCTAAAGATGTGTCTTTCTCGGTCGATTTCCAGTTCGATCAGTGGACACCGGATAATTATGTCTTTGTACCCGCTATAGTCTATGACGGAAACAGGTTTGCTACCAAAAATATCGGCTATCCTCCTTTTTGGTATGATAAGGCGGAATGGCGTGTGGACATGCCTACGACCGTCACCTCTTCTCAGCCTACATTGGGAAAGAAGGGGGAACAGTCTAAACCAATCGAGTTGACTTCGGGAAATGCATCTACTCCATTGATGGCCTATTTCTCGGAAAATGACCGGAAGGCTTGGATGGTACAGACCAACCAAGGTAATGATCTGGGAGATTATGGTTTGACCATAAAAGAGAACGAAGATCGTTCCGAAGCTACTTTTTCTATCATAGCTCCTGTAACACGTACCGGTAATAGTGCAGATATTCCGGCAATTGTAAAAGAGGGGGGAAAGGTTTGTATCTCCTGCCGTGTATATAACTTTAAGGCGAAGCGGTTGAATGACATGATGAGCCGTTTCATGGATGTTCGTAAGACATTTAACAACAGTTCTCCCAGAGAGGTTGTACCTTATAGTGAGGTATGGAAGTTGATGAATAATCTGTACCAGACCCGGCGCTGGGACGATCGTATCGATATGTATTGGTTGAGTGATGTGAAGGATAAGGCTTCCTGGAATTTCATTTGGCAACTAGGTTGGTGCGGAGGAGGACAAGCGACATATCCGATTCTGGTGAATGGCTCTGAACAGGATAAAGCCCGTGCCATGAATAATTTGGAGGCTATTTATAATCGGACACAAGCAAAGTCGGGCTTCTTTTATGCCTATGGCGATGGAAAAGAGTTTTATGGTTTTGGGTATGGGGAGCCGTTGGAAAATAATGTGACATTTGTACGTTCACAGGGTGACTGGTTGTATCTCTCGCAGTTGCAGATGAATTTGTTGAAGTCGAGAGGCGAACAGGTGAAATCCCATTGGTCGGAAGGGACCCGGAAGCAGGCTGATGCCTTTGTCCGTCTGTGGGATAAATACGGCCAGTTCGGTCAGTTCGTGGATGTTGAAACAGGGGATCTCTGTATCGGTAATTCGACGGCGGGAGCTATTGTTCCTGCCGGTTTGGCGCTGGCTTCCGAGACCTATAATGAGCCGCGTTATCTGGAAGTAGCCTGCCTGGCCGCCCGTAATTTTTATACTGATTATGTAGTAAAAGGATATACAACCGGCGGTCCCGGCGAAATCCTGTCAACACCGGATAGTGAGTCGGCTTTTGCCTTATTTGAATCATACATGGTGCTCCATGAGGTGACGGGCGGTAAAGAGTGGTTGAAATATGCTTCTGAATTATTGCCAATCTGTGCTAGTTGGACAGTCTCCTATGATTTTAATTTCCCGAAAGAGTCGGAGATGGGAAAGATCGGGGCACATTCCTGTGGATCTGTCTGGGCCAGTGTCGCCAATAAACATTCAGCACCGGGTATCTGTACCTGGTCCGGTCATAGCCTGCTGAAGTATTACCGTGCAACCGGTGATGAACAAGCTTTGGCTTTGCTGACCGATATCGCCCACGGTCTTCCGCAATACATTAGTCGTGAAGAGTGTCCGATCGGGAATATGCCTCCAGGTGGTGTCTGTGAACGGGTAAACCTGAGCGACTGGGAAGGTAAAAACCAGGTGGGTGGAAGTATCTTCGGCTCCTGCTCGTGGTGTGAGGTGGCAACTTTATTGACGGTTACTCAACTACCCAGTATTTATGTGCAGACAGACCGGCAGTCGGTCACAGTCTTTGATCATCTGAAAGTGGAAAAGAAACAAGGCAAGCAGGGACGTATGATCTTGAAAGTAACTAATCCTACTTCTTATCCGGCTGATGTGAGGATCTATTCGGAAACATCGAAAGAGGCTCGTAAAGTTGCAATGCCAGCTTTCATTAGCAAGATGAAATCAGTCTCTCTGAATCCGGGTGAATCAAAAGAAGTTCATATCGAATGAAATAGTTGCCGCACCTGTACCAACTGGCTGCGGCAGTTATTTTAGATAGCTGCGGCAATGTTTTTTAATGACTGCCGCAGTCCTGGAAAACACTAGCTGCAGCCATCCTCGTTATAGTTTGAAATTCTGCTTCCTGAATTCCAGCGGGGAAAATCCCATCACATTGGAGAACGTCCGGGAAAAATATTGAGACTCTTTAAAGCCCAGCTTGTGAGCGATCTGATTCACTTTCATATCTGTCTGGATCAGTAGCTTGCAGGCTTTGTCTATTTTCAGGCGGATAAAATAGTCCATAGGGGGATGCCCGATCTCTTTGACGAACTTACGGTAGAAATAAGACTCCGAATAACCGCAGAACTTCGCGAAATCAGCCAGTTTCAGGTTGGATTCGATATTGTCGTTCATGAAATGTACTACCCGGTTGATAATGTTTTCCGAATATTCCTTTGGGCGGAACTGCCTGCGGTAAATATGGATAAAAAGAAATGATCCCAGGAAATGAGCAAAACACAAGTTCGCATAATGCATGTGATCCATATCCGTACTCTCGTTCAGGGTATTGAACATCTCTTCGAACAAGTCGATCCGTTCCTCTATTCGTGATTGTGCAGAGGGGGGAACCGATGTCGGTTTATCGAAACGGGAAGAGAAAAGCGGAGCTTTATCCCCTCTGAAATGTAACCAGTAAATAGTCCAGGGATCTTCGTCATCCGCCCCGTAAGCATGCGGAATGTTACGGGGTAATATGATGAATTGGTTTGCTTCCAGCATTTTCCGTTTCCCATACAGCTCGATCCATCCCCGCCCGTCTTTGCAATAGATGAACAGATATTCATCGCATCCTTCCGGACGATTTATATAATGGTGGGAGGCACGCGCAAAAAATCCCATCGAATAGAGATACAGGTCGCCTGTGAGTGGACTGTCTTCCATCAGATTGATCATAGGAATCGGCAGATAAATGAAACGTTCGCCGGAAAAACCAAGTTCTACTTTTGCCATAATGCGTATAATCGGGTTGATACTGTAAAGTAAACAATAATAATCCACGAAATAAGCAATTATTTGCTATTTATTATTGGGATAGTTCTTTCTATTTTTGTTTTAACTTACACTTTCTGTTTGCTGTATGAAAAAAACAATGATATCATGAAAAGAAAAACAATGCTATTCTGCCTATATCTGAGTTGTAGTTTAGGCATTCATTCTCTGGCGGCTACGTCAGATCTCCCTTACAAAGATCCGAAATTATCCGTAGAACAACGCGTCACTGATTTGCTGGGGCGTATGACGTTGGAAGAAAAAGTGGCCCAGTTGAATATGAAAAGTCTTAGCGGACTGAAAACCAACGAAAAAGGAAAGGTGACGGAGAGTTCATTGGAAGCCCTTTTTGGGGGAGAGAGCATCGGTTGCCTGGAAAGTCCTTTTATCGAACACGGAAAGATTGCTGCTTATTCGGAAGCGGCCGATCAGTATCTGCGGACAAAGACCCGGTTGGGCATTCCTGCTATTCAGATTGCCGAGTGCCTGCACGGACACATGGCGCTAGGGGCTACAATATTCCCTCAATCGATCGGTTTAGGGTCGACCTGGAATCCGGAGCTGATCAGGGAGATGGCAGGCGTGATAGCCCAGGAAGCTTTACTTGCCGGTGTGGACCAGGCTCTTTCTCCTTTGTTCGACATAGCCAGGGATCCGCGGTACGGACGTGTCGAAGAATGCTATGGAGAGGACCCTTATCTGGTAAAGGAGATGGGTGTGGCTTTCGTGAAAGGGTTACAAGGCGAGCCGGAACAATCTTCCAAAGGAATAGCTCCCGGAAAGCTGGCGGCCATGGGAAAGCATTTTGTCGCCTATTCCAAGCCCGAAGCCGGAATTAACATTGCTCCGGTATTGGTAGGAGAAAGAGAATTGAGGGAAGATCATCTTTATCCTTTTGAGGCGGCGGTTAAGGAGGCCAATATCTATAGTATTATGCCCGGTTACCATGAGATAGACGGTGTGCCTATCCATGCCAGTAAATGGTTGTTGAAGGATATACTCCGCGACGAATGGGGGTTCGACGGATATATATTCTCCGACTATGGGGCGATAGGTATGATGGACTATCTTCACCATACGGCCGACGGACCAAAGGAAACGGGCTTTCAGGCTATAACAGCCGGAGTGGATGTGGAAGCACCCGGTGCCTATGGATATAAACATCTGGTAGAATTGGTAAAGGAGGGCAGGTTGCCTGAATCGGTTGTCGACGAGCGTGTAAGGTGTGTTCTTACGATAAAGTTTAAGATGGGGCTGTTCGATCGTCCCTTTAAAGTGCACAAAGACGACCAACAGAAAGTCCATACGAAGGAAAATGTCGATTTGGCAAGGCGTATAGCCGAGGAGTCTATTGTTTTGTTGCAAAACAATGACAATGTTCTGCCATTGGATAAAAACAAACTGAAATCACTGGCAGTGATCGGTCCGAATGCAGATAAAGTTCAGTTTGGCGATTACAGTCCCACGAAAAATAACGACTATGGCGTTACCGTCCTCCAGGGTTTAAGGGCATATCTGGGAGATGAGGTAAAGGTCAATTACGCTCTCGGCTGTGGCATCACTTCGTTGTTTACCGACAGTATCGCTTCGGCGGTGGAGGCTGCAAAGAATAGTGACGCGGTTATATTGGTATTGGGTGGTACAAGCCAGACCCTTTCAGGTATTGGCTGGGGTGATGAAAACTCCAAAGAACTGGCTACGTGTGGTGAAGGTTACGATCGTAATGAACTGGATTTTCCCGGTGTTCAGCCACAACTGCTCGAAGCTGTTGCCGCTACCGGTAAACCGATAGTGCTTGTGATGATAAACGGCCGTCCGCTGACGATTGGCGAAGAAGCGAAAAAAGTGAATGCGGTTGTCGAGGCATGGTATCCGGGAGAGAAAGGCGGGGAGGCTGTGGCACGTGTGTTGTTTGGAGAGGTCAATCCATCCGGCCGGCTTAGCATGACTTTTCCTCCAACGACAGGGCATATACCGTTATATGCTGCCCAGAAACCATCTGCCAGAGGTTTTTACAAGAGTCCGGGTACGCCTGAAAACCCTGGCCGTGATTATGTTTTCGCCCATCCGAAACCCTTGTTCTGCTTTGGGCATGGTTTGAGCTATACCACATTCGAATATAAAAATATGCATATAAAAGAAGCGGGTGATGTGGTGAGGGTTTCCTGCGAACTTGCCAATACGGGTAAGCGTGACGGGGCAGAAGTCGCACAATTGTATGTCCGTGACGTAGTAAGCAGCACCAGTACGCCGCTGAAGGCTCTTAAAGCTTTTCAAAAAGTATATCTTAAGGCAGGCGAGGCAAAGACAATCGAGCTTGTCGTAAAAAAGGAAGACCTGAAGGTGTGGAATCCGGAGATGAAGAAAGTACTGGAGCCGGGTGAGTTTAAGGTGATGGTCGGTTCTTCGGTTGAGGATATCAGGCTGGATGGCAGCTTCGACGTGAGGTAACATCGAAAGATAGTATAAGTAAACAAGGAGAATGTCTATTGTACAGGAAGTAAAAGGTCTTTTATTTTGTACAATAAAATTGCTAATCTAATAAGTAGTCTAATGAAAAAGCGAATAGGATTCTGTTTATTGATATCCGCGTTGTCTGCCACCGTTCAGGCCGACATAAAACCAGGTGCGATCGATTATATCGTGCGTCCGTTATACGGTTACAGGACTGACGGAACGCCCGGGCGTATCGTGACGGTCCGGTTAAAAGGGGAAGAACTGAAAGGCGATCTTTCGGTCGAGGTGATAGCCAAAGGGAAAACGGAAAAGAGCCATTTTGCATTGAATGCGAGAGACTCGGCGGAGGTGGAAGTCCTGTTGCCTTCTACGGTTCCTACCGGAAAGAAGTCGGAAGTCACATTCGTGCTCCGTGGGGCGGATAAGACGTATAAACAAAAGGTAAGCGTTACGCCTATGCGCCACTGGAACGTTTACCTGTACAACCATGCTCATGTGGATATCGGTTATACCAATACGCATAAGAACGTTGAACAGCTTCATAAGAACAATATCATTGAAGGAATAAAACTGGCGGAAGAGACGAAAGACCATCCCGACGGTGCCCGTTTTGTCTGGAATCCGGAAGTAGGCTGGCCTATGGAACGGTTGTGGCAATCCAATCCGGAGATGCGGGGTGAACTGGTCGAAGCCATGAAGAAAGGACAGATTTGCCTGGACGCCAGCTATCTGAACCTGAATACCAGCACCTGTGCCGATGAGGAGTTGTTCCATGTCTTCAAATTTACCCGCGATATGCAACGGCTGAGCGGGCAACCTTCGGATGTTTTCCAGCAATTCGATATACCGGGCATGTCCTGGGGGTTGATCCCTGTCATGGCGCAGGAGGGTGTCAAGTATATTATCTCATGGCCCAATACCGACCGGGCGGGGAATGCTCATAAGAATATGGACGGGAAACCGTTCTGGTGGGTAGGTCCCGACGGCAAATCGAAGGTGCTGTTCCTGCAGCCGGGTGGCTATGCCAATAGCGGCAGTATGGGAAAAGGGGGAGAGACCGGGCGTCCCTGGTTCGGACAACGTGACCCGGCAAAAGTGCCGAGGGTTATTCGTATGGGATATGCCAATGTCGATTTTACCGAGAAACTGACGGCATTGGAAAAGGAGAATTATCCGTATGACTACACCGTTCTTTCCTGGTCTTTGTGGGATAACAACCCGTTGGATGCCGATGTCCCTTTTGCCGTGAAAGAGTGGAATGAAAAATATGCTTATCCGAAAATCATTATCAGCGGCGGTCATGAGATCATGTCGATGATAGAAGAGAAATACGGTGACCAGTTGCCGGTCGTTTCCGGCGACTATACCGAATACTGGACGGACGGCCTGGGTACGGCTGCCGGTCTGACCGCCAGGAACCGGAATGCCAAGGAGAAACTGGTACAGGCGGAAACGATCTGGTCCATGCTGGCGGACGGTGGTAAAGCTCCGCGTGAAGATTTCGACGAAGCCTGGCGTTATATCCTTTTAGGCTCGGAACATACCTGGTGCTTTGAGAACCCTACCGAACCCTATTTCCAGGATGCCATTTGGAAAGTGAAACAGTCTTACTTCCATGAAGCCGAAGACCGTTCGATCGATATGCTGGATGAATCGCTGGCTCCTGCCACGGACAAGTCGAATGGGGCACTGGGACCTAAGGAAGGCCCGGCAAACGGAGGTATTGCCGTTTTCAATACACATTCCTGGCCGCAGAGCGGTGTGATCCGGCTGACGGCGAAGGAAAGCCTGAAAGGTGATAAAGTGGTCGACCAGAATGGTAAGGAGGTGCTTTCCCAACGTCTTTCTTCCGGTGAGTTGTTGTTCTATGTCCCGGAAGTACCGGCACTGGGTTCCCGTCATTTCCGGGTAGTGGAAGGCAAATGTTCTTTGCCGGGTCACTGTAAAATAGAAGGAACGACATTGGAGAACGATTGTCTGACCGTTCATCTGGATAAGGCGACAGGTAATATCACATCTTTATTGAAGAAAGGTTCTGTATATAACTATATCGGTGAGGGTGCCAATACCTTCTCCTGGTTGCCGGCGAACGTGGATGCTCCGCAGGCAGATACCGTATTGTCTGTTTCCGTGGTTGAAGAAGGTCCGCTGGCTGTAGAACTCTGTGTGACTTCAAAAGCGGCCGGTTGCCGGAGCGTCTCCCGTTCCGTTCGTTTGCAGGCTGGTCAGCCGTGGGTGGAAATATCCAACGTCGTAGATAAACTGCCTTTGGTGGAGAAAGACGGCATTCATTTCGGCTTTGCTTTCAATCTGCCGGACTCAAAGACCCGCGTAGATATCCCCTGGGGAGTGATGGAGGTGGAGAAAGACCAATGGCCGCAGGGGAACCGAAACTGGCTGGCGATGCAGCGGTGGCTGGACGTTTCGAATGCGACGCATGGCGTTACTTGGTGTTCGCTGGATGCTCCTCTGTTTGAGTACGGCGATCGGCATGCCAATATCGCAATGGGCTGGGGAGGCCAGGGTAACTGGATCACCAAACTCGAACCCAGTTCTACGGTCTATTCATGGGCAATGAATAATCACTGGCATACCAACTTCCCGTTGACACAGGACGGTCCTGTCCGGTTCCGTTACCGTTTGTATCCGCATGAAGCATATGATGTGGTGGAAACCAACCGTTTCGGCATGGAGCAGTCGCAACCTCTGGTATATGTAACGGCGGATAAGGACCCGCAGGTACAGCCTCTGATCGCTATCGACAACCGGAAGGTCTACTCGACGATCATCAAATCCCTGGAAACCGATCATACACTGATCGTCCGTCTCCGTTCCCTGTCCGACAAAGAGGAAAGTGTAAAACTATCTTTCCCTAAAAAGACCCCGGCCCGTATCTCTGTCTGCGACCGCGAAGAGATTGCAGGAGAAAGAACCGACGGTAATCTGGTGATGAGTCCGTACGGACAAATCACATTGAAATTGGAATACTAAGATGCGTTTTTTTGAGATAGTAGTGCTAGCAGGGGTAACATAGTAGTGTTACCCCATTTAGGACAGTAGTGTGAGGAGTTCCCACACTACTGTCTTGTTTGGTAAGTAAGGTATGGTTTACATGTTAAACAATTTATGAGTAATGAAAAAGATTTTATTAATTGCCATCTGTAGTCTCTTGTTTCCCGGAAGTCAACATCTGTGTGCTCAGAAGCAAAGGACCGAAGCTGCTTATAAAGTAATTGAACGGGTTGCCGGTCAATCCGGCTTACCGGTAAAGTTCTCTTTGAAGCCGAATAAAGAGAAGGGGGAAGGTAGTACTTATTTTCAATATAAGGCGGCTGAAGGCCGGTTGATGATCGAAGGCAATAGCCCGGTCGCATTATGCCGGGGCTTCTATGATTTTATCAAAAGTAATCGTTCAGGTATATATAGTTGGTCAGGAAGTAATGTTCGATTCCCGGAAAAGCTGGAAGATATTCCTTTGAAACGGGTTGTCTCTCCTTTTGAGAACCATTTTATGTGTAATGTAGTGGTTTATGGATATTCCATGCCTTATTGGGATTGGGACCGTTGGGAGAAAGAGATAGATTGGATGGCATTACATGGCATCAATATGCCATTGGCATTGGTGGGATATGAGGCGATCTTGGCCCGCGTCTGGAAAAAGATGGGACTGACAGATGATGAGATAAATCATTATTTCGTCGGTCCGGCTCATTTACCCTGGATGCGGATGGGGAATATCAGTGGCATTGACGGTCCGTTGAATGAGGATTGGCATCGTTGGCAAATCGATTTGCAACATAAGATATTGAAGCGGATGAAAGAGCTGGGGATGAAACCCATCTGTCCCGGTTTCCCCGGCTTTATACCGGAGGCTTTTAAACGCATTTACCCTGATCTGGAAATTATCCAGACACATTGGGGAGGTGCTTTCTGTAACTGGATGATCTCTCCGCAGGAAGAACTGTTTACCAGAATAGGTACAGAATTTATCCATGAATGGGAAAAAGAGTTTGGAGAGAACGAGCATTATCTGGTAGATAGTTTTAACGAGATGGATATTCCTTTTCCTGCAAAAGGTTCTAAAGAACGTTATGACCTGCTGGCTTCTTATGGCGATAAGGTTTACCAATCTATTCGGAAAGGAAATCCGAAGGCTACATGGGTAATGCAAGGTTGGATGTTTGGTTATCAGAGAGACATCTGGGATTATGAGACGCTGGGAGCTTTGCTCTCTGAAGTACCCGATGATAAAATGCTTTTATTGGATTTAGCGGTAGATTATAATAAGCATTTCTGGAAATCGGAAGTGAACTGGGAGTTTTATAAAGGTTTCTACAATAAGCCCTGGGTATATAGTGTCATTCCGAATATGGGAGGTAAAACCGGTATGACCGGTGTTTTGGATTTCTATGCGAACGGTCATTTGGAGGCGTTGTCTTCTCCTGATAAAGGACGTTTGATCGCTCATGGAATGGCTCCTGAAGGAATAGAAAATAATGAAGTCATCTATGAGTTATTGTCTGATGCAGGTTGGTCGGATAAAAAGATAGATATTCACGAATGGTTGAAGGAGTATTCTTATAATCGTTATGGAAGCTATCCGACAGCAGTTCGTAAATGTTGGGATTTACTGTTGGAATCGGTATATGGGACATTTACCGATCATCCTCGTTATAACTGGCAGTTTCGTCCGGGAACAGTCCGGAACGGTTCGATCTGTTTGAACGAATCTTTTTTCAAAGCGATAGAATCATTTGTTGACGTAAGTGGTCAGTTGAAAGATAATCCTCTTTATTTGGCAGACCTGTCGGAGTTCACAGCCCTTTATCTGGGAGGAAAAGCCGAGTTGCTGGTGAAAGCAATAGACTGGCAGTATGAGATAGGAGATACGGTACGTGCAGTAAAGTTTGAAAAGGATTTTGAATATTTACTGACCGGAATAGATGCTCTGTTATCTGTTCATCCGACATTACGTTTGGAACGTTGGATCGATTTTGCTCATAAGCAGGCTGTAACTCCTGAACAGCATAAGCAATATGAAAGAAATGCGAAGCGTATCGTCACGATCTGGGGACCTCCTGTGGATGATTATTCAGCCCGCGTCTGGTCCGGTTTGATACGTGACTATTATTTGCCGCGTTGGAAGCATTATTTTGAAAGCAGAAAAACAGGAGTTCGTTTTAACTTTGCCGAATGGGAAAAGAACTGGGTTGAATCGGAGGGCTGTTCTCCGCTGGCTTTTCCTACAGATATAGTAAATACAGCTCGTTCGCTGGTTGATTATGCGGCTTTTATAACTCCGGATTTAATACCGGACGGGAAAAAAGGTCAGTTAGGATCGTGGACGGTCGGTTCTGAAAAGACAGAAGTCTTGTCTTTTCAATTGCCTGCAGATAAGTTGGAGAAATTATCTTCCGTCCAAATAGAAAGAAAAAGAGGGGGAAGTCCGGTCGTTTGTTCCCGCTTCAAATTGGTGGCGGATGGAAAGGTCCTGATAGAAGGTGCTTCAGCTGAAATCTTACAAGGGGATAAATTGAGGATCGTTTATCCGGTGACTTTATCCGATGATATTCGTGGAAATAACGGAGTAGAGCTACAGGTGCAGATAGAAAATACCGGATCGGAAACAGCTTCCGGACAAGTCTCTGTTATTGAAGAATAAGGATATTCCGAATAAGCAATAATAATCCACAAAATAGGCAGTTTTTTGCTATTTTATATCGGATAAGGACCCTCTATATTTGTATTGTTCTTCCAGTCGAAGTTACACTAACAATCGAAATACCATGAAGAGAAAGCAGTTATTTTTTATACTATTCCTGATATGCTGCGCAGTAGTGCAGGCGAAAGAATATCATGTATCCGTAAAAGGGAACGATGCGAATGAGGGAACCGAAAAAGCACCTTTCCGGACTATTGGGAAAGCGGCGGAATATGCTTTCCCCGGTGATGTGATCACTGTGCATGCCGGAACGTACCGTGAGTGGATAAACCCTCCGAGAGGCGGTGAAAGCGACGGGAAGCGGATTGTCTATCGTGCGGCTCCGGGAGAAAAGGTAGAGATAAAAGGCTCGGAAAGGATTACCGGCTGGACGAAGGAGAAAGACGGAGTCTGGAAGGTCACGATCCCGAATACATTTTTCGGTGATTATAATCCGTATGCCGACCTGATCTATGGCGATTGGTTTGACGGCATGGGACGCGAACATCATACCGGCGAAGTTTTCCTGAATAACAAATCCCTCTATGAGAAGGAGTCGCTGGACAAAGTGCTTCGCCCGGTCCCGCATGAAAACGGCAAAGATAAGGAAGGGGCTGCCTACACCTGGTATTGTGAGAATGACGGCGTGAATACGATCATCTGGGCAAATTTCCATAAATATGACCCGAATAAGGAACTGGTGGAAATAAGTACCCGCAACACCTGCTTTTATCCATCGAAACCGGGTATCGACTACCTGACTATCCAGGGCTTTTATATCAGTCAGGCTGCTACCCAATGGGGAGCTCCGACGGCAGAGCAGATCGGTATGATTGCTACCCATTGGAACAAAGGGTGGATCATCGAGAACAATGTAATCAGTAACTCCAAATGTTCAGGCATAACGTTGGGAAAAGAACGTCAGACCGGTCATAATGTCTGGCTGAACGATACGAGCATCGACGGTTCCCTGCATTATATCGAAGTGACTTTCAATACGATCCGGAATGGCTGGAATAAGGAGAATATCGGTTCGCATATTGTTCGTAACAATGAGATATCCCATTGCGAACAGACCGGTATCTGTGGAAGTATGGGGGCCGCTTTCAGCCTGATCGAAAACAATCATATCCACGATATCTGGGTGAAGCGTCAGTTTACCGGCGCAGAGATCGGAGGTATTAAATTTCATGCTGCGGTAGACACCCGTATTGTCCATAATCGTATTCATAATGCAGGCCGTGCCCTCTGGCTGGATTGGATGACGCAGGGTACCCGGGTTTCGGGAAACTTATTCTACGATAATGATATGGAAGATCTTTTCCTGGAAGTAAACCACGGCCCGTTCCTGGTTGACAATAACATTTTCACCTCACGCCGGAGTATCCTGGAACAATCCCAGGGAGGCGCTTATGTGCATAACCTGATCGCCGGAGATATCTACCGGTATGTAGAACACGGACGGTACACTCCTTATTTCCTGCCTCATTCGACAGAAGTCGCGGGCCTGTCTATTATTCCCGGTGGAGACGACCGTTATATCAATAACCTTTTTGCCACCGTTCTTCCGGTGACGGAAGGAGAGAATAAGCGGAAATACGGTTTGGCGGACTATAATAAAACGGTTTATCCGATGATGGTGGACGGGAATGTCTATTACAACGGAGCCTTGCCGTTTGAAGGTGAAAAGAACAAAGTAGTCCTCCCGGACTTCAATCCGAATGTGAAGATCGAAGAAACGGCTGACGGCGTTTATCTGTCTTTATCCGTAAAAGGTTTGAGTGATTTGCAGACCAGCCGTGTCAATACGGAAAGGCTGGGAAAAGCCAAACTCCCCGGACAAGCCTACGAGCAACCCGACGGCAGCCCGATTGAAATTGCTGCCGACTATCTGGGGAATGCACGTGGAGACCAGCCCAAGCCGGGACCTTTGGAATCCGTCAAAGACGGCGAGATCAGAATAAAAGTATGGTAATCTAAAATTAGTATTGAACATGACATCCAAACAGCGTGTGCAAAGCGCACTAGCCCATCGTATGCCCGATTGCGTACCGGTCGACTTCGGAGCAACTTCGGTTACAGGCATCCATTGTAAGGTCGTAGAGGCCTTGAGACAACATTATGGATTGGACCCGCATCCTGTCCGCGTCATCGAACCTTTCCAGATGTTGGGAGAGATCGAAAGCGACTTGCAGGAGATTATCGGCATAGACTGTGTCCCTGTTTTCGGACGCAAGGATATGTTCGACATCGATGAAACCCAACTCCACGAACAAATCACTCCCTGGGGGCAGAAGGTGATGATTGCCTCCGGTATCGACCTGACGACCGACGGCCAGGGAGATGTTCACATCTATGCGGGAGGAGACCGTTCCTATCCGCCCAGTGCCGTGATGCCTTCCGGCTGCTATTTTATCAATGCAACGGAAAGACAGGAATATGTGAATGACGAAGAGATCGATCCGGCAGATAACCTGGATGAGTTCGGCCCTCTTTCTGACGAAGATCTTCAATACTATAAAAAGACGGTCGAACAGGCTGCCGCAACCGGAAAAGCGGTTGTTGCCAGCTTTGGCGGTACGGCACTGGGGGATATCGCTTTCGTTCCGGGCATGGGGCTGAAAGACCCGAAAGGTATCCGCAATGTCGCTGAATGGTATATGTCTACCGCCATGCGCCGTGACTATGTACAAACGGTCTTTGAAAAACAGACCGATATTGCACTGGCTAACTATCAACGTCTTTGGGATGCGGTAGGTGAGAAGGTCGATGTCGTCTTTACCTGCGGAACCGATTTCGGAACCCAGGACTCGCAATTCTGTTCGCTCGATACATTCAGGGAGTTATGGCTTCCCCACTACAAACGGATGAACGACTGGATTCATCAGCATACCACCTGGAAAGTATTCAAACATACCTGTGGGGCTATCCTCCCGATTCTTCCCGGTTTGGTGGATGCCGGTTTCGATATAATCAACCCTGTCCAGATCAATGCCAAAGATATGGACCCGAGGGTATTGAAGAAAGAGTTCGGCAGCCAGGTGACGTTCTGGGGCGGCGGTATCGACACGCAACGTATCCTGCCGAATGCGGCACCCGAAGAGGTGCGGAGCCATGTATTGCAGGAATGTGAGATACTGGGAGCTGACGGCGGTTTCGTTTTCAACGCCGTTCACAACATACAGGCTAATGCGCCGGTTCGGAATGTCGTGGCGATGATAGAGACATTGCGTGAGTTACGAGGTTAATAATTAAAACAGATAAAGTTATGGCAGATTTGGAGAAATTGTATGAGGCTATTTTGACAGGAAAACTGGAGATAGCCAGGGCGGTAACCAACGAAGCGATCGCAGAGAATGTCGATCCGCATTTGATCATTAATAACTATATGTCGCGTGCCATGGAAGATATAGGCAAACGTTTCGAGGAAGGAAAAGCCTTTGTCCCTGAACTATTAATGGCAGCCCGTGCCATGAAAGGTGCGCTCGACCTGCTGAAACCGCAAATGAAAGGTGCAGCCTCCCACAGTCTGGGAAAGGTGGTGATCGGAACGGTAAAAGGTGATTTGCATGATATCGGAAAGAACCTGGTAGCCTCCATGCTGGAAGGCTGCGGCTTCGAAGTGATCAACCTCGGAACCGATATCTCTTCGGAAAGGTTTATAAACGCCCTGAAAGAAAACCGGGCTCAGATCCTGTGCCTGTCTGCCCTGCTGACAACGACGATGAATTATATGCAGGAGGTGATCGATGCTTTGGAGCAGAATGGAATCCGCAGCCAGGTTAAAGTGATGATCGGCGGTGCACCGGTTTCCGAATCGTTTGCCCGCCAGATCGGTGCAGACGGTTATAGCGACAATGCCAATGCCGCGGTAACGCTTGCCAAATCCTTATTATCCGCCTGATCGTATGCAGGAATACGAGTTAGACTTTAGCCGGTTATCCCTGACGGTAAATGATTTATTTACCGAGATGGGCTACGGCAGTACGGAACCGGAAGAGCCAGTGGAGGCATTGACCGTCTCCATGCTGGAAGAGGTTTCGTCTTGGATCGTTCCGCGTTGTGCATTCGGTCTGTTTGACGGACGGATGGAGGAAGACGCTGTATCTCTGGATGGCGGCGAACGTATTCATGTCGGAGCGACGATCTCTTCCCTCCTGAAAGGCTCTGGTCGCTTCGCCCTCTTTGCGGTGACTGCGGGGAGTGCTTTTCAGGAGTATCAGAATCGTTTGAAAGCGGAAGAGGATATCCTGAAAAGTTTTATTGCAGATATTATCGGTACTTGTATCGCAGAAAAAGCCGGTGACTGCATGGAACGGTTACTCGAAAAAGAGCTGGCAGGAGAACGGCACACGAACCGCCTGAGTCCCGGATATTGCGGCTGGCATTTATCCGGCCAGCAGACACTGTTCCGCTTGATGGGCGGGAATCCCTGCGGTATCGGTTTGTCGGAGGTATGCCTGATGACACCGATCAAGTCGATCAGCGGTATTATCGGTATCGGGCCTGATGTGGATGAGAAAAAGTACGGTTGCCAGTATTGTGAACTGGAGACTTGTTATAAACGAAAAAGAAAGAAGAAATAATGGAAATACAAAAGTGGCTACACGAAACAAGGAACCGGCAGGAACGTAGGGCTATTCCTATCATGACGCATCCGGGTATCGAGTTATGCGGTAAAACGGTGAGAGATGCGGTTACCGATGGCGAAGTGCATGCGGAGGCTATCTGCCGGTTGAACGAACAATATCCGTCGGCAGCACCGACGGTTATCATGGATTTAACGGTGGAAGCAGAGGCTTTCGGTGCGAAGGTGGTCTTTCCGGAAGATGAGGTCCCCAGTGTAACGGAACCGCTCGTATCGGATAGGGAGTCTATAGATCGTCTGCTAATCCCGTCTCTTGAGGCCGGACGTGTTCCCGAATACCTGAAAGCGAACCGGCTTACGGCAGAACGGGTAAAGGATAAGCCGGTCTTTGCCGGTTGTATCGGTCCGTTTTCGCTGGCAGGGCGTTTGTTCGGGTTGTCGGAATTAATGATCGCCCTGTATGTGGAGCCGGAGAATATGACCGTCTTACTGGAGAAATGTACCCGTTTCCTGATCGACTATACCCGTGCGATCAGGCAGACAGGCGTTCATGGCGTGATCATGGCGGAACCGGCGGCGGGTCTGATCTCTAACGAAGATTGTCTGTTGTATTCGACGGATTATGTTCGTCAGATCGTGGATGCGGTGCAGGATGAGAACTTTATGGTGATCCTGCATAACTGCGGAAACTTCGGACATTGTACGGAGGCGATGATTCAGTCGGGAGCGGCCGGACTGCATTTCGGCAATAAGATAGATATGGCGGAGGCGTTGGAGAGCTGTCCGGAAGACCGGTTGGTCATGGGAAACCTCGATCCGGTCGGACTTTTCAAACAGTCATCGCCGGAAAAAGTATATGCAGAGACAATGAATCTGCTAAAGAAAACCAGCCAATGGAAGAATTTCGTTTTATCGACAGGTTGTGATGTGCCTCCGCATGTTCCGTCAGAGAATATAGAGGCATTTTATCAGGCACTTAATAGTTTTAACAATCGATCAGTGTAAAAAAGAGAATGTCCTGTGTAAGTTCTTTACACAGGACATTTTATGTAGGATGCTGTTTTATCGGTTTCTTATCGGATAAACAACAGTTCCCGATATTTTGGCAACGGCCACATCTGGTTATCCACCATCAGCTCCAGTTCGTCGATATGCTCGCGGATATCATCCAGGAACGGAACCACCGTATCATGATAAGCGATCGCCTTGCTGCGGAGGTCGGTGATGACATTCGCCTTCTTACGGGCTTCGATCATTTCGTCCGTCATGCGTGTTACGGCATTTACGTGTTTGGAAATCTTGCGTACCAGGCGGCGCGGTTCGGCGGACAGGTCTTCGTATTCTTCCGGGCTGAATGTTTCTTTCAGCTTGGTGATATTGCTGAGCAGCAAAGACTGGTAGTGCAATACGACCGGAATAATATGGTTCATCGACAGGTCACCCAATACGCGGGCTTCGATCTGTACTTTCTTGATATAGATTTCCCATTTCACCTCATTGCGGGCTTCCAGTTCCTTTTCATTCAATACGCCCGTTTCCTTGAACATGCGGATCACTTCCGGTTTCAGGTAAGCATCGTATTGCAGCGGAACGCTGTTTTCGCAATCCAGTCCGCGGCGGGCAGCTTCTTCCTTCCATTCGTCGCAGTAACCGTTACCGTCGAAGCGGATCGGTTTGGATTCTTTGATATAAGCCTTCAGTGTCTCGAAGATAGCCACTTCCTTGCTCTTTCCAGCAGCCTGAAGTGTTTCTACATCTTTCTTGAACTGTTGAAGCTGGTGAGCGACAGCCGAGTTGACAGCCAGCATAGCCGAGCCGCAGTTCACGGAAGAACCGGGAGCACGAAACTCGAAACGGTTTCCGGTGAAAGCGAACGGAGAGGTACGGTTACGGTCCGTATTATCCAGCAGCAATTCCGGTATTTGTCCGAAGCCCAGGCTCAGACGTTTCTTGTCGTCTACCTCGATCGCATCTTCGATCGAACTGTTCTCGAATTTATCCAGCACTTCGCTGATCTGCGTTCCGAGGAAAGAGGAGATAATGGCAGGGGGTGCTTCGTTGGCTCCCAGACGGTGTGCGTTGGTAGCAGAAGCGATACTTGCTTTCAGTAAGGCATTATATTTATAAACAGCCATCAGCGTATTGACCACGAACGTGATAAAACGCAGGTTGTCTTCGCGGTCTTTACCCGGCGAGAACAGGTTGATACCCGTATCGGTCCCCATCGACCAGTTACAATGCTTACCCGAGCCGTTCACACCCATAAAAGGTTTTTCGTGAAGCAGGACGCGGAAATTATGACGGCGTGAAACACGTTTCATCACCGACATCAGCAACTGATTATGGTCGTTGGCCAGGTTACATTCTTCATAGATCGGAGCCAGCTCGAACTGGTTCGGGGCAACCTCGTTGTGACGGGTCTTTACCGGGATACCCAGCTTATAACATTCCACTTCCAGGTCTTTCATAAATTCCTGTACGCGTGAAGGGATAGCACCGAAATAATGGTCGTCCAACTGCTGGTTCTTGGCACTTTCGTGTCCGAGCAGCGTACGTTCTGTCAGCGACAGGTCGGGACGGGCCGAATACAATTCTTCGTCTACCAGGAAATATTCCTGTTCCCAGCCCAGATAGGTGATCACCTTATGAACATCTTCGTTGAAGTAGTTGCAGACCTCTTTGGCTGCTTTGTTCAATGCTTCTACTGAACGGATAAGCGGTGTTTTGTAGTCGAGTGCTTCACCGGTATAAGCGATAAAGACAGTCGGGATACATAAAGTGTCGTCTACAATAAATGCGGGAGAGGAGGGGTCCCAGGCTGAATATCCGCGGGCTTCGAACGTGTTACGCAGTCCGCCGTTAGGGAAGCTGGATGCGTCGGGTTCCTGCTGGGCGAGCAGTTTGCCGCTGAATTCTTCGATCATACCGCCGTTGCCGTCATGTTCTACAAAAGCATCGTGCTTTTCGGCTGTTCCGTCGGTAAGAGGTTGGAACCAGTGGGTGTAATGGGTAACTCCTTTTTCCAGTGCCCACATACGCATACCGGCAGCTACATGGTTGGCTATTTCCCGGTCGATGGGTGTTCCATTATCAATGGCGTGGGTTAGGGCTTTGTACGTTTCCTTGGAGAGATACTTCTGCATTGCCTTGCGGTTAAATACGTTCTCGCCATAGTACTCGGATACTTTCTGTTTGGGAGTGATGGCTTCCACGGCCTTCCGGTTGGAAGCTTTCTCCACTGCATTAAAGCGTGAGATTGACATACGGATTATTTTTTTGTTTTACCGGCTGCAAAGATACAAGCAAATCTTTATTTATACTTTCTGCTTGTAGTTAAAAAGAAACAATGCCTATCCTACTTGAGACAGACTTGAAATATATTAATCTGTCTTCAGGCTAAAACATGTAAAAAATCATCTCTTACCTTCATTGGCATATTGGCAAATTTTGGCAACTTGGTCTCTTTTTAGCAAAAGAATTATCTTTAATATAAATCAGATGAAAAAAAACTAGACGCCGCCCGGCTTAGTAAGGTGGCACAAGACTTGAAGAATGAATGTGTGAAACTGAAAAAGATTTCACCTTTTTCTATTGCCTGACCTTCCCGATAAACAGCACATTATTATCATTCTCATTCAGCGATGCTGCCAGCTCCTGAAGTTTCTTTTTATCCTGGCTGGGGCATTTGCCGGAGGCGAGATGCTTTTCTATTTGTTCGGCCAGTTGTCCCGGTTCCAGGTTCTGGATGAAATAGCCACGGTAAAAACTGTGTCCCGGCGATGAGACAGGAAGATTACCGTAGAAATCGTTTACGAGATTGAAATAAGAAGAGGCATTCTTTTGTTTGTCTATTAGAATGTTTCCACCTCTCTCCGGACCATTGTTCCCCCAATAGTAATAGCTGACCATAAAATGATGGGGCAATCTGTAATACAGATGAATCGGTTTCTCTTTCGGGTTCGGGAATGTCATGGTGAATTCGGGTAACAACCGGTTGCCCGCTACGTCGTAAACAAAAAGAGTATCTATACCGGTATGGAAGAAATCGAAATCGTTGCAATTCCTGTAAGAAAAGACCTCGCCGTCAAAATTTTCAGCTTTCATCGCTGCGGTGGTCGGTATTTTTTCCAGTATATTTCCTTCTGTGTCCATCTGGAAAGCAAATGGCTCATCTTCGCTGAAAGGCATGTGAACAACCGCTAATGTTCCGTCCGGATTGAGCGACAATTTGGGTTTCTGGAGTCGTCCGGGCAGTTTGATGTCTTTGATCCATCTGCCGTCTGTTCCGTACATCATAATTTTGTCACCGACAAAAGGAGTGAAAAAGATATGCCCGTTCTTTTCGTCAATGACTTCATCATAAATGGAAATGGCATATTCTCCGGCACCGTTGCCCACTGCGCCGATGTCATGCAGGAATTTACCTTCCTTGTCAAACAGCTTGAATGCAGCACCGCTTTGGCGAACACCGATATATTGGTCGGTGGCAAGAATGAACCAGGCTTTGAATAAAGCCTCGTCAGAATTGTCGAACCGGATAATGCGACAGTCTTCGACGAACTCACTGAGAGGTACTTCGATCGTATCTTTTACGGCAGCAAAATCACATACTGTCAGTTTGTTTCCCGAAGTTTCAACAGTGCTGAGACTTCCGTCGTTGGTCTTCATCGCCTTTTGTTTCTGTGTAGAAGGGTTGCAACCTGAAAAACAGGCCAGTAACAAGGCAGCGGATAGGAGTAAAGGAGTTGTTTTCATGTCTGATAGTATTTAAACGGTTGATAATAAACAAAAATACGAATAGCTCGGAATTACGAACTATTCGTATTTGAATATATGTCTTCGATTATGTTATATTAACTATTTCAGAACAAACTCCATGCGACCGTCAATCCGGCCATCACGATAGCCACCATGCTCATCAACTTGATCAAGATATTGAGGCTCGGTCCGGAAGTATCTTTGAACGGGTCGCCGACAGTATCGCCAACGACAGTCGCTTTGTGAGCTTCACTGCCTTTGCCGCCATGGTTGCCTTCTTCGATATGTTTCTTGGCATTGTCCCAGGCACCGCCGGCATTTGCCATGAAGATAGCCAGGACAAACCCCGTGCTCAACCCGCCGATCAACAACCCGATCACTCCGGTTACCCCGAAGATCAGCCCGGTGACGATCGGAGCGATGATAGCCAGCAACGAAGGTACGATCATTTCATGTTGTGCCCCTTTGGTCGAGATCTCCACGCAACGCGCATAATCGGGTTCCGCTTTCCCTGTCAGGATACCCGGAATTTCGCGGAACTGACGGCGTACTTCTTCCACCATGTGACCCGCGGCACGTCCTACGGCATTCATAGTCAATCCGCAGAACATAAAAGCCATCATCGAACCCAAGAACATGCCCGACAGCACTTTCGGGTTCATCAGCGTCACGTCATAATAGACCATGAAATCGGAGAAAGAAGCCTTCGATATCTCCATTGTCCGTCCGTCGGCGAATGAAAGGACGGTTTCTCCCAAACGGAGCAGACCTATTTTGATCTCTTCTATATAAGAAGCCAGCAACGCCAGTCCTGTCAGCGCAGCCGAGCCGATGGCAAAGCCTTTACCTGTAGCGGCCGTGGTATTTCCAAGTGAGTCGAGGGCATCGGTACGTTTGCGCACTTCTTTTCCCAAACCAGACATTTCGGCATTTCCCCCGGCATTGTCGGCGATCGGTCCGTACGCATCGGTTGCCAGCGTGATACCCAATGTCGAAAGCATGCCGACAGCGGCAATACCGATTCCGTAAAGTCCCATGCCGGTATTATTGAAATCGAATCCGGAAGCAAAGAGGAATGAACAAATGATGCCGACAACAACTGCCAGTACGGGGATGGCGGTAGACATCATCCCCAGCCCCAGTCCCGAGATGATAACGGTTGCCGGTCCGGTCAGACCCGATTCGGATACCCGTTGTGTCGGTTTATACGATTGCGAGGTATAATATTCCGTTGCTTGTCCGATCACGATACCGACCAGCAAGCCGATCACTACCGAACAACTGATCCAGAACCAGTTGTCTAGTCCCAGTGTATAAAGTATACCAAATGTAGAGAGGGCGATCAGTACGGAGCTGAGGTTCGTTCCTGTTGCCAGCGCTTTCAGCAGTTGACGGATAGAGGCATCTTCCTTCGTCCTGACGGCAAAAATACCGAGGATCGAAAGAACGATCCCGACAGCAGCGATCAGCATCGGGGCGATTACGGCCTTGTATTGCATTTCTATATCTCCGGAAGAGACAAAGGCGGCTGCGCCCAGGGCGGCGGTCGCCAGTATCGATCCGCAATAAGATTCATACAGGTCGGCTCCCATACCGGCAACGTCACCTACGTTGTCGCCTACGTTATCGGCGATGGTGGCAGGGTTACGCGGGTCGTCTTCCGGGATGCCGGCTTCCACTTTTCCGACGAGGTCGGCACCAACGTCGGCAGCTTTGGTATAGATTCCGCCACCTACACGGGCAAAGAGCGCCTGTGTGGATGCCCCCATTCCGAAGGTAAGCATGGTGGTGGTGATAATGGTCAGTTTATGAGTCGGGTTCAGTGCTTCATCCGGGATAAAAGCATTCAACAGGATATACCAGAAAGAGATGTCGAGCAGTCCGAGCCCCACAACTACCAGCCCCATGACGGCACCGCTGCGGAAGGCTACCTGTAATCCTTTGTTTAACGACGAACGGGCTGCATTAGCAGTACGGGCGGAGGCATAAGTGGCAGTCTTCATCCCCAGGAATCCCGCCAGTCCTGAGAAGAAACCGCCGGTCAGGAAGGCGATGGGAACCCATTCGTTCTGCACACCGAAACCATAAGCCATAATGGAAAACAGGATAACCAATACAAGAAAGACCGAAGCCACGACTTTGTACTGTTGCTTCAGGTACGACATCGCACCTTCACGCACATAAGAAGCGATTTTTGCCATCGTTTCCGTTCCTTCACTCTCTTTCATCATTTGCCGGAAGAAGAACCAGGCAAATACCAGCGCCAGAACTGACGCCACGGGCACAATCCAGAAAATACTTGTTATCATAGTCGTTCGATTTAAAGTGATTCAAGACCTTATTTTGTCTCCCGTAAATGTAACGAAAATAAAGAAGTGGAGAAACTTTTTCGTAAATAATAATGTTTCATTCTAAAAAAAACAGCATATTTGTCACGTTAAAGAGAGAAAACATACAATGACGCAAGAATCGAACCATAAGACCTATAAACTGGGATTGGCCTTAAGCGGAGGAGGCGCGAAAGGTTTTGCACACCTGGGAGTATTCAAATTACTGGAGGAGTGCGGACTGATGCCGGATGTCATCGTCGGGACGAGTGTCGGGTCGTTGATGGGGACTTTGTTTGCCGACGGTTATTCGGCGGATGAGTTGAAAGAACTCTTTACCGGCCGTGAATTCTCCGAATTCGCACAGCTTCAGCTTCCCAAATCCGGATTGTTTGACAGTAAACGTTTCCGGTATTTTTTGAAACGCCATTTGAGAGCCAAGACATTTGAGGAGCTGAAGATCCCTATGATAGTGGTTGCGACCGATCTCGATAACGGCGAAAGCCATGAGTTTAAGAGCGGGCCTATCGTGGAGGCAGTGACTGCTTCGTGCAGTATCCCAATCATTTTCAGCCCGGTGGTCATCAACGGAGTGCATTATGTGGATGGCGGGTTGTTCCATAATTTCCCGGTATCTATTATCCGCGATATGTGCGAGAGGGTGATCGGGGTGAACGTCAGCCCGCTTGTTCCCCAAAAATACAAGCAAACGATCTTTCATATTGCAGAGCGTTCCTACCATTATATGTTCCGGGCGAATACGCTGGAAGACCGGGAGATGTGCGACGTGCTGATCGAGGCGGAAGAATTCGGCATGTATAAGACCTTTGATCTGGAGAATGTGGAACAGATTGCGCGTATCGGTTACGATGCGGCGATCCGGGCATTCGAACTGGTGATACAAGAGAATAAATATGAAACCCTGGTGAAAGCGATTATGGCACGAAAGAACAATATACTCATGCCATAGCTTTGTCCGGCACTGGTCCGGGCAACTTTTACCGATAATTTTTAAAGTGGATAAAGCGATGAAACAAATGGATAAGATGGTCATTTATCAGGTATTTCCCCGTTGGTTCGGAAATTTGAGATCTTCGTTGGTAAAGAACGGCAGTAAGGAAGAAAACGGAGTAGGTAAGTTCTCCGCCTTTTCGTCGACGGCACTGGCTAAGATCAAGGAGTTGGGTACTACGCATATCTGGTATACCGGAGTGATAGAACATGCCACCCAGACTGATTATACCGCTTATCAGATACGTAAGGATCATGCGGACGTGGTGAAGGGTAAAGCCGGTTCGCCTTATGCTATAAAAGATTATTATGATATAGATCCCGACCTGGCTGAAAAGGTGCCGAACCGGATGAAAGAGTTTGAAGCGCTGGTGAAACGTACACACGAGGCCGGATTGAAGGTGATCATTGATTTTGTGCCTAACCACGTGGCACGCGAGTATCATTCGGATGCGCGTATGTCGTATGTGGAAGACCTGGGCCAGCATGATAATACGACGAAAGGATTCGACCGCAATAATAATTTCTATTATATCCCCGGATGTCCGTTACACCTCTCGTTTGCCGATTCGCATGGTGATTATGACTATAGCGAGTTCCCGGCAAAAGTAACCGGAAATGACTGTTTCAGTCCTTCCCCCGGAAAGAACGATTGGTATGAGACAGTCAAACTCAACTATGGTGTGGATTATGTGAACGGGCGGATCGGTCATTTCGACCCGATTCCGAATACCTGGACGAAGATGCTGGATATCCTGCTGTACTGGGCGGATAAAGGCGTGGACGGTTTCCGTTGCGATATGGCGGAAATGGTGCCTGTGGAATTTTGGAACTGGGTGATCCCGAAGGTGAAAGAAAAACATAATGTGTGCTTTATAGCCGAGGTTTATAACCCGGCGGAGTACCGTAACTATATTTTTAACGGTCATTTTGATTATCTCTATGACAAAGTAGGCTTGTACGATACGGTGCGCGCAGTTATGTGTAACCAATCTCCGGCAAGTAATATCTCTTACACCTGGCAAGGATTGGAAGGTATCCAGTCGCATATGCTGAATTTCCTGGAAAATCATGACGAGCAGCGTGTAGCTTCTTATTTCTTTGCAGGCGATGCCCGTCCGGGTATTTCCGGTATGATCGTATCGGCGATGATGAATACGAATCCGGTCATGATCTACAGCGGTCAGGAACTGGGCGAACCGGGCATGGACGAGGAAGGATTCAGCGGCCGCGACGGTCGTACGACGATATTCGATTACTGGAGCGTCGATAGCTTGCGTAAATGGATCAACGACTGGAAGTTCGACGGCGCCGGGTTAACGGCCGAACAGCGTGCCCTGCGCGAAAAGTATGCTAAGATACTGAATGTGGCAAAGACGGAACAGGCGATTACACAGGGGGCTTTTTTCGACCTGATGTATGCCAATTCTCGGAATCCGTATTTCAATACGCACCGGCAGTATGCCTTTATGCGTAAATTCCGTAATGAAGTCGTACTGATTGTCGTTAATTTCGACAAGAACGAACAGACCGTACGGGTGAAGATCCCTACGGAAGCTTTTCAAACATTGGGATTTGACGATAACAAAGCGGCTGTACAGACTGATTTGCTGACGGGAGAGACTTGTGTCAGTACGTTGACGACGGCTTGTCCGTACCAGCTGGTTCTGCCTGCCTATTCCGGTAGAATACTGCGTTTTACGTATAAATGATAAACATGATATCGAGAGATAAGAAGTAATAGGGGCAGGCACAACTTGCCCTTATTGTTGAAAGTTTTCCGAAGATAAAGGGATTATTGCAAATAAGTTTTGTACTTTTGCACCACAATTCAAATCTATTTACTTAAGATAAATATTCGGAATAATGAGTGCACAAACTCCTTTCTTGGTGTTTTCGGGAACCAACTCCCGGTATCTTGCAGAGAAAATTTGCAATAGTCTTGGTTGTCCTCTGGGACAGATGAACATTCAACATTTTGCTGACGGAGAATTTTCAGTTTCTTATGAAGAATCTATCCGTGGCCGCGATGTGTTCCTGGTTCAATCGACATTTCCTAATTCGGATAATCTGATGGAATTGCTCCTGATGATTGACGCTGCTAAACGTGCTTCCGCACACTCTGTAATTGCTGTAGTTCCTTATTTTGGTTGGGCCCGTCAGGACAGAAAGGATAAACCCCGTGTATCTATCGGTGCGAAACTGATCGCCGATATGTTGAGCACTGCCGGTATTGACCGTCTGATCACGATGGATTTGCATGCAGACCAGATCCAGGGATTCTTCAATGTTCCTGTCGATCACTTGTATGCTTCTTCTATCTTCCTGGATTATATCAAGGGCGAACTGCCTTTGGATAACTTGTGTATCGCTACTCCTGATGTAGGTGGAACGAAACGCGCCAGCAGCTATTCCAAATATCTGGGATTGCCGATGGTTATTTGTCATAAGTCACGTCTGCGTGCCAATGAAGTGGCTGAAATGCGTATCATCGGTGATGTAGAAGGTCTGGATGTCCTGTTGGTAGACGACATGGTCGATACAGCCGGTACGATCACGAAAGCTGCTAACCTGATGATAGAAAATGGTGCTAAGTCGGTACGTGCGATTGCCAGTCATGCTGTCATGTCTGACCCGGCTTCTACCCGTGTAGACCAGTCTGCATTGACGGAAATGATCTTTACGGATTCTATTCCTTACGCAAAGAAATGCGAGAAGGTGAAAGTTTTGTCTGTTGCCGATATGTTTGCCGAAGCGATCCGTCGTGTTTGCAGTGGCGAATCTATCAGTTCTTTATATGCTATTTAATTAGCAGGATTAATGATATAAAAAGGCTGCCGTCTGTTGATGGCAGCCTTTTTTATGTTTGATCCTTGGGGTTATCCGATGTAACCTTTCAAGGCGTTTACGTAATTCTCGAATGCCTGCCGTCCTGTAGGTGTTATCCGGCAGGTCGTACGGGGTTTCTTTCCGACAAAGCTCTTTTCTACTTCTATATAACCGGCTTCGCTCAGTTTATCTATCTGCACACTCAGGTTGCCGGCCGTTGCCTGTGTCTTTTCTTTCAGGTAGACAAAATCCGCCTCCTCGACCGAAAGAAGTATAGACATCACGGCGAGCCGTAATTGGGAGTGGAGTAGCGGATCTAGTTCTTTAAACATTGTTTCTTGGCTTTATGATTGACGATATGTCCGGGTATGATCATCATGAACACGAACGATAAACCGAAGTAAAGATACCATAAAGTGGTCGCTTTTTCACCAATCATCAGCATGGTAAGCATATAGATTGCGATAATAAAAGCGATCAGAGGTGTATAAGTCATCCAGCGCTCCTGTATGATAATGCCGGTAATGGAAACGCCGATTCCGCAATAAATCAAAGAGAGCGGCAACATCAGAATAAAGTCGATATACCGGGCGAAACTAAATTCGATGATACCGATCGTCAGAAAAGTAACGATGAACATCCAGCCCATTACCTGCCATACCTGAGAAATGACTTTGTCGGTATAAGTCACGACTCTGGGCGGTTTCTGTCTTTGTCTGTAAGACATTATCGGCCACATGACGAACATCAGCATCCATCCCCAACTCCATATAAAGTTGTGTGTGAGGTTGACTAAAGCAAATAAGATGATTGAGAGGGTAGTTGTGAAATACCCCCAGATCAGCATGTAATTCCCTTGTCCGATCTCCATGTTTTTCTTACTGGAACTTATCATTTGTGTGATGAGTGCCAGGCTTTCTTTTTCGTTTAATGTTCTTTCTTCCATGATTTTATATGTTTTAATTTTGTTCTTAATATCTTTGTTCAAAGATAATGGCATTGTTTTTAACAGTCAATCATTCCGGTTTATTTTTCGTTTAACCGGTTTCTTTCCGAGTCGGAACTTCGTTCCACCGTTTTCTTTTTGATCTTCTTGCCGCTGTTGAAGTTCCAGGTCAGGGAGACTTTGAATGTACGTCCCAGGCTGCCGCTTTCGTAATGGCTTCGTGTCGTATATGCATCGATATGACTCACGAAATTATTGTAGCGGTTGAAGATGTTGTTGACCGATGCAGTTAACAGGAAACGGTTGCCGGCGAATTTTTTTCGTGCGGACAGGCTGAATACATGGCGGGAGGCGATTTCACTGTTCCCGGAATATAAGCGGCTTGTTCCGTTGTACTGAGCTTCCAGTGTGATGTCTTCCGGTAATCGGAAAGATGTGTTCACGTTGGCAAAGGCCAGATAATGATGTGCGAAAGCGGCTTCTTCCGTCATGCGGATATCTTGCTTTACACCTACGAAATTAGCCGTCAGATCGAGCCACGGGGTCGGTTGCAGCGGTATGTTGGCTGCGACGAACCAATGGTTTTCGATGTTATGGTTCTCATAGGTGATGTAGGATATGTCCGGATCGGTTGCATCTTGTTTACAGAATTCGCGGATCAAGTCGTGGTGCAGGCTACCGCCGATAGTCAGTGTATAACGGTAATTGTAGACTATGGTGGCGCTGAAACGGTTGATATACGTTGGTTTCAGATACGGATTGCCGATGTTATAGCTGTAGTCGGAAGTCTGAAGGCGGTTCGGATTGAGCGTATAGAATGCCGGGCGTTCGATATTGCGGGCATATTGTCCGACAAGCATCCATGTTTTCAGGTTGTTGAAAGCGTATGTGATATTCAGATTCGGGAAAAGATCGAAATAATCCCGGTCGATGTGGTCGCTTTTATTGGAAGTTCGGGTATATTCTCCCCTTACTCCTGCGATGAACGACCAACGGTTGACATCGGCAGAAAAGGATGCGTATGCCCCGAAGATGTTCTCTTTATATTCGAGCGCATATCCGTATCCCGGGGTTACGTTCCATTGTTGGTTTTCCGACAAGCCTTCGTAGCATGCGTTATCGTCCATGAATGTATAGGTGTACTTCAGGCCGGTGTTCAGTGACATTCCCTTTTTAAGATGCTTCCTGAGCGAGATGTCTGAAGTGACGATCTGGTAGGTTGCATCCGAATTGCTCCTGTATGTACTGTCTTTATTCCATTCTTTCTGCATGGTGTAGTAGTTGTTCTTTCCGGTTGACTTTTTATTGGCGTAATCCGTGATCAGTTTAAGGATGGAACCTTTATTGTCGAGCTTATGCAGGTAGTTTGCCGTGGCGGATAATGTATTATAGTCGTCTTTCTGATAATAATCTCCTGTACTGTTCAATAGAAAACCTTGTTTCGTTAATTCCGTTTCGCTGTAAGAACTACTTTTGGAAACTTGTCCGATATATTCTATTTCTGCACCTATACTGTTAAGTGTGTCGATTTCAAAAATGGAGCTGATACGTCCGGTTCCGTAGTTCGAACGGGTATCGAATTCGGAAAGACTCGAAAAACGGTCGCTGTCGTTCGTGTATTCTCTGGAGGAAGTCATTTCGCTATTGTTCTTAGGTGTGAAAGAACCTGATGCTGCTGCATTTACCGTCCATTTCCCCATACGGGCGTTTAATGTCGCGGAAGGCAGATAACGGTTCAGGGAAGATGATAAAGCCGTCCCCATCATTATATTTCCCTGCACGCCGTTGTACTGTCGTTGCCGGAGTGTGATCGAAATGATCCCGCCACGGGAACTGGCTTCATATTCTGCCCCGGCAATGGGAATGACTTCTATCCGTTTGATCTCTTCTGATTTCATGGAACGTAAGTAGGAGAGAAGTTCTTCGCCGGTGAGTTTGATCTCTCGGTTGTCGACAAATACTTTTGTACCCTGCGCACCATTTATGGATATGTTTTCGTCCGTCAGCCATACGCCGGGAGCCTGTGAGAGTAACTCGGTTCCGTCTTTGCCGCTGGAAGGGGAAACGGATAATATGAAGCGATCGGCTTTTCGTTCAATGTTTTTAGCTTGTACCACGACCTCTTTCAATGCATAGGAGGATTGTTTCAGTGAAATGGTATCGGGGTGGGAGAGCGGTAACCGAATGGTTTTCCGCACCGGATCGTATCCGAGACATTGGGTGACGACGGTATAAGTTCCGTTTTCTACTTCCAGTTTGAAGTCACCTTCATCATTGGTCGTAACTCCGGCTTTCTGTATATCATCTTTCAGCAGAACAATGGTGGCATATTCAATCCTTTTTCCCGGTTCATCCGTTATATGTCCGGAGTAAACCGTCATTCCTGCCGGCTTTTGGGCTATGCCCGAAAAGCTGGCAGCGAAAAAGAACAGGAGAAACGAGGTACTTTTCATGGTATTATTCGCTTGAAGGATAATATAATTTAAGCTTGACTGTCTCTTCTTCTTTTTGAGTTTTGCAATTTTTCATGACATATCCTTCGGCCGGTTTATGGTCGTCTGTGAAATCCATTTTATGATTGCCGTTCTCATCGTGGAAGACTGAGAGGTCGAACTGTTCCCATTCTACGTTTTCGAGCGTGACGGTGGCTTCTCCTTTTTCAGGTTTAGCCATACCGTATACAGGTTTGCTTTCTTTTCCTGACTGGGCCATGACGAGGATCATGCCGTTATCTCCCCGGATATTACTGATTTTTACTGTAATGGTCCGCGACCAGGCCATGCTGCCGGTAAAAAACATTGTCATGATAATTAGTAATATTGTCTGTTTCATTTTTCTTCCTCCTCTTCTTTAATCATATAATGACTAGCGATCTCTAATCCCAGATTGATGCCCCAACCGGCTATTACCCACAAAACCCACCAGTAATATGGACTTGTGACATAATTAACTACTGCCAAAAAGCTGCATATAACGATATAGCGGAGGATATTCATTTTCAGCTGTGCTGGAAATGAATTGTTTTTCTTGTTTGAGTTTACTGTTGCTTCCATTGTTGTTCTCTCTTTAATTGTTGTTTGTAAACAAGTTTATATTATAAACCATAGATGGATTAAAAAAGTGCAAGGAGCTACGCGTTTCTCACTTACACATCGCAAATATAAAATGGTTTATAATATAAACCAAATAAAACAGAAAAAAAATAGACTGATCTGGTATAAATTTATTTTTCTATCCTATCTGATGTAGATTACATGGCGTACTAAATGAAATTACTATGTGTCCTGTCCTGAAATAAGTTGACAAAACACCACGGTAAACTTATGTCAGAATCGAAA
>NZ_QUGR01000019.1:0-105393 GCF_003479145.1 Parabacteroides sp. AF18-52
AGTCCTTTTTGAAACTTATTTTTTTTCAAGACTGTCAACTTATTTCAGGACAGGACACGTACTAATTCGAAAAAGTATGGCATATAGATAGAATTAGTATGTAATCTAAAAATAATGCCATGGCAATAAAATTTAAAGTTTATTCAACGCCAAAGCCAAACGGGCGCGCTGGTGCAAGATTAACACATGCCCGTGCAATCAGCCGGGGAACTTATAACTTGGAGAAAGTATGTAGGCTGATAAGCGAACGTTCTGCCGTATCGTCTGCCGAAGTGAAAAGTGTCCTTGACTCATTTGCCTGGGTGATTGAACTGGCATTGGAAGACGGTTGCCATGTGGAACTGGATGATCTGGGCTATTTCTCACCATCGTTGAAAACTGTTTTGAATAAAAAGAATGAAAACAGGAATATGGTTTATGTTGATGGGATCAATTATCGTTGTTCGACCTCTTTGCGTGAGAAGTTACGTGCGATCGATCTGGAATATGTAAAAGTAAAAAAGAAACCGGGGGATTGGGAGACACGGAGAAATGAGTTGGTAAAATATATGGAAGATTGGGAAAGCGTCACTCCCCGTACTTATGCAGAAGCATTTGGCTGTAGCCGTTACCGGGCGACACTCGATCTGCAACGGTTTGTGGAAGAAGGGGTATTGGCAAAAGTTGGTTATCGGAATAAGGTGATGTATTTGCTGGCGAATAACGAATGAAAGGACTGAATTATGAAAAACCATATTTTTGTTTATAGTATAATAGCATTGATGTCACTGCTATCCTGTAATAAGGAAAAAGGGACTATATATACGGTCGATTTCTCTTCCGGAAATTTTCCGCAAAAGAGTGTAGATCTGGATGATTATGTCGGTTCATGGAAAAAAGTGGTTCTGGAGACAGATTCGTTTTGTTTAGTGGATAAGTCTGCTCATTTCTATCCATGTAAAGAGTATATCATTGTTTATTCGCCCAATAGGATCATGATGTTTGATTATGACGGTAAGTTCATAAAGAATATTGCTCAGGGCGGCAACGGACCGGGTGAACTTAACTATTTATCAGACTGTACGATTGATGAAGAAAATCAGATGCTATATTATCTGGATATATTTGATACAGAGAATATACATTCTATCTCATTAAAAGATGGGGCCATTGGAACCATCCCGATTGCTATCGGGAAAATGTTAAAATCATTTGTGTTCCATCATGATGTTATAACCTGTTTCCCGTATGTAGGAAATAGAAGTCAGTCGTGTTATACACAGGATTTGAAAGGCAATATACTTGATCCGGCTTCTTTAAGGATAGAGGAACCCGATGGCCCCTTTGTTCAGTCACCGATCAATATGTTCTTTTTGAATGACGATATATTCTATCAGGGATTATATGAAGATACAGTTTACAGTGTAACAACACATCTGCCCATGCTTGTATTTTCAAAAGGCAATAGGCATGCGGACGATGTCAATACTAAAGATATCCGGGAAAATCAGGTGTTTTTTAATTCCCTGTTTTCTTCCGGAGATAACTGTGTGCTGTCAAGAGTTGAATATGTGTTGAAGGCGACTGATGAGGAGGGGCAACTCCTTGAAATGATTCCGGATGAATATAGATATTACCTTTATGACCATCATTTAAAAGAAGTAAGCGAAATAACCGGATGTACATTCACGCCGATTGATAAGAAATATGTAAAGGATAAGTTGACGGATCTTTTCCCTCTTATCTCTTCGTTTAATCCGCGTAAGATCGTATTGGCATTTCCTGCAGAGGAACTGGGCGGTGAGTTTGATGATAATCCGATTTTATATGTTGGTGATTTAAGAGATCGATGAATGGAAAGTGGAATAGGATAATTGTGCTAAAAGTAAAATATGGATAATATAGGGACGAGGATATATGTATTATCTATTTTATTCATTCAGATCCTTTTGTGTATTTCTTGCGCAAATGGAAGGAATGAAATGATATTATCCGAATCAGAATCTCTTTTGAATACTGATCCTGATAGTGCTTTATTGGTATTGAATTCAATTGCTTATCCTGAAAAATTGAGTGAGAAAGAGTATAACCGTTATATTTTACTGAAAATTCAGGCGGAATATAAATCTTATCAGGATATAACATCTGATTCGGTTATTCTTTCTGTACGTGATTATTATTTGGAAAAGAAGGATAACCCCAACCTGGCTTTGGCATCGTATTATTGTGGTTGTTATTACAAAGAGTGTGGTGATGGAGAGAATGCGATGAGGTATTTTCTGGAAGCTGACAAGTATGCGGGAAAAGGTGATGATAATAATTTGAGAGGGTTGATTTTGAGTGCGATCGGAGTCATTCTACTGGATCAATTTGACAGTGAAGGAGCAATACGTTATTTTCGTGAATCAGCAGCTTTAGACAGATTGACCGGGAATTTGAATAATGCGGCAGTTTCCTACATGCAAATCGGAGATTGTTTCCAATATTTAGAACAACCGGATAGTGCTTTACATTATTATATGAAGTGTCTGCATTTGGTAGATGAAGGGAATTTATGCCATGAACAGTCCAATATCCGGCAGAACTTAGGAATATTATATGCCCGGAAAGGAGACTTGGCAAAAGCAAATCAACTTTTGAAAGAAGCATTGGAACATGCTCCCAATCAAGACGATCAAATAAAAATATATCTCTCGTTGTTAGATTTATATGTAGAAAATCATCAGATAGATTCTGTAAATTTCTATATGAACCATTTGTTACAGAAAAAAGACAGCATAAAAGATATATATGTAAAAGCAAATTTGTTTCAGGCTCTTTCAGAGAGAGAAGAAATGTTGGGGAATTATCCGGAGGCGTTGGAATATAATGAAATGTATGCCGAGAATCTTTTGCAGATAATTACGATCAATTCGGATAAGAGATTGTTGGAGCTTCAGAAAAAATATGATTATGAAAAAATGCATTTACATAATACTCGCTTAAGACTGGAAAGAAGCTATACGTTTATTGGATTATTAGTGTTAGTTTTCTGTATTGTTCTTTCGATAATATTTTTATCAAGAGAGTATCGAAGACGTGAAAATGTAATGCTGGAATTAGAAGATAAAGTATCGCAATTGAATAGTTTGGCGAAAAAATATGATGAAAAAGAGAAAACATTTGTTTCCTATTTACTTAAACATTTTAAAGTTTTAAAGAAAGTATCCAGTTTGGAGATTTATATAAATAAAAAACAATCTCATAAGGATGAATTTTGGATAAAGAAATTTAATGATATAGTCTATGGTCAAGATACTTTGAATTGGGATATTTTATATGATGTAATGAATGAATTGCATAATGGTTTTTTTATCAAATTGAAAGCATTATATCCGCAGTTAAAGGAAGTAGATTTTCGTATTCTATGTTTGACTTATTCAGGCTTTTCAACAGAAGAAATAGCGATTGTCTTAAACTTAAGTATAAATACGATTAATACAAAACGTTCAGCTATACGTAAAGGTCTTGCCATTCCTTCTTTTGCCAATTTGCGTGACTTCCTGGATGACAAATTGCTTTGATAAACCTATACTATTAGAAAGAAAAAGTTATATCTGATATTTATTATATTCTTGAATATCATTATTCTATCTTGCTTTTTGTGTGTGAAAAGTTATATCCCTGAATAAGGATAGTTAAAAATAGATACTTTTACTCCTGGTTTTTTAATTTAATTAAAAGAGTGAATGTATGAAACTAACTAAAACACTATTCGGTATTTTTATTGTGGCAGTATGTTTATTAAAACCATCTGTGCAAACTATAGCATCTTCTTCTGCTAATAATGAATTGTCTTCTAAAATAATGAGTTCTACCAAAGTCTATTTGAAAGGACGATTATCTACTCCGACAAAACGAAGTGTATCCCAACCTGTTGAAGTCTATCAGGAAAATAAGACTTTGATGATTTCTTATTTGTCTGAATTGGGAAAAATAGAAATTATAATTAGTGATGAATGGGATTCGATTGTGTATTCGGAAATCGTATCTGTTTCTGAAAGTACTGTATCATTTGTTGATTTGAGTGGACTTAAAAAAGGGAGTTATACTCTTAATTTGAGAAATATTGAAGGAGAAGAGTTATCCGGAATGTTTGCTGTTGAGTGATAGACTATCTGTATTTTGTTTTATAAATGACAAGTAACATAAATAACTGGATTGATATGAAAAAGAAAATTTACTTATTAACTGTTTTAATAACCGTTTTGTGTTTTAATTCAAATGCTCAATTGAGATTATTGCAGAATGGCCGTGTACAAGTAGGAACATTGAGGTTGGAAGGTGAAGATGAACTGAATGTAACAACAATGCAGGTATTCGGACCTCATGGCGACATGCGTTCAGGATCGAAGTTAACCTTTGGTGATTTTGGGAAATTTCCAAGTAATGGCTGGAATGTTTTTATAGGGGAATACGGAACGGGGGATACCGACCAATTATGGTTACATGGTAAAAACGGAATTTATTTGACCAGAGGCGGCCAGGCAAGTAATGTGATCGGTTATTATAATCCGTCTTCCAACAGCAATTTTGTATTTAATACGAATCTACGTGTGAACGGAGTCGATATAACTTCCGATGCCCGGTTGAAAGAAAATGTTCAATCGCTTCAAAATCCACTGGATCTTTTGTCTCATGTAAGTGGTGTAACTTATAATTATAAGCTTTCCGAAATGAAAAAATATCGTGAGCCGGATAAATCGAAGTTTACTGAGGAACAAAGCATGCAAGATAATGCATCAGATATGCAAACATCGATGGATGCAGCCGCCATCGAGAAAGCAAACAGAGACAAACTACTTCAAGATGCAATTGACCGCAAGGATGCAGAAGAGGCTGGTCGTAAGAGAATCGGTTTTTTGGCTCAGGATGTAGAAAAAATTCTGCCGGAATTGGTTAAGACGGATGAAGATGGTGTAAAATCTATTGATTATATAGGCTTTATTCCTTTATTAGTTGAAAGTATCAACGAAATGCGACTTACTATTCAGGAACAACAAAATGAGATAGAGATGTTGAAAAGTTTACTGTCTGTTGAAACAAAATCGACATTGCGTTCAACATCAACTGGCAATCCAAATGTGATAGAAGGTGCAAAATTATATAATGGAACCGGGGCATCTGTTTCTTATATATTGCCGTCTACTTTTAGTAATGCATATTTACAGGTCTTCGATATCTCCGGAAGGATGGTAAAGAAAATTACTCTGACTGTTGCCAATGACGTTGTAGAAATTAACCCTACCGAAATTGGTTACGGAACGTTTGTCTATGCCTTGTATGTAGATGGACAAAAAGCGGATACGTTGAAGAAATTTGTTAATTGATTTTCCTATGAAAATAAAATATGCATTTACGACATATGCGAAATTATGTATGTCGGCCTTCTTCTTATTTTGTTTTGTGGATATTGTATTTGCCAGAGACTTAAAAGAAGGAGAAGAAGAATCGAAGGATAGTATATATAAAACTGAACAAGATAGTTTGAGAGTTGAACAGATTGATCGTTCTTCAGTTACTTATGCTTCTTCATGTGTTAATTTGTATGAAAACAAGACTGTAGCTTCTGTTGTCTCGGTTTTAGGATGTGATACTCTTGCTGTACGGAATGTAACGGTAACGAATAGTGGTAATTTAACTCTTATAGCTCCAGGATATGTAACGTTAAATGGACTGTTTGAAACAAATTTGGGAGGGACGTTGAATATAAAAGCAGAGCCGACTCGACTAATTTTTGAGTTTTTTTATGATGATTCTGGAAATCGGATTATGCGACAAGTAAATGTAGTGGATTCAAACCTTTAATTATTTCGACATATAATATGGCTAAATACGTTTTATATATATTACTAATCTTTGTCTCTTTGGAAGGGTTAGCTCAGAATACATCTAACTTATCCGGTTCATTCGATATTGGCCCGGTTGGAAATGCGACATATAATATACCGGTTGATCTACCTCCTGGAACGGCTGGATTGAAACCGGACATTTCTATTGTCTATAACAGCTTTTCTGGAGATGGTGTTATGGGAAAGGGTTTTTCATTGTCGGCTATATCTTCTATCACGCGTGCCAATACAACTGTTTTTCATAATGGTTATATCAGTGATATAAAGTTCGATAATACAGATAAATATATGTTGGACGGTAATCGTTTGATGTATAATGCGTCGACGAATCAATACCGAACGGAAATGAATCCCTACTCTCAAATAAAAATCGTATCACCGAATACTTCTTCAGCCTATTTTGAGGTAAAGACAAAAGAAGGTTTGATTATGGAATACGGTAATACATCTGATTCTAAATTATATGCTCAGGGATCTCATAAAGACCAGGTGGCATTCTGGATGCTCAATAAAGTGAAAGATCGTATAGGAAATTATTATACGTATACATACGAAAAAAATGATGACAACGGAGAAATCCGTTTAAAGCAGATTGATTATACAGGCTATATGGGAAATACAAACCGTGCTCCTTATTGTTCCGTGAAGTTTGCTTATACGAGTCGAAATTATGATGTTAACTTGAACTATATAGCAGGAAGTGAATTTGAGGAAACTAAACTATTAAGTGAAATCGGAATTTATTATGGAGCAGAGCTTTATCGTAGATATACCATGACTTATAATTATGACGGAAATGATTTTACTTATCTTTTGTCAAAAATAACAGTTACCGGTCAGAATAATGAAACTCTAAAACCAGTAGTATTCAATTGGTATAAAAATACTGATTTTAAGCATAAACAGGTTGTATACGATCAATCGTCGAGTGCCATGAACTACATTAACAAAGCCTATATATCTTTGGGTGATTATAATGGTGACGGTAGAACTGATCTTTTAGCAACGCCGATGGAAGATGCTGATTGGACAGGCTGGAGATTGTTTTTAGCGAATACAGATGGAAATAAGCTCACTTATTCGGGGAGTGGAACTCTTCCTGAAAGATATAAGGAGCCGGTTCCCGGTGATTACAATGGAGATGGTATTACAGATTTTCTGGCGTGCCGGGAGACTGTAGCAAAATCTCTTGATGGGGACGATCCGGCTTCAGCTTCATCGGTAGACACGTTAATAAATCAGACATCTGAGAATAGGGCATCTGTCACTTACTACAATTATTTTGTTTATTATGGCACCGGTAATGGATTTACAGCAGGGCCGGTGCCTGCTATTACAACTGAATCACGTCCTCATGGAGTTCGGGTAGCGGACTTTAATGGAGATGGTGCTATGGACTTGTTTGTGTATTATAAGGAAAAGAATGGTTCTGTGGATTATAAAATCTGTATGTCCGGCTATTCTGGCGGGACATTGACTGCGTTTAATACAATTAAAACGGGTACTATCCTTTCAGATATGAATTGGGATCAGGTGGAAGTATGGGATTTTAATGGAGATGGTTTGGCTGAAGTGATTAATTTTCGTGACGATGGTTACGACTATATGGAGAATAACGGAGCCGGTTCATTACATAGAAGCCGGACCGGAACATTTCCGAATAAAAAGCATAAAATAAGTTTTGGTGATTTTAATGGAGACAGAAAAATCGATTTATTGCTGACAGGTTGGAACGATATAGAATGGAGTGAATGGCAAACCTTGTTATCTACCGGTTCCGGATTTAAAAGTTATTCTTTTCCCAAGAAATTTAATACTTATTCTAAAGATATTTATGTCTGTGACTTGAATGGTGATGGAAATGATGACTTTTTTGCCGTTGATAAATCTTCGGAAAATTTAAGTGCTCTCAAATGTTTTATAGGATATGATAACGGGCGTAATTTTAAGGAATATTCCAGCGTGAGTACATACGGGTCTGATAAATGGAACTTTTTCCCGTTGGATACCAGAGGCGATGGAAAATTAGGCTTTTTAGTAACGTCTGCGCCTAATTCATGGAAGGGGTATCAATTGTATATGCCGAATGCCGAGTTTTCTAATTTATTAAAATCAGCAACAGATTCTCATGGGAATGTGACGTCTATTTCCTATAAAAAAATGCCGGATACTTCCATATATACAAAAACATCGCCTGTAGGAGGGAGTGCAACAGTTTCCGGATATGATAGCTTATCTTTTACTGCTCCCTTCAAATTGGTTTCGAATGTTAGTATAAGTAATGGTATCGGAGGGACGAACAGTATTGCATATACTTATGAGAATGCAAAAGTATTTAAACGGGGACGTGGCTTTCTGGGGTTTACAAAGACAATAATGAGTGATTTAAGTACTTCTGTTAAAACGACGATTACACAGAGTTTTTCAGATACTTATTATCAAGCGGCTGTTAAAAGTATAGAAAAAATCTACACGCCGACGAACCGAAAATTGACACAAACAAACTATACAAATACTTTAACGAAGCCTTCAAATGCATACGGATCATTTGTATATCAACCAACATCTGTAACGGAACAAACTTATGAACCGACTGCAAATAAGGTTATTCAAACTGTAACAACAAATTATTCTTATGACGATTATGGGAATTTGTTGACTCAGACTGCAACGTATGGTAATGGAGATGTACAAAAAGTAACGAATACATATAGTAATAATACAGCAGCCTGGCTTATAGGATTATTAACAAGAAGTGTGAGTGTCAGTACGGTTAATAGCAGTTCACAAACAAATACGGTCGATTATAGTTATTACAGTACAACCGGGTTGTTGCATACGCAAACGGTTGAACCTAATCAGCCAGCTTATAAATCGGTGGTCACTTATACATATGATGAATATGGGAATGTAGCGACAAAAACTAAAACGGTAGGTAATACTTCCCGTATGGAATCTTATACGTATGTAAATGGGCGTTTTGTTAATACTCATACTGATGTATTAGGACAAGTCGAGTCCTTTATTTATGAACCAGTCTCAGGCTTGATGTCTTCTCATACGGATATAAACGGTGATAAGTCGACTTACACTTATGATGGTTTCGGAAAAATCAAGACGCAGACGTCCAGTTCTTCGTCAGGAAATAATGTTTTAACGAGTTGGACATGGACGAATGGTAATCCTTCAAAATCTGTAATTCTTCGAACTGAAGCGGCAGGTGACGGTCAGGTTATCAAAAACTGGTATGATGCTTTAGGGCGTGAGATTCAATCCAGCCACAAAAATTTCTCAAACAAAGAGGTTTTTTCAATGACGGAGTATGATGCTTTGGGGCGTGCTATAAAAACGTCTGAACCCTATTTTTCGGGAAGCACTTCGTCTGCAATTCAATATCATACCAGTCAATATGATAATTATGGCAGAATAAGTAAATTAGTGACTCCTTTGGGAACAATAACATATAGTTATTCGGGAAATCAGACAACAATCAATGATGGAACTAAGGGGTATACGACTGTCCGGGAAACTGATACAGGCGGGAAGTTAAAGTCTGTAACGGATCCGGGCGGTAAGATTACTTATACTTATGGTCCGTCGGGTGATCCGGTGAAAGTGGCCTGTGGTTCTATTTTTTCTACTATCAGTTATGATTTATTAGGGCGCCGTACCGAATTGAAAGATCCGAACGCCGGAACAATTTCTTATGCATATGACGGATGGGGTAATTTAAAGATGCAGACGGATGCCAGAGGTGAAACAGAAGAATATGCATATGATAATAATGGCTTGCTAAAGACTTATAAAAGGGGGAAAGAGGAATCATTTTCCTATACTTATGATTCGAAATATAAAGGACAGGTTGGTTCAGTGGTGTATGGTGGTAGTAAAACAGCATACACGTATGGTGATTATGGACGATTGAAATCGAAGACAGAAACGGTAGATAACAAATCTTTCCAATTTTCGTACAGTTATAATACCAAAGGACAACTGGAAACGCTGACTTACCCAAACTCGAAGTCAATAAAATATGAATATATCAACGGTGACCTTTATAAAATAATCTGGCAACCGAGTACTACGACAGTTTGGCAAAAAAGTGAGGAAAATGCAAAAGGGCAGATTTTGTCTGTAAATTTAGGAAATGGTATGCAGGGTAGTTATACTTATAATACGATAGGTGTACCTACATCGATTCGTGCCTTAAAAGGGACTACAGCCTTATTAAACATAGGTTACCTGAATAACGATTCGCGTGGAAATATCAGAAACAGAAAAGATTTGATAAAATCACAGGAAGATAATTTCACCTATGATAATATGAATAGGTTGATTGATGGAGTTGAATATGAAGCGAATGGTAATATTTCCTATAAATGGGATGCCGGGACGTATGAATATGAAGCAAATCATCCTCATGCAGTCAGGAATGTGTCTCCCAGTAAGAGTATGGGATTGACGAATACCAATTTGTCGGTTAAATATAACAGTGTGCGTCTTCCTATAGAAATAAAAGAATCCGACAAAAAATATACGATAATCTATAATGGCGAGAATAGTCGTATAAAAAGTCAGTATATAGATAATAATGCGACAGTATTTACTAAATACTATTCTGGTCCCTATGAAGAAATACAAAAAGGCTCAACAACTCGTAAAAATTACTATATTTATGCCGGAGGAGAAATAGCTGCCGTTTATACGGAGGGAACCTCCGATGCTGGTATGTATTATTATCATAATGACCATTTGGGTTCTCCCTGGTTGATAACTAATGCATCAGGTGTTGAGGTGCAACGTTTGAATTTTAATGCTTGGGGGCGCAGGCGTGATGTCTCTGACTGGGATAATTATATGAATCTGCCGGAGATGAAGTTTGATCGTGGCTTTACTGGCCATGAGCATTTGGAGATGTTCGGTCTGATTAATATGAATGCCCGTTTGTATGATCCGGTATTGGGACGTTTCTTAAGCCCGGATCCTATTGTTCAGGTGCCGGATTTTACGCAGTCTTATAATGGATATTCGTATGCGTTGAATAATCCGTTGTCGTATACTGATCCGAATGGTGAAAGTTTCATCCTCGTAGCTGCGATTATTGGTGGATGGATTGGCATGGGAAGTGCTATGGTGTCCAGTGATAAAAGTGGCTGGGGATTGGCAGGTGATATGTTTAAAGGTCTGTTTGTCGGTGCAGCTTCAGGTGCGGCTGGTGCATGGGCTGGTGGAGCTGTGGCTGGGTCGATAACAGCGGGCGGTTTTATTCATGGAAGTCTATCAGGTTTGGCTGGTGGATTTGGTGGAGGTTTTGTTGGTTGTTCCGGGAATGCTTGGTTATCAGGTGCTGGTTTTGGCGCTGGGTTGAAAGCTGGATTTGTAGGAGGTGCGTTGAGTGCTGCTTTCAGTGGTGTATCTGGTGGTTTGATACGTGGGTTTACGGATATGGCTAAAGGATATTCTTTTTGGGATGGAAGAACAACCTCTGAGTTTGTAATAGGAAATTCAATAGAAAAGACAGATTATAAATCAATGGGAGATAATTATAATGACAGTTTTACTGCTGAATTGAATGATGAAAACTTGAGAACTAGAATTCAAGGAGAGTATAGTGTAAAAGAGGGTGATTTTGGCATAGAAAAAATAACAACACGAACAGGAGAAAGATATGGTATGACGACAAAAGAATCATATGTAAACCTAAAAAACGGACACGAAGTTGCTGGATATGCAGATTTATCCTCAACAGGGCGTAGTTCTAAAATACATATTTCACCAAAATACGCAAATGCATTGGATGTAGCTGATTTTAGGGCTGTAGCTGGACATGAGCTGATTCATGCTTACCACCAATATACTTTTGCTCAAGCTTTTGTGAGAGCTTCTTCTGAAAGTGTTGCTTATCGATATTCGGCAAATATTTATTTGAGAGCATCTCAACCAGTAAAGGCATTTCAGTGGATGCAAAACGCTATTAGTCGACGTTTTTTTTGGCACCCTGGTAGTTATGAAATTCCCTATATTTATAGGTTTAGATAATGAAATATATATTTGTCATACTATTTATGTTTTGTGCAAATCCTTTATTTGCACAAAGATATGTTTTGGGTGAAAGTAAATTCTTGAACCATTGGACTCAGGAGTATATGGATTGTCGGTTGTATCTATTGGACAATAAATATACTATGAAATTATCTTTGATATCAGATGATATCGTTTTTAATATGTTTCCCTTTTATGGGTATGTCCGAAAAGAGGGAAATTTGTATTATTTGAAAGATATTCCAACCAATGCTGAAATAGTCTTGGAAAAGGATAAGTCTGCTAATTTCAATATAAAAAAGGGCTTTTCATTTATGCAAAAGAAATGTCTTACTTATGAAGACAAAGCTGATAGTGATGATTTTTCTTGGTTTGATATCGATGTTGAGAATGATAAAAAGAAGAAAGATGTTCAATCAGTAAGAGATAAACAGTTACCTGATAAACTAAAATTTAGGTTTGGGGAATATATGAATGGGAATGTTCATGTGTCTCTTGAAGAAAATGGTTCATATACAATTGCATATAGATTTCAAGAGTATTTGATTGTAATTTCAGAAGGAAAATGGTCAACCAGAAATGGTATTTTAAAATTAAGAGATCCATTTCTTAATTATTCGTTTACAATGTTGACGAGCGTGGATAAAAAGTTGATTGCGATTGATTTTCCAAATGAACTGAACGAGGAGTGGATATACTCCTTTGTGGAAGAAGGGAATGAATATAAAAAAATAAATTTGTAGGAATAAAAATTCCTTATCCAGGCAATAATATAATAAACGGGATCTATCTTTTTCCTCAAAAAGATCAAATGTATCCTTTTACTATGTGGTAATTCTTTGTATAAGAGTGTGTAAGATAGAAATATAAAAAACGAAAAAAATGAAAATAGCAAACTTATTATTGATTTTACTTCTACCTATCTGTTTAGGTAGTTGCGCTCCGAAAGTAATAACCCATATCGAAAGAAGTTACTCTCCTCGTGCTGCGGCAGAGGAGGTTCATTTATATGGAGTGGGACAAACCGTGCCGGAATCGGCAGAGTTGATAGGAACTGTAAAGGTGGTGGATAGTGGAGCTTCAACCAAATGTAATTATGACCAGGTTGTTGCACTGGCAAAACAGACAACCTCCAAAAACGGAGGAAATGCGTTAGCCCTGACCGATCATCGGGAGCCTTCTCTTTTAGGAAGCAGTTGCCACCAAATAGCAGGCAATATGTTGTGGATAGGTGATGCGACCAATCTGGAAACTGAAATTGCTCCGGTAGTTACGACTTCTGGTCGTGATAATAATGCAGGTGTTTCTAAAAGTTCGTTTTATCATAGTACGATCTATGTCAATATCGGTTATGCCTTTATGACGAATAAATTTTATCTTCCCAACGGAGCGTCGGGTCATCCCAAGAAAGGGATGGATTGGCAAGTCGGTTATGATTGGGTGTCAAGGAGTGGTTTTGGCGCTGGTCTGATGTATTCGGGATATAAGTCATCTTACAGTTATTCCCATGTGGATGTGAATGTAGGGCTTGCTTATATTGCTCCTCAGTTCGTGATGAAACAAAAAGTGGGTCGTTGGGGAATAGAAGAAAAGTTCGGCATCGGTTATTTTAAATATCGTGAATCGGCGAAAGGAGTTAGTGAATCGCTATCGGGATTTGGGTATAACTTCCTGATCGGAGCAGAATATTATTTGTCTGATCATATAGGAATCGGAGCGAATTTAGGGTATATTGGCAGTTCTCTTCCTAAACAGGATAATATAGACTATAAGGATGGAGAACATTCGGGAATATTTCGTTTGCATCTGGATGCTGGAATACGTTTTCATTTCTGATAGATTACGAAAAACAATAATAGCGGGATAACCGGATGTACATTCACGCCGGTTGATAAAGAATTATGTAAAGAATGAGTTGCAATGATTAGTTTGGACAGAATATGAAATATGTTTTAAGAATATGTATTGTTTTTATTTTTCTGAGTGCTAAAGCATATGCTCAATCTCCGGTCTCTTTCCGGGTAAAGGCTGGTGCAGGAATTGCGAGCATGTGGGGTAAGAACACGGAGGAAAATGCTAAATTCGCTTATAAGGTGGGCGTTGGAATGGAATATGGTTTTAATAAAACCTGGGCGTTACAACCTTCTTTGAATTTTGTTTCAAAGGGATCTAAAGAAGATGGAAAAGATTTGGGAAAGGCTACGGTGAATATGCTTTATCTTGAATTGCCTGTTATGTTGTCAGCCCGGCTGCATCTTACGAAAACATCTAACCTGGTTATTTCGGGAGGACCTTATATGGCTTATGGAGTAGGAGGCAAAACATCGATCGATGTATGGTTACCGATTCCGGGTACTACAGGATTTCATAACGTTCATAAAGAATATAAACTCAATACCTTTGGTAATATGACCGATGGGAATATGGGATGCAAACGCTTTGATGCCGGAGTTGGACTGGGAATTGCCTATGAGTACCGGAGAATTGTAGTTGGATTGGAAGGACAGTTGGGACTGGTCAAAGTACATGATGGAGTTAGCGGACTTTCCGAGTTGGAGAATATGACTGAACTAAAAGACTATGCTCCTAAAAATCTATTGATGTTAGTCTCGGTAGGATATAATTTTTGATTGTGTTAAGTTCGGATAATATGACATATCCTCAATCGTACTCATTTGGGAATGACAACACATGGCGGGATGCGAAATCGAAATGGAATAACATGCCGATACCAATTTCTTGTAGCTTATATTTGTTACAGGAGAATCGCTATTATATTGATATTAGTATTTGGGAGTCGGATGATATTGTTTTTGGAATGTTTCCGTCTTATGGCACTTTTTACAAAAGAGGAAAGTTTTATTATTTAGAGGATATCTCAAGTGGAGCTGAGCTTGTATTGAAAGAAGTGAAGTATTCCAATTTATTGGTGAAGAAAGGCTTTTGTTTTATGAAAAATGAGTATTTTTTCAAGGATGAATATACTTATGATTCGGATGAGAATATGATTGATTTTGAGGAAGAAGCCGTGAAAAGACAAAGGAGGGAACTGGATTTATTGAAGAATAAACAAACAGATCCCGTGCCTTTGCAATTGGGTGTCTATAAAAATGGAACTATTTCGTTATTTTTGGAGCTTGATTTTCATTATAGAATTCTTTTTTTCAGTGAGAGTCCTCTTTGCTTACTTTCAGAAGGGAAATGGGAAAAACACGGAAATGTACTGCATTTGTATGATCCTTCTCTGAATTATACGTTTTTGGCCTTTGTAGATGTGAAGGGAGTAAAAATGATTCGTTTTCCGAATTGTGGCTATCCGGATTGGATGTATGACTTATCTATAGGATATCCGTTTATTATGAGATGAATGAGAAAATCGTTATTCGATGTCAGGTTCGCTTATGTAGAGTTTCATTATTTCTTTGTTAAAGAATAGGAGGTATATTGCATATCCGATGTTTTTGTTTAATTTTGTTTAAAATAAGGAAGTTGTTGTGAGATATTAAGATTGATGGACTTCGAGAACTTTTATATAACATGGTATTCACGTGTCAAACATTTTGCACGCGACTATGTCCTTTCTGATGAGGAAGCGGAAAACATTACACAGGATGTTTTTCTTGATTTCTATCAAAAGAGAGATACTTTGGATTTCCATATAAACGTAATAGCCTATTTGTTTACCTCTGTAAAGAACAGATGTATAGACTATCTGCGGCGTAAATTACTGGAACAGGAAGCAGCCACGAAAATGCAGGAGGATTTTGATCTGTCCTTCCGTATGAAGTTTGATTCTTTGGAAGCGTTCGATGTGGATGGACTTTCGGAGGATAATATAAAGGATATAATAGAAAAAGCACTTAACGCACTTCCCGAACGATGCCGCGAAATATTTATATTAAGCAAGCTGGAAGGGAAAAAACAGAAAGAGATAGCAGAAGAACTGAATGTATCTGTCAAAACTATTGAAACACAGATGACTATAGCCTATAAAAAGTTAAGGGAAGAATTGAAAAACCATTTACCTCTATTGTTGTTTATTTTGTCTTCCTGGGAAAATTGAGAAAAACTGAAAAATAATCCGATTTCTTTAGGGGGATTATTTTTTCTGTTCGTTTACTATATAAAGAACAGTGAATAATGGACGAAAGAATCATAAAATATTGTCAGGGAATATTATCGAAGCAAGAACAGGACCGACTTTTAAAAGAAGCCTATAATGATCCCGTACTTAAATCTCAAATAATAGATTATCAACATGTGCATAGCCTGTTGGAGTTGGCTCCGGAAAAAGCCGATTCCCTGCAAGGACACGAGGGATATGGCAATTTTAAAAGACTTGTAGATTCTCAAAGGAGAAAAGTGTGGCTGATTTCGTTTAGCCGGTATGCAGCAATAATAGCGATCGCTTTTGTGTCTGCATGGATGCTGGCGTCTTACTATTTCTCCGGCAATGTCACGGAGAAACAAGAGTTGATAGCTTTTCAGCAGGAGTTAGTGGTTCCTTCCGGTCAACGTGCAGAGCTTACGTTGCCCGATGGAACGAAAGTTTGGTTGAATGCCGGTTCCAAATTATCTTATCCTTCTTTCTTTGAAAAGGAACGGAAAGTCTTTTTGTCGGGGGAAGGTTTTTTTAGTGTTGCTAAGAATGAAAAAGTACCTTTCATCGTTTCTACCCGGACGATAGATGTTAAAGCTTTAGGTACCCAGTTCAACGTGTTTAGTTATCCGGAAAGTGATTATACCAGTGTTTATCTTCAGGAAGGAAAAGTAAAAGCTTACTTTCCCTCTTCCGAAACAGAAGGGGTAGAACTTTCTCCGGAACAATATCTGATACAGGAAGGAAAACAATTTAAACTGTCTACCATGGACCCGGATGATCTGTTATGGCGCGAAGGTATTTACACCTTCAAAAGACAGAAGCTGGCAAGTATTATAAAGAAACTTGAATTGTACTATGATGTAAAGATCATAGTGAAGGATAAAGATATATTAGATTACGAATATGTCGGGAAATTCCGTCAGAGGGATGGTGTTATGGAGATATTGCGGTTAATCCAGCGGATACATAAGTTTAAAATCAACAAAGATGATGACCTGAATCAAATAGTGCTGAGTAAGTAAAATAATTATTAACCTTAAAAAATAATATGTATGAGTCCATGAAGAATTAAAAAAAAATCGGCAGATATTGGCGTATCTACCGATTTAGCGAAAAGCAAACCCATTTGTGTTCAAAAAATTAGTATTTACTTAACAAAACAAAGATATGAAAATAAATCCTTTGTTAACGCATATCCTGTGTCTAAAAAATTATCAAAAGGCATTCAGAATTATGAAACTATCCTTTTTTATCCTGTTTGTTTGTGCTTGTCAGTTGTTCGCTGTGAATACGGAAGCGCAAAATGCTGTTATCGAATTGAACTCTAATAAAATTTCAATAGAAGAGCTTTTTAAAGAGATTGAAAAACAGACTGATTATCTGGTGATCTATAGTACAAGCGGTGTTCGTTCAAACTTTGAATTATCATTAACGAAAAAGAAAGCAAAAGTATCCGAATATTTGGAGGAAGCTTTAGCCGGACATAACTTGAAATATGAGTTTGTGAATAATTACATAATCCTGTCGAGTTTGGAGGTAAAACAATCCCAACAGGATAAAAAACAATTGCAAGGAACTGTTTATGACCAGAATGGAGAACCAGTCATTGGTGCGAATGTAATAGAAAAAGGTACTCACAATGGAACGGTTACAGATATCGATGGTAAATTCTCTCTTGCTATAGGAAAAAATAGTTCTTTGGAAATTACCTTTATCGGTTATTTGGCACAATCTGTAACACCTAAAGACAATACAATCAATATTTATCTGAAGGAAGATTTACAAACTCTTGACGAGGTGGTTGTAGTTGGTTATGGTGTACAGAAAAAGGTAAATGTAATTGGAGCTGTAGCTGCAGTTAATTCTGAATCGATCGGAAACAGGCCTGTGACTAATATATCCAATGCTATTCAAGGTCTGTTGCCTGGGGTGTCGGTTACTTCCGATACAGGACAGCCAGGGCGTGATAACCCCACACTGCGTGTTCGCGGAACCGGAACATTAAATAACTCGAATCCTATGTATGTTGTGGATGGAATGCCTGTAAGCGGTATCAGTGACATCGATCCGAATGATATTGAAAGCTTATCTGTTCTGAAAGATGCTTCATCTGCTGCTATTTATGGATCACGTGCTGCTAACGGTGTAATTCTCATCACAACCAAAAAAGGAACCGAAAGAGCTCCCCGTTTAAAATATGACGGATATGTAGGATGGCAGAATGCAATTAGTTTACCGGAATATCTGTCTTCTGCGGAATATGCAGAGTTGTATAATAAGGCTTTGGTCTATGAAGGTAAAGCTCCGAGATATACAACGGAAGAGATCGCTCTGTTTAAAAACGGATCTGATCCGGATAATTATCCGGATACGGATTGGCATGATCTGTTTTATAAGACAGGGTTTATGCAAAATCATAGAGCAGAAATAAGCGGCGGAAATGGTGGGACATCCTATATGTTTTCGGTCGGTTATTTAGGACAAGATGGTATCGTTAAGAATTCTGAATATGATCGTTATACAGTAAGAGGTAATGTGAATTCGAAAATAAGCAATGTGATTACAGCTGGTGTAAATCTGTCTTTTATGTATGGAGATATGAAAGAACCTATTTCTGCGAAAACTGGGTCGACAGGTTCTTTATTCACTATGATAAATACAATAGCTCCCTTTGTTCCTTATAAATATTCGAATGGCTATTATGGTTATAATTCCGATGGTAATCCGATATCCAATTTGGATATTAATAATATAAATAACGAAAAATGGTACTCAAGTCGCGCTGTAGGAAATATTACTTATGAACCGATTAAAGGGTTAAAACTTCAGGAAAATGTCGGATTTGAATACAAAGCGAATGTAGCGGAATGTTTCAAAAAAGATCAGCAGTTCTATAATTGGAAAACCGGTTCTCCAAGTATGTATATCGGTCCTAATAGTCAAACGGATGAACGTAATAATCAATTACGTGTCAATTTGCAGACATTAATTAATTATAATAAGACTTTCGGACCTCATGATATAGGTATTATGGGAGGATTCGAACAGGAGTACACTCGTTATGACTGGACAAAAGGATATCGGATCAATTTCCTTAATAATGACTTGTGGGAATTGAATGCCGGTTCTCCGGATGGACAACAAGCTTCCGGTTCTGCCTATGAAATAGCTCTCCGTTCTTTCTTTGGCCGTTTAAGCTATATTTACGATAACAGATATTTATTGGAGGTCAATATCAGAAGGGACGGAACTTCTCGCATTGCTCAAAGTACACGATGGGGCAATTTCCCTTCTTTCTCTGCTGCCTGGAGAATTATTAATGAATCGTTTATGGAAGGAACCCGGGATATTTTGTCTGATTTGAAACTTCGTGGAGGTTGGGGTAGATTAGGAAACCAGGCGATATCCAATTATCCTTATCAATCGGTTCTTGCACAGAAGAACTATGCATTGGGTGGTTCTGTTTATCAGGGTGTTGCTCCTGTTGACGGAGCAAACAAGGACATCAAATGGGAGACAACGGAAACGATCAATTTGGGATTGGATGTTGCTTTCTTATCCAATCAGTTTGTTTTGTCGGTCGATGCATATAAGAAAAAGACATATGATATATTAATGAAATTACCGGTCAGTCCGCTTTACGGATTATCAGCTCCTTATCAAAATGCAGGGGAGGTTCATAATACAGGAGTTGAACTTCAATTAGGATATAAATATGCACATAAAGATTGGACAGTAGATGTTACTGCGAACACTGCTTATAATAAAAATGAGATCGTAGATTTAAAAAATAACGGTGCACGCATCTGGGATGGATATAAATTCCTGCAGGAAGGGTATTCCATTGATTCCTATGGCGGATTTATTGTAGACGGTATTTTCCAAAATGAGGAAGATGTTAAGAATAATGCAGTGATAAATAGAGCAAATGCCGGTCCGGGTGATTTTAAGTATAGAGACGCAAAAGAGGATGGCGTTATAGATGCAGAAGATCGCGTTTATCTGGGATGTAGTACTCCTAAATGGATATTTGGTTTGAACTTGTCCGCTACATGGAAAAATCTGGATGCATCGGTGTTCTTCCAAGGGGCTGCTGATGCGAAAGGATTTCTTCATTCATGGGCAGTCGGCGAATTGATGGGAGATAAATCGAAGCCATCTTCCCTGTATCGGGATGCATGGGATGCAGAGACCAATCCTGACGGGAAATTTCCAAGGCCATTGTCATCCTGGTCGCAGAACAGCAGTATATATTATAATTCGTCATTTTGGATGAGAAATGCTTCCTATCTGCGATTGAAAAATCTCCAGGTTGGGTATACAATACCAAAAGAATGGCTGAATATCCTTAATATAGAAAAAGTACGATTTTATTATAGTGGCCAGAATATGCTTACCATCACAAAATATCCAAAAGGATTTGATCCGGAAAGAACGTATACGGACGGTGGTTCCAATCCTCTGTTAAGAGCGCATACGTTTGGTGTAAATATTGTTTTCTAATTTAATACGATGAAAAAATGAGAAATATAATTTATTCGATAATAGGTGCGCTGTTTTTATCAGCGTGCAGCAGTGATTTTTTGGAAAGAAATCCATTGGACCAGCCATCAAACGAAGGATTTTGGAATACGGAAAAAGATGCTGTAGCTGCGGCTATGGGATGTTATGACGGGTGGTTTTCAATGACAGAGGTGATATCTTTAGATTGTGCTTCTGATAATGCACATGATCCGTTCCCTTGGGAAGGATGGTCGGTTCAGGCTTCCGGGTATGCAACACCTTCTGATCCGGGGACAGATTATTTTGGATATAGCAAAATGGTCCGTTACAATAATTTTCTGGAAAATATTCATCGTCCGGAAATGGATGATGCATTGAGAACCAGACTAACTGCGGAAGTCCGGTTTTTGCGTGCATGGGATTACTTTTGGAAAGTTCTGTTTTATGGTGATGTCCCTTTGGTAAAAGAAGTTTTACCTATAACGGATGCGAATAAACCGCGTAATCCGAAAGAAGAAGTTATTCAGTTTATTTTGGACGAACTTACCGAGATAGCACCTCAACTAGATATTAAATATACAGGAAATGATGTGGGGCGTGTTACACGTGGAGCTGCATTGACATTAAAAGCGAGGATGTTGTTGTATAATAATCAATATGCAGATTGTCTGAAAGCATGTGAAGAAATTATGAAACTCGGATATTCCTTGTTTCCGGATTACAGAGGTTTGTTTCGAATTTCGAACAAGAATAATCAGGAAATAATCATGGATGTTCAGTATGTTGAAAATTTATATTCTAATGAGACATTGGGTATATTGCCTCCTGCCAGTAGCGGAGGGTGGTGTTCTATCAATCCGACACAAAGTTTGGTGGATGTATATGAATGTATAGATGGAAAAACGATAGGAGAATCGCCTCTTTACGATCCTGACCAACCTTATCAGAATCGTGATCCTCGACTTAGTGCCAGTATTTTATGTCCGGGTGACCTGTACGAGGGAAAATACTATGATCCGATAGATCAGAATGATCCCAATGGAGATTATTATGCTCCTTACGGACGTTCTAAAACAGGTTATCTGGTTCGTAAATATGTGGATAATTTGGGTGATTATGCTGATATGTGGAATACGGCTATGAATGCTATCGTGATGCGTTATGCAGAAGTCTTATTAATGTATGCAGAGTGTAAAGTAGAATTAGGGGAAATAGATGCTTCTGTCTATGACGTACTTAATGAACTTCGTGATCGTGCCGGTATGCGTGAAGTCGATAAAACGGTTTATGCGACTCAAGCGAAAATGAGAGAACTGGTGCGGCGCGAACGTCGTGTAGAACTGGCTTTGGAAGGATTACGCTGGTTTGATGTTTGTCGTTGGAAGATTGGTGAAGAGGTAATGCCCGGGCAGGTTTACGGATGTCGTTTAGGAACAGTGGATCCTGTAACCGGTAAATTGGCTTTAACGGAGGAACGGATCAAGACGGAAGTTCGGATTTTTGATCCTGCGAAGCATTACCTGTGGCCTATTCCACAAACAACGATCGATGCAGCTTCTGAGATAAAACAAAATCCGGGGTACTGATAAAATATCCGGTATAACTAATCAAGGCAAAACTGATTGTCTGTTTTGCCTTGACCTTTATAAAAGATCATCTATAATGAAAAAAATAATCTGTTGTATTTTTCTACTTTTTTCTTTACATCAGTTTTTAATATCCCAAACTACCGGACGGATATCGTTAGCCGGAGATTGGCGGTTTGAACTGGATTCGGCTGACATTGGCGAAAAAGAATTATGGTATACAAAAACATTAATTGATAGTATAAAACTGCCGGGCATTACGGATGAAGGCGGTTATGGTCCAGAAGTTATTGAGACAGGAAAACTGTCCCGGTTGCATAAATATATAGGGAAAGCATGGTACCAGATGGATATAAGCATACCTGAAAACTGGAAAAATAAAAATGTATCCCTTTGTTTTGAGCGGATAATGTGGAAAAGTAAGTTGTGGTTAAATGATCAATATATTGATGCGCAGGAATCGTTATTGACACCTCACTATTATTTTTTAGGTAAGTTGTCTCCGGGTACCTATAGGTTGACTTTATGTATTGATAATCGCGAAATCTATCCGATAGGAAATGAATGGGGACATAGTTATGGCGAACAGACACAAATTATCTGGAACGGAATAATCGGAGAAATGATCATGTCATCACATCCGGATGTACAAATCAGCCAGATACGTACTTTCCCGGATGATACGGGACAATTGGATATTGAAATTTCGGTTTTGAATCGATCAAAAAAGGAACAGAAAGCAAAACTGTGTTTTGAATTAAGGGATAGGAAAACGGGCAAGGTGGTTAATACAATGGAGTCGAATTGTCGGATAACTTCCGGAAAAAACAGGATCGTCGAATCTCTTAAAGTCTCTGATGTAAAACTTTGGGATGAGTTTTCTCCTTCCTTATACGAACTGAACTGTTCTTTGATGAGTAAATCGGGAAATGATGTTTATGAACCTGTTATATTCGGATTCCGTTCGATTGGAAAAACAGAGGATTATATAACGGTTAATGGTCTGGAACGTTACTTGAGAGGAAATTTGGATTGTGCCGTTTTTCCATTGACAGGATACCCGGCCACGGATAAAAAGAGTTGGCTTCATATTCTTCGACACTATAAAGATTTTGGTTTAAACCATGTCCGCTTTCATTCATGGACTCCCCCTAAAGCTGCTTTTGAAGCAGCAGACGAACTTGGCTTATATATATTGAGTGAAATATTCTGGCGAGACGGATGGATGGGGAAAGAATTGGATATTGAAAAAGTAGAACCTTTTTTGCATGCAGAGTTAAGGAGGATAGCTGATTCTTATGGGAATCATCCCTCTTTGATCATGCTGGCAATGGGAAATGAACTGGGGGGATTTGATCGTAATAAGTTGGACCCTTGGATAAAAGACGTCAAAGAGTATGATCCGCGGCATTTTTATACAGCATCGGTCAGACGACCTGTTACAATGAATTCGGATATCAATTTTCAAGGGGATCTTTCATCTCCTTATCCGTTACTTTTTATTAATGAAGGACGATTATCCACGGATTGGGATTATGCCCGGTGGTATGGGGATGCCTCTCCGTTACCATCTATTCAACATGAAGTCGGGCAATGGGTGTTTTATCCCGACTGGAATGAAATAAATAAATATACAGGAAATCTGAGAGCACGATCGATGGAATCGTATAAAAAACTAGCTTTGAAACATGGTGTATATGAGCAAAATAAGGAGTTTATACAATCTTCCGGACTCCAATCGCTTACTTTATATAAGGAGAATGTGGAATCTTTATTGAGAACTCCTTATTGTGGAGGTTTTCAATTGTTGAGTATTCAGGATTTTCCGGGACAAGGAGTGGCATTGGTCGGCTGGTTGGATTCGTTTTATGATAACAAAGGGATTGTCACACCTGAAAAAGTTAGAAATTGGTGCAATACGACAGTTCCGCTTATGCGGGTCCCATCTTATATATACATGTCAGTCGATACTTTGAAAGTCGGAATAGAGGTTTTTCATTTTGCCAATAAAGATATAGAAGATGCAAGGATTGATTGGCAATTAAGGAATGAAAATGGTTATGTATGGGATAAAGGGACTTTCGACCATTATGATATTAAAAATGCGGTATTGAATAAAATTGGATTATTGTCAGTCCCATTGAATAAAATAGATCGTTCACAGAAATTGGTTCTGGAGGTCTCGATACGTGATACGGAGTATAAGAATAACTGGAATTTATGGGTATTCACCGAACAGAAGGATTTAAAGGATAATTCAGTGAAAGAAACAACTTCTGTTACAGAAGCTATTGATTATCTTAAAGCAGGAAAGAGTGTTGTTTTGTGGGCACATCGGTTGGGGGGTAATAAAAATGCCGGATATGCTCATTGGAAACCTACTTTCTGGCAGGCGGGAGATCAGGGAAATGAAGGGTTCACGAATGGAGCGGTTATTCGAAACACACATCCGGCATTCAACAATTTTCCGACCGACAACTATCTGGATTTTCAGTGGTTTGAGATTTGTCAGGGAGGACGTGGTTTTGATTTAGAAGGATTTCCGTCTACTATACGCCCTATTGTACAACCGATTCATGATTTTCATTTTAATCGTAAATTAGGTTCCATCATGGAATTTGTAAGTAAAGAAGGAGGACGTATTTTAATCTGTGGGTATAATTTGGTGGATTCGTTGGAGAAGAGACCTGCAGCGCGGGCTTTGAAGAACAGCTTACTAGGATATGTCGCTTCCTCCGGTTTTCAACCAAGTGACATTATTGATTATGATTGGATGAAACGCGAATTATATGATATAAACACATCTTACTTAGCCCCTAGTGAATTTGAAAAGGCTTATCTCTATGTAAAGGCTGGAGGCCGTTGGGAGCAAAACGGGGTAACAGAATGGACACTCGAAAAGGATGCTTCTACATTTTATGAAACAGATAAATATGGTTATCGTGTTCATTGTGATAATATAATAGTAGATGAATCATTTTCGGCATGGCAGGGAAAGAAGATTGAATTGGACTTAAAATTACCATTTGATTTTGATGGTGTGATTAAATTATTCCTCTGTAATCCGGATAATAAGGTTAGAAAAGGGACTGTTCTTTTCAATGGAAGAGAAACAATTGTCGATCATATTCCGCATAAAGGAAAATGGATTACATTTAAGTTGAATCCGGGAGAAACCTTATTAGGTAATATCGGTATTACGCTTACAGGCCTTGATGGTGGATCTTTGTTGGTTGGTGAAATAGCCTTGATGCCTAAACAATAATATTTTATGAAGAGTGCGAAAAAGTATATAAATAAGTTTTTAAGTGGGATCATCTTCTTTTGTATGTTTTTTGCGGAAACGTATGCAGGAGATGTTTCACGGATAAACCTTTCAATGAATACTGACTGGGCTTTTTTTCGGGGTGATATTGAAAACGGTGAATCTATTACGGCTGATGACTCCTCTTGGATGCCGGTTTCAATTCCTCATATTATGCAACTGGAAAGGAAACATTGTGGTGGAGATGTGATTTATGATGGGATAGGTTGGTATCGTCGTTATTTTACTCTCGCTCCTGAATATAAAGATAAAAATATTCGTATAGCATTTGAAGGTGTTATGACTTCATGTAAAGTCTATCTGAACGGGCATGAAATAACTGAAAATCATGGTGGGTATATTGGCTTTATTGCAGATATCACGGGTATGGTCAACTTTGACGGAAATAATGTCTTGGCAGTACGTGTATCCGCGGAATATGATCCGTTGACTCCGCCTGGAAAACCACAGAGCGATCTGGACTTTTATTATTATAGCGGCATATACCGGGATGTGGGAATGATAATTTCAGATAAGCTTTATGTTACGGATCCTCTGGAAGAGAATGAAATTGCCGGAGGAGGAGTTTTTGTCACTTATCCCGAGGTGAGTAGAGAAAAGGCAAAGATACATATAAAGACTCATGTCAGGAATCGGAACAATATTTCCAGAAAAGGATATCTTCTCACCTGTTTGATTGATTCGGATAACAAGGAAATTGTTTGTCAACGGCGTCCCTTTTCATTAAAAGCTGGTACAAGTATTCATTTGGAGCAAGAATTGTCGGTTGATAATCCTTCTCTTTGGTATCCTTATCGTCCTTGCTTGTATGAATTGAGAACAGAAGTGGTAGTTGACGATAAAACGGTAGATAAGGTTACCCGCCAAATAGGAATACGCTCTATACAATATACGACAGAAGATGGCTTTCTTATAAATGGAGAAAAATTGTATATGCGTGGTGCAAACCGGCATCAGGCTTATCCCTATGTAGGGGATGCCGCTTCGAATTCGATGCAGGAAAGAGAAGTGATCAATATGAAACAGGGTGGTTATAATGCGGTACGTGCAGCTCACTATCCACAAGATCCAGCTTTCCTTGACGCTTGTGATAAATATGGACTGTTGGTTGTAGAATGTATACCGGGGTGGCAGTATTTTAATAATGATACTACTTTTATAAACCGAGTTTATGAGGTTTGCCGTAGAATGATCAGGCGTGACAGGAATCACACCTCGGTTGTTTTATGGGAGACAGCGTTAAACGAGACGCGTTATCCGAAGGAAATTGCTAAGATGCTTTACAGGATAGCTCATGAAGAATATCCCGGTGATCAAATGTATACGGCTGGAGATTATTTTGGTCATACGGATCTGGTGGATTGTTATGATGTGTTCTATAAACAAGTAGCCCGTTTCCCGAAAGACGGTAATGTAATGAGTAATTATACGGAGGATCAAGTTGTAATTAAGCCGTTACTAACCAGGGAATGGGGAGATGGAGCCGGAGAGAGACCTCGTGTGAGTATAGCTGGGGATGAGAGAGAATTGCTTGAACAATGTAATACCCGCTATGAACAGCTGGAAGGAAGAGGTTATTTTGATTGGTGTATGTTGGATGCCAATGAACGTTTAGGAGGACATTTCTTATGGAGTTATAATGATTATAATCGGGGAAGTCAGGAAGCGACAATGTATTGCGGCGTTGTGGATGTAAACCGTGCCCCAAAGTTTAGTTATTATATGATGCAGAGTATGCGTGATAAAAATATAAGCCAGGCTGGTTTATATGAAGGGCCGATGGTGTTTATCGCTTCCTATAATATGCCTTCGGAGACCGGGGGGGCTTTATCCCCAATCACTGTGTTTTCTAACTGTGATGAAGTAAAACTCTATCAGAATAAACGGCTTATAGGAACACAAACTCGGTTGGAGCGAACTTCATTCCGCCCTAATATAGTAAAAAAAGGAGGGAGTCCGGATTTCGTTTTTTATCTAGATAGATATGAGCAAGGAGAATTAATGGCTGAAGGTTTATCAGATGGCAAAATTGTAGCTACACATATGGTACGTACCCCTGGGAAGCCACATCATCTGGAAGTCTTTTTTAGTCATAAAAATGTGATGCCGGTGGCGGACGGAAGTGATATGATACCAGTTTATATAAAGGTTTGTGATGAAAACGGGACATTAGTGAATAATGCTACAGATTTGATTACTTTGTCAATACGTGGAGAGGGAGAGATCATAGGTGATGGTATTGAACGGATAGGTGTTAGTCGTCAAAAGGTAGAAGGTGGTATTGGTTTTGTTTTTGTCCGGACCGGCAAATATCCCGGGGAGATAATAGTTAAGGCTGAAGCGAAAGATCTGCAGGAAGGAATAGCTGGTATAAAAAGTATCCCTTATGACGGTTTGTTCGTGCCGGACGGTATTCACGCACCTTTTAAAGGGAAAGAAGAAGATGGCGTAGTAGAAAAGATGAATGTAAAAGAAAGGATGTTGCTAAATCTTCCTGTGTTAATTCCCCGGAAGGTTACGGCAACCAGTTCTCATGTTTCTTATCCTGTAGTAAATCTCGTAGATGGGGATGATCGGAGTTGGTGGATTGCGGATACGGATAGTCTGCCTCAGGTTGTGACTTTTTCGTTTGATGAACCTGTCGATATAAAGGCAAGTCGTATTCTTTTTCAAAAGGATAGCTCTTTGTACGGACATACTGTTGAAGTGTCGTCTGATGGAAATAATTGGAGTTTGCTCTATGAGCGGGAGTGTACCGGTTGGGAGTTTAAACCGATAGAATTGAATTGTAGAAATGTGAAGTATTTTCGGGTTACAATTCATAGTGTATCGGAAGGACGTGCTGGTATGGGAGAAGTTACTTTGTTTGGGAAACGTAATACAGATTGATTTCAAATATTCAATTCTCAAGGACGAATGAGTGACTTTTTAGACAACCCCCTTTTGTTTTTTATTATTAATGTTTAACATCGTGGTTTGCTTAGTTTACCAATCCCTCTGACGGACTGAACATATAAATTGCAGAAACTGGCAAAAGGGACTGATAGGGAATAATAGAATTTTTGCGTGGCGATTTGGAGATAATCATGTATATTTGCAAGTTATAAAAGATACCTGGACTGTTTTTCAGATATCATTGAACGAGGATTTATATGGCAAAGAAAGCAACTACAACAAAACAAAATAGTAATAACGAGCCGGGCAAATTTGCGTTGATGAAAATGTTTTTCACTAATGAGCGTACCCGTTTCATTACAGGATTGGTAATAGCAATTATCACTATTTATATAGGATTGGCACTTATATCCTTCTTTTTTACAGGAGGTGCCGATCAGAGCAAGATTGAAAACGTTCCGTTGGCAGACCTGCTGACGAACAGAGGGTCGGTTGAGAACTGGACGGGAGTGCGGGGGGCTGTTTTGGCTGACCTGCTGATGAACCGCTGGTTCGGGATATCTTCTTTTATGATCTTGTTTTTCCTCGGATCGGTAGGAGCCAAACTGATGAACCTTCGGCGGGTATCGCTATTGAAGCGGTTTCTGTTTTGTGCCGCTATGCTGGTTTGGGGATCTATGTTTTTTGCCTTTGTATTTATCAGCGGATATGAAGATACATTTATTTATCTGGGAGGGCAGCATGGATATTATCTGTCGGAAATGATGATCACCAATGTCGGTATTCCCGGAACTATCTTGCTGTTGGCCGGAGTTTTTCTGATCATTGCTATATTTTCAAGCAAGAGAACGATCCCGTTCCTGCAAAGTGTGCTTTCTTTCGGATGGCTGAAAAAACGCCTGAAGAGAGAAAAGGTGGAAGATACGGATGACGCGGAAGAAGTAGTTGAAAATAAAGAGGATGAAGAGAAGGAGTCAGGCAGAACTGTCGTAGAACGGCCGGATGAGAAACCCGAAACGGTTGATTTCGTATTCGATACGGAAAGAGAAATGGAGACTGCCCGCCATGAGGAGAAGAAGCAGAAAACAGAAACCTATTCGAATATCTCCAATGATGATACGTTTGAAGTGACAGTACCTCGGGAAGAAGATGTTTATGATGCTCCGAATGCGGAAAATCAGCCGGATGAACCGGAAGATCTTCCCGGCGATCCGCGTTTTACCGTTGAAGTTCCTACCGGTGATGACGAAGTGTACGATGCTTCCGCTTTGGGTGATTATGACCCGAAACTGGATCTGTCCAGCTTCCGCAATCCGCCGATCGAACTGCTGAAGAAATATGATGTCAGCGATCATCAGGTAGACATGGAAGAGCAGATGGCTAACCAGAAACGAATCAAACAGACACTGGAAAGTTTCGGTATCAGCATCGCATCAATTAAGGCGACGGTCGGTCCGACCATTACATTATATGAAGTAATTCCGGATACGGGTGTCCGTATTTCGAAGATCAAGAATCTGGAAGACGATATTGCCCTGAACCTGTCGGCTTTGGGTATCCGTATCATTGCGCCGATGCCGGGTAAGGGCACGATCGGTATCGAGGTGCCGAACAAAGACCCGCAGATCGTATCTATGCAGTCGGTTGTTGCTTCACGTAAATTCCAGGAGTCGAAATATGACCTGCCAGTCGTTTTGGGTAAGACCATTACCAACGAGATCTTTATGTTCGACCTGTGTAAGATGCCCCACTTGCTGGTGGCCGGTGCTACCGGACAAGGTAAATCTGTCGGGCTGAACGCCGTAATAACATCTTTGTTATATAGAAAACATCCGTCTGAACTGAAGTTTGTACTCGTCGATCCGAAGATGGTGGAATTCGGTATCTATTCCGATCTCGAACGCCATTATCTGGCGAAACTGCCGGATGCGGACAAAGCCGTTATTACCGACTGTACCAAAGTGATCATGACGCTGAATTCCGTATGTAAGGAGATGGACGACCGTTATGAATTGCTGATGAAAGCGCATGTGCGTAATATCAAGGAATATAATACCAAATTCGTATCCCGTCATCTGAATCCGGAAAAAGGACATAAATTCATGCCGTTCATCGTGGTGATCATCGATGAGTTTGGTGATCTGATCATGCAGGCAGGTAAAGAAATTGAAACGCCGATCGCCCGTATCGCACAGAAAGCGCGTGCCGTCGGTATCCATATGATCATTGCGACACAACGTCCGTCTACCAATATCATTACCGGTATTATCAAGGCGAACTTCCCGGCCCGTATGGCATTCCGTGTAATGCAAATGGTCGACTCGCGTACTATTCTGGATGCTCCGGGAGCGAACCAGTTGATCGGTCGTGGTGACTTGCTGTTTTCGCAGGGAGGTGATACGAACCGTGTACAGTGTGCCTTTGTGGATACTCCGGAAGTGGAACAGATCGTCAATTATATCTCCGGCCAGGTCGGATATGCTACAGCTTTCCTGTTGCCTGAATATGTGGGCGAAGGTGGTGACGACAAAGCACCGGGTTCGGTCGACCTGTCCGATCGTGACCCCTTGTTCGATGAAGCAGCCCGCCTGATCGTAATCCAGCAACAGGGATCGACTTCGCTGATCCAGCGTAAGTTTGCTATCGGGTATAACCGTGCCGGTCGTTTGATGGACCAGTTGGAGGCTGCCGGTATCGTCGGACCGTTTGAAGGAAGTAAAGCCCGTCAGGTATTGATTCAGGATGAATATAATCTGGAGCAATTACTTAATTCGCTGAAATAAGGTTTCCTTTTTTCCTAAATAATTAATTACCTATGAAAAGAGAACAGAAAATAAAAATATGGAGAGCGATCGCTATTTTCGGACTGCTGGCATGCCTGCTCTTTGGGATCAGAGTAACAAGCCGGGCACAGAATGCTGCTTCCATCCTGGATAAGGCGGCCGATGCTTATGAAAAGTCAAATGGTATTTCAGCCTCCTTCGCTCTGAACACCCGTTCGGACGTGCAGAAAGTATCTGAGAGTTTTGAAGGTACGATCAATATGAAGGGGGATAAGTTTACATTGGTTACCCCCGATATGGTTACCTGGTTCGACGGAACGACCCAATGGTCTTATGTGGAACGCAATGACGAAGTCAATGTAAGTACCCCGAGCGGTGAAGAACTACAATTTACCAATCCGGCTTTATTGTTACGGGCGTATAAGAAAGGGTTTACCCCTAAATATATCGGTGAAAGTACAGCTTCGAACGGAAAGTCTGCCTATGATATCGAATTGACGCCTAAAAAGAAAGGGGATATCCTGAAAGTGGAATTACAGATCGAGAAATTCTCCAATTTCCCTGCCAAAATAAAGGTTGAAGCAAAGAATGGTATCAGTAATACGATTCATATCAGCAATTTGAAGACAGGCGTAAACCAACCGGACGATTTTTTTGTTTTTAAGGAAAGCGATTATCCGGATGCCGAAGTGATCGACCTGCGTTAAAATATAAGCGATAAAATAAGTTTCAAGTATCAATTTCAATTAACATAAAACTATGAGTGATTCAATAAATGAAAAGGTTCGTTGCCTGATTATAGGTTCCGGTCCTGCAGGATATACAGCAGCAATCTATGCTTCACGTGCTAATTTGTCTCCCGTATTGTACGAAGGAATTCAACCGGGCGGCCAGCTGACAACGACTACAGAAGTTGAAAACTTTCCGGGATATCCTGAAGGTATCACCGGTCCGGAGTTAATGGAAGATTTGAAACAGCAGGCTTTGCGTTTCGGAGCCGATATTCGTTTCGGCATCGCTACGGCGACAGATCTTTCCGCTGCTCCTTATAAAATAACGATCGACGGCGAGAAAGTGATTGAAACAGAAACATTGATCATTGCTACCGGTGCAACCGCTAAATATCTGGGAATCCCCGACGAGCATAAATATGCCGGGATGGGTGTTTCTGCCTGTGCAACCTGCGACGGTTTCTTCTATCGTAAGAAAGTGGTAGCTGTAGTAGGTGGTGGCGATACGGCTTGCGAAGAAGCTATTTATCTGGCAGGTTTGGCTAAACAGGTGTATCTGATCGTACGTAAACCTTATCTGCGTGCTTCGAAAGTGATGCAGGACCGTGTGTTCAATACGCCGAATATCATGGTGCTGTTTGAGCATAATACAATCGGTCTGTTCGGAGAAAATGGCGTGGAAGGTGCTCACCTGGTAAAACGTATGGGTGAACCGGATGAAGAAAAGGTGGATATCGCTATCGACGGTTTCTTCCTGGCTATCGGACATAAACCGAACTCTGATATTTTCAAACCGTGGCTTGAAACTGATGAGATCGGTTATATCAAAACAATACCTGATACGCCGCGTACAACTGTTCCCGGTGTTTTTGCGGCAGGTGATGTAGCAGATCCGCACTATCGCCAGGCAATTACTGCTGCCGGTAGTGGTTGTAAGGCAGCCATTGAAGCTGAACGCTACCTGTCTGAAATGGGTAAATAAGCTCTGATCTTTTAAACTAAATATCAGTAAAATAATAGGTAATACATCTATGTATCATGCATAGATGTATTATTTTTGTCCACCAAATAATATCGTAGAGGGAGTGGTATGAAGAAAATTTTATTGTTGTTGCCTGTATTTTTATTGATAATAGGATCTGTACGTGCGGTGGAATCTCCGAAACGGGAGATACGTGCGGTTTGGCTGACTACTATATACGGTCTTGACTGGCCGAAGAAACCGGCGACAACAGAAGCCGGACGAAAAGCCCAGCAGCAGGAGTTATGTACTATATTGGATCAGCTGGCCGATGCCAATTTTAATACCGTCTTTTTGCAGGTTCGCTTGAGGGGTGACGTGATCTACCGTTCGGCAATTGAACCGGCATCGAAAACTTTCTCAGGTAAATACGGAACAATGCCCGGATATGATCCGTTGGCTTTTGCAATAGAAGAATGTCATAAACGGGGAATGGAGTGCCATGCCTGGTTTGTCACATTTCCAGTCGGTACGGAAAAGGCCGTGAAGGAACAGGGCAAGCTTTCCGTTGTGAAACGGAATCCGAAGTTGTGTAAACGGCATAACGGAGAGTGGTATCTCGATCCGGGAGTGCCGGAGACGGTCGATTATATTTTATCATTGGTGAAGGAATTGGTGAACGGATATGATATCGATGGTATTCAGTTCGACTATATCCGTTATCCGGAGCAGGCAAAGACTTTTCCGGACAAGGCGGTCCATCAGAAATATGGAAAATCTACCCGTTTGCCCGATTGGCGCCGTGAGAATATCAATAAGATGGTATATCGCATTTATGACTGGGTCAAACAGGCAAAGCCCTGGGTTCAGGTCAGCAGTTCGCCGCTGGGTAAATACAACCGTATCGAACGGGTTCCCAATGCCGGATGGACGGCGTATGAAAGTGTTTTCCAGGACCCTAAAATGTGGATGCAGAAAGGGAAACAGGATATGATCGTTCCGATGATGTACTACCTGCACGACAATTTTTTCCCGTTTGTGGACAACTGGGTGGAAAATTGTAACGGGCGTTTGGTTGTCCCGGGATTGGGGGCTTACCGGATGGATAAATCCGAAGCAGACTGGACGGTTAATGACATTACGGACCAGATAGATTACAGCCGTTATTATGGAGGTGCCGGTTGTACTTTTTTCCGCTGTGCAAATGTGCTGGACAATTCGAAAGGGTTATATAATGAGCTGAAAGATAATTATTATAAATATCCCGCCCAGTTATTACCGCTGACCTGGTTGAATGACCGCATCCCTGGTGCGCCGGAGGGGATATGCGTGGAGCGGATAGGAGATGAGTTGAAATTATCCTGGCAGAAACCGGCAACGGAAAAAGAGGATCTTACCTATACGGTATATTACTCGTTGACGGATTCGATCGATACGGCGTCGGCCAAATCCATGCTCGCAACAGGGATAAGGGATACAGTCTTGTATCTGCCGGTCGGACCGAATGAGGAGAGAGGTTACAGTTTCAGTGTTTCGGCTTCTACCCGCTATCATATAGAAGGGCAGCCGTCTCCTGAAACCTATTATTACTTATCCAAGTTTCCTAAATAATATTAACGATTAGGAGTGAATATGTGAAAGCACTATCTTTGTGCTGAATGAAAAAGACTGTTACATATCTGTTTATCGTTTTTCTGGCGTCTCTTATTTTCTATGGAGGTGCCGGAGTGAACTTTGTGACGTATTGTTGCAATGATTGCCGTACGGAAGGTGTAGCAGTTTTATTAAATGATAATTGTTGTGAAGTGCACGGTCATGGTTGTTGTGACACAACTACAGAAGAGGCATCCTGCTCCTCCGGTTGTTGCGAAGACGACTGTTGTGATCTGGAACGGATCAGTTTTGATTGGAGCAATTTTAATAATCCCATAGTAGAATTACAACCGGTAATGATCGACTTATTGTCGTTCAGTTCATCTCTGACCTCATTGGTACCGGTTCCTTCCATAAAAGAATCTATCTCGCAGGATCAGGACGGACCACCTATTGTCTGTCCCCGCATTTATTTGAATTTACTTACTTCTCTGTTGATTTAGTAGCTTAATATTAGAAAAAGGTGAAACCTTTTTCAGTTGACAGTTGACAAGTGACAGTTGACAGTTAGGCTTCGCAATCGAATATATAAAACGGGAGTCTATTCGTCAATCGGCTTCTGTTATCAATAAGGCATGCTTTGTTACAGGTTCATTTGCCGTCAGTTTTAACTGACGGAGTACAAGTTGTTTCTCTTTTTGGCTTTAGCCACATTTCTCTTAGCATGGAGAGTGTGTTTAAAATGGGACTAAAGTCCAAAGAAATAGATCATTTACTAATCCGTCAGTTAAAACTGACGGCAAATGAACCTGTAATAGCGAAATATCTTTGATAAGGGGATAGCTCAAACTGATAATCTTTGAAACATTCAATTCAGATAATTATTGAAACATTCAAATCTGATAATAACTGTCAACTGTCACTTGTCAACTGTCAACTACAGAAATGTTTCATTTCTGTAATAATAGAAACCCCAAATTCCGGTTTTACCGGAATATCTACTGAATCAAAATATAAAGTAATGTTGAAACAACTCTATCTTATTATAATACTGATTTTCTTCGCCATTACAGCCCAGGCGAAAGAAGTAAAAGGGCATGTGTTTGATGATAATGACCAGCCGATAATCGGAGCGAATGTCTATTGGGAAGGAACCCAGCAAGGGACAACAACCGATGTAGACGGTGCTTTCAAACTGAAAACCAGGGAAGGCGCGAATAAACTGGTCGTAAGTTATATCGGTTATGAGACTTTTGTCTTACCGGTTACGAATGTAGACGAGCCTTTGAAGATAAAACTGAAAGGTGAAGTCGCTCTGGAGGAAGTCGTGATCAGTGAACGTAAAATAGGAACGATCGCTTCACGAACCAGTGTGTTGCAGACACAGAAGATCACTTATGATGAACTCTGCCGTGCCGCCTGTTGTAACCTGGCGGAAAGTTTCGAGACAAACCCTTCTGTCGATGTCTCCTATGCGGATGCAGCTACCGGAGCGCGACAAATCAAACTGTTGGGGTTGGCTGGAACCTATGTGCAGATGCTGACGGAAAATTATCCGAATTTCCGTGGTGCAGCTTCTTTATACGGACTGGATTATGTACCCGGTGCCTGGATGGAGAGTATTCAGGTGTCTAAAGGAACCTCTTCCGTTAAGAATGGCTATGAAGCACTGGCAGGCCAGATCAATGTGGAATTCAAGAAACCACCGACGGCAGATATCTTTTCCGTAAATCTGTTCGGTAGTGATGCCGGACGTTATGAAGGAAATGCAGATGCTTCCTGGCATATCAATGACAAGGTTTCGACCGGCTTGCTGGTCCATTATTCCAATGATAAGAAGCAGCATGACGGTAACGATGACGGTTTTCTGGATACTCCTTTGAGGGAACAGGTCAACCTGATGAACCGTTGGTATCATAAACTGGATAAATATGTTGCCCAGTATGGAGTCCGTTATCTGCATGAAAGCCGTACCGGGGGACAAGCCACCAAACATCATGATTTTGTCGATCCGTACAAGGTTCATCTGAATACGAACCGGGCGGAACTCTATACGAAGCAAGCCTATATTATCGATAATGAAAAAGTAGAAAGCGTGGCATTGATCCTTTCCGGTTCTTACCACGAACAGAAGTCTATGTATGACCGTACCCCTTACAATGTGTATCAGAACAATGTTTATGCAAGTTTGCTTTACGAAAAGGAATTTTCGCCGGCCCATAGTCTGAGCACCGGTCTAAGCATGAATTATGACGGCTTCAATGAAAACCTGTTACAGAATGATGTGCGTAATGTCTTTGACCGGACGGAGGTGGTGCCAGGTGCTTATCTGCAATATACTTACAACCTGAACGATAAATTAATTGTGTTGGGAGGTATCAGGGCAGATTACAGTTCTTTGTATGATTTCTTTGTTACGCCTCGCGTACATATTAAATATAATCCGTTTGACTGGTTTCATGTCCGTGTTTCTGCCGGTAAAGGTTTCCGTACGGCAAATATTCTTGCAGAAAATAACTTCCTGCTGTCGAGTAGCCGTAAAATGAATATCGCAGATAATCTGGATCAGGAAGAGGCCTGGAATACAGGTGTAAACCTGGCTTTCTATATCCCGTTGTTCGGAAAGGAACTGACATTGAACGGAGAATGGTACTATACCAATTTCCTGAAACAGGTCGTAGTCGATATGGATAGCGATCCTCATGCCGTTAGTTTTTATAATCTGGATGGGAAATCTTATTCAAACAGTTTTCAGGTGGAAGCGACTTATCCCTTCTTCCGTGGATTTACATTGACGGCCGCTTACCGTTATACGGATGCGAAAACCGATTACCGGAATGCTGAGGGAGTAACACAACGTCTGAAGAAACCGTTGGTTAGTGATTATAAGGGACTACTGACTGCTTCTTATCAAACTCCTTTGAAGAAATGGCAGTTCGACCTGACCGGCCAGTTCAATGGAGGAGGCCGGATGCCTGCCCCGGATGCAACAAATCCGTTGTGGAAATCCGACTTTAATGCTTATACTGTTGTGAATGCGCAGATAACGAAGTATTTTCGCAGATGGTCGGTCTATATAGGTGCGGAGAACCTGTTCGATTATAAACAATCTCATCCTATCATAGATGCTGAAAATCCGCGGGGAGATAATTTTGACGGTTCGATGGTCTGGGGGCCGGTTCACGGACGAAAAATATATGCCGGTCTGCGTTTTAACATCAGCCGCGATTAAATAACGATCATATTCACCAATTAATACAGATACATTATGAAACAGTTTGTAGTAGCATTGATTTGTGCCGTATTTACTTTTTCTACGGCGTATGCACAGGATGCAAAAAAGAAAAAAGACACCGTGACTTTCTTCGTTGAAGGAATGGAGTGTGCCAATTGTCAGAAAAAAGTAGAAAAGAATATCTCATTCGAAAAAGGAGTGACCGATATGAAGTGTGATCTTAAAACCCGCACGGTAGAGGTTACTTACAAGACGGATAAGACATCGAAAACGAAATTAGCTTCAGCCTTTAAAAAGATTGGTATGGAAGCCGTGCCGGTGGATGATGGTGCCGGTTGTCCGGTCAGTCCTGCGAAAAAAAATTAAGCAGTCTATATCCGTTAACACGAAAATTCGTTAGAACATCTTATCTTTGCAAAGCATACCTGTATGGGGCGGATCTATGTGTCCGCCTCTTTTATGAAAAAAAAGTTCATAAAACATGCAGCGTTTTGTACGAGAATAACATCATAATAGTTGTATGGCCTCGTAAGAGGTGAGAAGGCACACACTGAATGGATGAGACACAACTGATAAATGGTTGTAGGAAGGGGGACAGGCTGGCTCAGAAAGAGCTTTACGAGAGGTATTCCCGCAAAATGATGGGAGTTTGTCTGCGTTATGTGAACGACAGGGAGACTGCCCGCGATTTGTTGCAGGATGGATTCGTAAAAGTTTTTACCAGTATGGACTCTTTCTCGGGTATAGGTTCATTCGAAGGGTGGATGCGTAAGATCTTTGTCAATTGTGCATTGGAACATTTGCGTAAATCGGATGTGTTGCGCGAATCGACCGATCTGGATAACACGGCTGAATTGATACAGCCGGATAGTTCGGTCATATCGGATATGTCGGCGGCGGAGCTGATGAGGCTGGTACAGGAGTTACCGGCAGGTTTCCGTACCGTATTCAACCTGTTCGCAATAGAAGGATATTCGCATAAGGAGATCAGTGATATGTTGAATATAACGGAAAGTACGTCACGTTCACAGTTTACGCGCGCCAAACAGATGTTGCAAAAGAGGATTAACGCTTTGTATTGAAAGGAAAAAATGGAAAAGGAAAGAGATACAATTGATGATTTGTTCCGCTCGAAATTACAAGATTTTGAGGTGGATACAATGCCGGGCGACTGGGAGGCAATAGCCGATCGTTTGCCGGATAAAGCGCCGGTACCTTTCCGCCGGACCCTGCGCTATTGGGCTGCAGCAGCGGTTATATCGCTGTTAATGATAACGAGTAGCGTTTATTTATTCAGGTCAGAGAAGGAGGCAACTCCGATCGCGGCAAAGATCGAACAGGAAACAAAGAAAATAGAAACAGAGCTGGCAAAGGAAACAGAACCATCTGTTGCTCAGATACAGCCTGTAGAAGAACAAATTACAGCTACACCGGTTGCCAGAGTGCAACAGCCGGTGAAGCATGAAACATATAAGGCGACTGTAACAGTTGCCGATACTGAACCTGCCGTTATTTCTTCAGATGATGACATGGAGGAGAATGCAGAAGTAATAATACATTCGGATGATACCGCTGTGGTTGAAACAGAGGATGTTGTACAGGATCATCCGAAAGTAGGTTCTGCTGATGAATCCCGTTCGTTGATAGCAGACGCTGCTCCGGTCGGCAAAAAAGAGAAGAATGTTTCTACTCGTCGTTGGGGATTCGGTATGGGAGGCGGTAGTGTTACTGCCGGGACAAGCAATTCGTTGAATACGTATGCTTTGAAGAATACATCGCTGACAGATCAGGAATTGTTATTCCTGAACGCGGCTAATTTTGAGAGTTCGTTGCCGAGGACCAATGTAAAGCATAAGACACCGGTTTCTGTGGGGATGTCGATAAGTTATTCTTTGAATAATCGTTTTGCTTTAGTGACCGGTTTGAATTATTCTTTATTGTCTTCTTCTTGGGAAACAACTGCGTCGTATCATAATAAAACGAGTCAGAAGCTTCATTTTATAGGCATTCCGTTGTCTTTGTCATATAAAATAGCGGAATGGAATCGTTTCCAGGTATATGCTGCAGCAGGAATTATGACAGAAGTGAATGTGGCAGGTAAATTGGTTACGAACAAATATATGCATAAAGAATTATACGGTAAAGAATCCGAACATATTCGTATGAAGGAATGGTTGTGGTCTGTTAATGCCCGTGCCGGTGTTAGCTACCCGTTACTTCGTTTTTTAAGTCTCTATGCTGAAGTGGGAGCGAATTATTACTTCGATAACGGAAGTACCATTGAAACAGTTCGTTCTGAAAAACCATTTAATGTAAATCTGCAAGCCGGTTTCCGGTTCGGTTTTTAATCTGATAAGAAACAAATACTAATAACATAAAAATAAAAAAACGGAAAATGAAGAAGCTTAAATCTTTAGGAGCGGTTGCTGTGGCAACTGTGTTGTTGACCTCTTGTTTGGATGGTAATAATGAGAGTAGTTTAAATGGCATTGGAGTTATTGATTATTCGGATGATTTTAGAACTGTTGCTTATATAGATGATTACACACCTGTATATTCTCCGGTATTTAAAGATTTGAAAACTGGTGATTGTATTTATTTTACTAGCACTTATAGTTCGGATGATCCTGCAAATAATGGCTCGAACAAATATGTGACAGTAACTAATGCTGTAGTCACAAACAAAATAGATAATGATGGATATTTCAATAGTCAGCTGGATACGGCTAACATTAAACCCGGTGAAATAACTGCTTTGAATGCCGGTCTTTTATATGCAACTCAATATTCGTATACTCTTAAAAATTATTTATTTGTAGGTTCCAGTCATGAAAAAGTCCCGGCAGATCAGGATAATACATATTTTTTGGAATATGATTATAGTCAAGAACCCCAGACTGTAGATGGGAAACGTGTTTATGACTTCTTTTTGCGTATTGTGAAAAATGCTGATGGTAAAGGTGTTGTCGGTACTAATCCTTTTAATTATGCATTTAATACACATGGTTATTTCAAAACTTTACAGTCAAAAGAAACTGCTGCAGGAAACGAGACCTTGAACATCCGAATTAATTATATCAAGGAGTTTAATAAAGATACGACAGCTGCAACATGGGCTAAGTCTCAGATTTATCAAACCCAGATATTGAAGGAAACTAATTAAGACAATATAATATCTACAATAAAAAAGGAATTCAGTAATGAGTTCCTTTTTTATTGCTACTAACCAATGAAATACTTTTCGGGAATATAAGTTTTAGTCTGTAAACTTATTGATTTGTTCTATAAGAGCACTTTTCTCCATTACTCCGGATGTTCTCCATACGACTTCTCCTCTTTTGAAAATGATTAATGTCGGGACTGACTGGATCCGGTATAAATTCGCAACAGCCTCATTTTTATCGACATCAATTTTCAGGACGCGAGCCTGACCGATCAGTTCCTTACCTACAGCTTCGACTGTCGGACTCATAACTTTACACGGACCGCACCAAGTGGCAAAGAAATCTACCAATACTGGTCTATCTCCGTTTATGATATCTTTGAAAGTTTCCATATTGCTTTTTATTTATTATAACAATTGGAATGTAATGCTTGTTCATAGGACAGATGAAGCCGGTTATTTAATTTCATTAATAACAGTTTGGCTGCTTTCAAAAACGATAAATACACCTTCCCATTTGCCTTCTTTCTCATAGCTATCAATACCTTCTTTCTCAACAAAACGAATTCGATATGTCGCTTTTATTTTTTTCATCGTAAAAGTTGAGCTGTTTCGTAACTCACATGAGGGAGCTAACGATATCGTTTCTGTAATTGTTCTGTCTGGTGGAAGATGTGTTTTTTCATTTTTGAAAGGTGCTTTTCTACCTCCAATGAAATATTTGTATTCAGAAGATAACAATTCGAATACATCAGGAAAAGCGATCGTTATCTCTTCTTCCGGCAAATAAGGCAATATATTTTCGTCAATGAAAAATTGAGAAGATTCTTCTACATTTTCAGACGAATTAATAACAATCTCTTTTGTTGTATTCCCTGTATTACGGAAAACCTGTTCAGGTGTTTTTATTTCAAAAAGATCTTCTCCGTCACCTTCCTGCAAAGCCCACATGATAGAACTAAATTCATATTGTTTTTCTTCGATTAGTTCTTCATCATTGTCTTTGTTGCATGATATCAGTGAGAAAAATGATACAAGTAAGAATAGGAGTCCAATTATATTTTTCATGACATTATAAAATTTATTTATACAAATATAAATGATAATTCTGGGTGTTGTGATTTTTGCTTTAATGTAAATAGGCATTTAAGGTTATTTAAACAGTAATGGATGAGATCTTTTGAAAAACAATGCTAAAGTCGGGGTGATGTCGATTTGAAATGATCTATGGGAAATTGATAAAATAGAGATTATCCATATTAATTCATTACATTTGTCTTTCATAATCTGTTAACAATAAACGACGTGATTACGGCTTATTGATTGCTAATATCTAATTTGAAGTGAAATACACATGGATACTGATTTTATAAACTTAACAACAGAAAATCTTGCCGATGAGCATTTATGTTGCATTATCCGCTCTAAAAAGCTCCATCCTGGTGTTGAGGCAAAGCGGCAATGGCTTTCTGACCGGCTGAATGAAGGTCATGTCTTTAGAAAGTTGAATGCAAAGGCAACCGTTTTTATAGAGTATGCCCCTTTGGAAACGGCCTGGGTCCCCATTACTGGTGACAACTATTATTATCTCTATTGTTTATGGACGCTGGGAAGTTACAAAGGGAAAGGTTATGGGAGATCGCTGATGGAGTATTGCATTGCCGATGCCAGGGAAAAGGGTAAATCAGGTATTTGTATGCTCGGGGCGAAAAAACAAAAATCCTGGCTTTCCGACCAGTCATTTGCGAAGAAGTTCGGTTTTGAAGTAGTCGATACTATCGATAATGGATATGAATTGCTGGCACTTTCTTTTGACGGAACCATACCGAAGTTTGCGCAAAATGCGAAAAAGCTGGAAATAGAAAGCAAAGAACTGACAATTTATTATGATATGCAGTGCCCTTATATTGATCAAAAAATTGAGATTGTCAGACAGCATTGTGAAATGAATGATGTTCCAGTATCTTTTATCCAAGTGGATACGCTGCAAAAAGCCAAGGAGCTACCTTGTGTATTCAATAACTGGGCCGTATTTTATAAAGGACACTTTGAGACGGTGAATTTATTACAGGATGTTGCCAGTTTAATGAGAATACTCAAAAAGTAAAAATGTAATTCCTGCTTTTTCCTGTTTATGATAATAATACCAGTGCTGATCTACTGGTTTTGCGTGTTTGAAAATAGCATTATAAAAAAGGAAATAAAAAAAGGTTATGAAATTTAATAACTTCATAACCTTTCTTGTTTTGGCGGTCCGGACGGGACTCGAACCCGCGACCCCATGCGTGACAGGCATGTATTCTAACCAGCTGAACTACCGAACCAAAACAAATAAGAAAAATAGTAATTAAAAAGAAGCGGTCCGGACGGGACTCGAACCCGCGACCCCATGCGTGACAGGCATGTATTCTAACCAGCTGAACTACCGAACCTCTTTTTATTATCAATCTCTCTCGATTGCGGTGCAAAGGTAAGTATTAATTTCAATTCTGCAATACTTCGTGCAAAGAAAATATGCGTTTTTTTTAATCATGGCTGATATGCAGGAGATTAAGAAATGAAATTTTTTTTGCCTATTTCGGATGTACCGGAGTTCTTTGTCGGGCAATTTAAAACAGGTTTGTCACATTTCTACACTGTTTCGCAACTTTTCATAAACCAAAGGGGAATATGTTATGATAATTTGTTACTTTTGCAACTCAATATAAAAAAAGAAAACGGAGAAAGAAAATGGACGTCGCCATTATTAAGTATAATGCCGGAAATATCTACTCAGTGAGTTACGCCTTGAAAAGATTAGGGGTAAGTCCAGTGATTACAGCCGACCCGGAACTATTAAATAAAGCAGATAAGGTAATTTTCCCGGGTGTAGGGGAAGCACAAACTACCATGGACTATCTGAAAGAACATAAAATGGATGCTGTTATTAAGGATCTGAAACAGCCCGTACTGGGTATTTGTCTGGGTATGCAATTAATGTGTCGTCATTCTGAAGAAGGAGATGCAGAGTGCCTGGGGATTTTTGATGCGGAAGTAAAGAAGTTTATTCCACACCGTCATGAGGATAAAGTACCTCACATGGGGTGGAATACGATCACTCAAGTTAAAGACGGTTTATTTACCGCACAATTGGAGAATAAATTTGTTTACTTCGTACATAGTTATTATGTACCCGTAAATGAATATACGGCTGCAACCACTAATTATATTCAACCGTTCAGTGCTTCGCTGCATAAGGATAATTTCTATGCAACACAGTTCCATCCGGAGAAAAGCGGTTCAGTCGGTGAAGTTATTCTGAGGAACTTTCTAAAATTGTAAGATAATATGATCGAGCTTATCCCTGCTATAGATTTGATAGATGGCAAATGTGTCCGCCTTACGCAAGGCGACTATGATACGAAGAAAGTGTATAATGAAGATCCACTGGAAGTAGCGAAGATGTTCGAAGCACATGGTATCCGTCGTTTACATGTGGTTGACCTCGATGGTGCCCGTCAGGGCAGGATCATCAACTATCGTGTGTTGGAAAGACTGGCAACGCGTACTTCTTTGGTGATCGACTTCGGTGGAGGATTGAAGCAGGAGGACGATCTGGAAATTGCATTCGAAAGCGGTGCCCGGATGGTGACAGGAGGAAGTATTGCCGTTAAGAATCCGGAGGTTTTTACTTCCTGGATCACGAAGTTCGGAAGCGAAAAGATTATATTGGGAGCTGATGCGAAAGATAAGAAAATAGCCATCAGCGGGTGGAAAGAGACTACAGATAAAGAACTGATCCCTTTTATCCAGGGATATTACGACAAGGGGATCACGAAGGTGATCTGTACGGATATCAGCCGGGATGGAATGTTGCAGGGACCGGCTATCGGATTGTATAAGGAAATACGGGAAGCAATCCCTTTTATATATATCATAGCCAGCGGCGGTGTCAGTTCGATTGAAGATATAGAAAAACTGGCTGAAGCGGGAATACCGGCGGTAATTTTCGGCAAGGCCATTTACGAAGGGAAGATCGATTTAAAGGATCTGCTTCGTTTTACCTGAAATTTGGAGGAGAGATCAACGTATGCTAGCCAAGAGAATAGTGCCCTGTCTGGATATCAAAGATGGAAAAACAGTAAAAGGAATTAATTTTGTGAACTTCCGCGACGCAGGAGATCCTGTTGAGTTGGGGGCACAATATAGCCGGGAGGGAGCCGACGAGCTTGTCTACCTGGATATAACCGCTTCGCATGAAGGACGTAAGACCTTCACCGAACTGGTCAAAAAAGTAGCAGCTAATATCAGTATCCCTTTTACGGTGGGAGGTGGTATTAACGAATTAAAAGACGTAGACCGTCTGTTGAGTGCCGGTGCAGATAAAGTATCGGTCAATTCGGCGGCACTACGCAACCCTTCGTTGATCGAAGAGATTGCGAAGAATTTCGGAAGCCAGGTTTGTGTAGTCGCTATCGATGCGAATTACGAGGACGGGGACTGGATTTGCTATCTGAACGGGGGACGTATCCCGACAGAAAAGCATCTTTTCCAGTGGGCAGCCGAAGCCGAAAACCTCGGAGCCGGAGAGATCCTGTTCACCAGTATGACCCACGACGGAGTAAAAGATGGATATGCCAATGATGCCTTGTCGACATTAGCCGACAATCTGCATATACCGGTCATTGCATCGGGTGGTGCCGGAAAGATGGAGCATTTCCGCGATACCTTTGCCCGGGGAAAGGCCGATGCCGCACTGGCAGCCAGTGTGTTCCATTTCGGTGAAATAGGCATAGCCGACCTGAAGCTGTATTTGAATAAGGAAGGAATCAATGTAAGAATATAATTACAAGAATAAGATGAAATTAGATTTTGAAAAAATGGGCGGACTTATCCCGGCAATCGTTCAGGATAACAATACCAACAAAGTATTGATGCTGGGTTTTATGAATGAAGAAGCCTATGAAGAAACAAGGGAAACCGGTAAGGTTACATTCTTCAGCCGCACGAAGAACCGTTTGTGGATGAAAGGGGAAACCAGTGGCAACACCCTGCAGGTGGTGAGTATGATGGTGGATTGCGATAACGACACGATCCTTATCAAGGCAGTTCCGGCTGGTCCCGTTTGCCATACAGGTGCTGATACTTGTTTCGGTGAAAAGAATGTGGAAGATATCATGTTCCTGAAATATCTGCAGGACTTTATCGAACAGCGCCGTCAGGAAATGCCTGAAGGTTCCTATACCACTTCCCTGTTTTTGAAAGGGGTGAACCGTATGGCTCAGAAAGTGGGTGAAGAAGCTGTTGAAACCGTGATCGAAGCAACTAACGGAACAGAAGAAGGCTTTATTTATGAAGCATCCGACCTGATATATCATCTGATCGTATTATTGACCAGCAAAGGTCTCCGTCTGGAAGATCTGGCACGTGAATTAAAGAAAAGACATAAAGGATAAATTGCTATGGAAGATACAACACTGCTCAGACTGGATGGCGTAGAGATCTGCCGCGACGAAAATGTCATATTACACAATGCCTCTTTTAGCTTGCGTAGCGGAGAGTTTGTGTACGTCATTGGAAAAGTAGGCTCCGGAAAGAGCAGTCTGTTGAAATCCTTATATTGCGAAATTCCGATCAGTCAGGGCGAAGCCTGGCTGATGGATTACAATCTCTGTAAGATGAAGCGGAAGGACATTCCTTATCTTCGCCGGAAGCTGGGGATTGTTTTTCAGGATTTTCAGCTGCTTACCGACCGTTCAGTGATCAAAAACCTGGAGTTCGTCCTGCGGGCAACCGGGTGGAAGAAAAAGAGCGAGATAAAGGAACGCATCGAAGAGGTGCTTCACCAGGTAGGCATGCAGACCAAAGGATATAAAATGCCGCACGAACTGTCGGGTGGCGAACAACAGCGTATCGTCATAGCAAGAGCACTCCTGAATGACCCTGAACTTATATTGGCCGACGAGCCTACCGGTAATCTGGACCCGGAAACAAGCGGGCAGATCGTACAGCTTCTGCATGATATTTGCCAGAAGGGTACAGCCGTGATAATGACCACACATAACTATACACTGGTACATAATTATCCGGCCCGTATAGTTAAATGTGAGAATGCATGCCTCGGTGATGTCGGAGAATGATTTTTTATGTAACTTTGCACACGCAAAATAGCAAGGAACAAACAATTTAATTATAGGAAAAGAAAATGAAAATTTTAAAGTTTGGCGGTACTTCTGTGGGATCTGCACAGAGAATGAAAGATGTAGCAAAATTGATTTGCTCAGGCGACCGTAATATTGTCGTATTGTCTGCCATGTCAGGTACAACCAACTCGTTGGTTGAAATATCCGACTACCTGTACAAGAAAAATCCGGATGGTGCAAACGAAATCATCAATAAGCTTGCACAGAAATATTACGGACATATCGAAGAACTGTACAGTACCGACGAATATAAACAGAAAGCCAAAGAACTTGTAAAATCTCATTTCGATTATATCCGTACTTTTACGAAAGACCTGTTCACTTTGTTTGAAGAAAAGGTTGTATTGGCTCAGGGAGAATTGATCTCTACCGGGATGATGAACCTGTATCTGAATGAAACAGGTGTGAAATCCGTCCTGCTTCCTGCGCTGGAATATATGCGTACGGACAAGAATGCAGAACCGGATCCTGTTTATATTAAGGAACGTCTGGTTAAATTACTGAACGAGCATAAAGATGCTGAATTATATATCACCCAGGGATATATCTGCCGTAATGCCTACGGTGAGGTGGATAACCTGCAGCGTGGTGGCAGCGACTATAGCGCATCTCTGATCGGTGCAGCCCTGAATGCGGATGAAATCCAGATATGGACGGATATCGACGGCATGCACAACAACGATCCGCGTATCGTAGATAAAACGTCGCCGGTTCGTAACCTGCATTTCGAAGAAGCAGCAGAGCTGGCTTACTTCGGTGCGAAGATCCTGCATCCGACCTGTATCCTGCCTGCCAAGCTGAACAATATCCCGGTTCGCCTGCTGAATACCATGCAGCCTGAAGCTCCGGGTACATTGATCTCTAACGAAACGGAAAAAGGAAAGATCAAAGCTGTTGCAGCAAAAGATAATATCATCTCTATCAAGATAAAGAGCGGTCGTATGTTGCTGGCTACCGGTTTCCTGCGCAAGGTCTTCGAAATTTTCGAAAACTACCAGACGCCGATCGACATGGTTACAACTTCCGAAGTAGGTGTATCGGTAACGATCGACAACCGCAAGCATCTGGAAGAAATCGTAGACGACCTGAAGAAATACGGTACGGTCACTGTCGATCAGGATATGGTGATCGTTTGTGTTGTGGGCGACCTGGAATGGGATAACGTCGGCTTCGAAGCCCGCATCGTTCATGCGATGAAGGATGTGCCGGTACGTATGATCTCCTACGGAGGCAGCAACTATAACGTATCGCTGCTGATCAAGTCGGCAGACAAGAAGAAGGCGCTGCAGGCGTTAAGCGATCATTTATTTAACAACTAAGTAATATGAGGGCAGCCTATTCGAGACTGCCCTTTTTTTTAATTTATATATAATAAAATAATATGCTCAAAGGAACATTCCCGATAGACAAACTGAAGGCACTTCCTACGCCTTTTTATTATTATGATGTAAAGTTATTGCAGGATACATTGGATATGGTGAAGAACGAGGCCGGTAAATACGGTTATCATGCGCACTATGCCGTCAAGGCGAATGCCAATCCGCGTATCCTTTCTATTATAGCAGCGAACGGGTTGGGAGCCGATTGTGTGAGTGGCGGTGAAGTACAGGCTGCTCTGAATGCCGGATTCCCTGCCGGTAAGATTGTTTTTGCAGGTGTAGGTAAAGCCGATTGGGAAATCAACCTGGGGCTGGATAACGATATTTTCTGTTTCAATGTGGAATCGGCTGTCGAGCTGGATATCATTGACGAGCTGGCTGCTGCTAAAAACAAAGTAGCTTCGGTGGCCCTTCGTATCAATCCGGAGGTAGATGCCCATACCCATGCAAAGATCACGACCGGAATGAAAGAAAACAAGTTCGGTATCAATCTGAGCCAGTTGGGAGAGGTGCTGGACAATCTGGCGAAGCTGAAACATGTGAAACTAATCGGTATCCATTGCCATATCGGTTCGCAGATCACGGATATGTCGGCATTCCGTAACCTGGTTATCCGGGTGAACGAAATACAGGAAGAGCTGGAGGCACGTGGCGTCCGGATCGAAAATCTGAATTTTGGCGGCGGTTTGGGTATTGATTATTATCACCCGAATCATTTGCCTATCCCGGCATTCGATAATTACTTTGCAGTATTCAATAAATTGCTGAAAGTTCGCCCCGGCCAACAGGTTCATTTCGAACCGGGCCGTTCGGTTGTCGCCCAATGCGGAACACTGATCTCCAAGGTGCTGTATGTTAAAGTCGGTGAAACGAAGAAGTTTGCGATCCTGGATGCCGGTTTTACCGAATTGATCCGTCCGGCAATGTACGATGCTTATCACCGGATCGAGAATATATCCAGTGACGAAGAAGTTGAATTGTATGATGTAGTTGGTCCGATCTGTGAGTCGTCCGACGTGTTCGGCAAAGACGTCGAGTTGAACAAAGCACATCGTGGCGACCTGATCGCATTGCGTTCAGCCGGTGCTTACGGAGAGGTGATGGCATCCCAGTATAACTGCCGCCAGCTTCCGAAAGCCTATTATTCCGATACGATTTAATTGTTAATTAATAATATAACGAAAGCCGGGTTTCTTTGTTTTTGCAAAGGTTCCCGGTTTTCTTGTTTGTAGTGTTTCCTTTTTTACTACCTTTGTACGATCCCGTCATGTGGGGTGTGGTAAAACTTGAATGTTTATAAAGATTGAAAGTGATGAAAAATAAAGAGTTATATAGCATACTCATTGTTTGCTTGATGATGTTGTCCTCTTGTCTGGGAGATACGAATACACGGATTACTGTAGGTGAGCAGGAGGCTGTCTATCAGGTACGTCCGACTAAAGGTTTTTATGTTAAAGACGGCCGTTTCCTATATGGCTCTAATCTGAGTGTGAGCGGTGATGGCGGCGATTGTTTCCTGATAGAATATTCATTCGATTCATCGGCCCCTGAATTGCAGGGATCGGACAGTTTGTCTATCGAACTGATCGGTAATCCTATAAGTGTTCCTTTATGGCCTTTGGACAGTCAATGGACGGATACGACAAAAGTATTGAAAAACGAAGTTTTGACGGAATCATTACTGAAACGGAATGCCTATATCAGAGGACGTTTGTTCTTATGGTCCAATCATACGGAAACAGAATCTCAACAGGATAGTTTCATGATGAGTTATGATCCTGAAAAGATGTATACAGCAGAGAACGGCAAGCGTATTTATAATCTTTATCTTAGAGCAATAAAAAAAGTAACAGAGAAAGAAGAAGGATCTGAAGGAGAGGAAGGTACTGAACCGACAGAAGAAGAAAAGACTGTAAAAGTATTGATTACAAATGCTTTCAATATCGAAGAGTTCTATAACAAAGCGAAGACGTTTGAAGAAGAGAATGGAGAAAAAGAAGTTGCTATAGCTATAAATTATGCATCTGCCTACAATAAAGATACGACAGCATGTTTATGGAGCGTGACGGATACGATAAAGATTTCATTCAACGGAAGAACTGAATAAGGGGAAGATAAGGGGGTATTAAATAGAAAAACAGAGAGATGTATAAGGAGATAATTAAATGGGTTATAGCCATTATATCCCAACCGGGGAAGGCCTGGGATATGTTGTCGAGGAAAGAAGAGAAGGGCGACGAGTTCTTGTCGCGATTCATATATCCGTTAATCGGGCTGGTTACAGTAGCTGCTTTTCTGGGTGTATTGTTTACGCGAAAGGAGTTTGATGTTGAATTGGCTTTGAAATCGTCTATCAAAACGTTGGTAGCCTCTTTCGGAGGATTCTATCTTGCTGCCTACTTCCTGAACGAACTCTGGCAGGGATTCTTTAAGAGAGAGAAAGACCTGAAACTTTGTCAACGTTTCGTCGGTTATTCATCCTCATTGATGTTCGCATTGAATATCGTACTGATGCTGTTGCCGGAGTTTTTCTTCCTGCGTATCTTTATACTTTATACTTTTTATATTGTATGGGAAGGAGCCGGACCTTACATGCAGGTGGAAGAAAATGAACGCCTGAAATTTGCCGGTATAACGACCGTTATTATTTTACTGACTCCGGCTGTGATCGAATTTGTTTTGTTCATGTTGATGCCAGGGTTACGTTTTTGACAGTTAGAAAAAGATGAAAGAAAAGATTAGTAACAACATTCAGATAAAGAATAAGCGGGCAACCTTCGATTATGAATTGCTCGACACTTTTACTACCGGGATCGTGCTGACCGGGACGGAGATCAAATCTATCCGTCTGGGCAAAGCCAGCCTGGTCGATACGTTTTGTATCATGGAAAAAGGTGAGTTGTGGGTCAAGAACATGTATATCGCCGAGTATTTTTATGGTACTTACAACAATCATGTCGCACGCCGCGACCGTAAATTGCTGCTTACCAAAAAGGAATTGCGAAAGATTGACAGTGCAGCCCGTAACAGCGGCTTTACCATTATCCCGACCCGTATGTTCATCAACGAGAAAGGATTGGCAAAAGTGGTCGTTACCATCGCCAAAGGTAAGAAGGAATATGATAAACGCGATTCTATCAAGGCCCGTGATGATAAGCGGGAGATGGACAGAGCTTTTAAACGGTAAGAGATACTCCTGCCGTTTCTTTTTTCAAAAAGAAAAAACATATCTATGAATAAAGAATTATTTATACGGTCCCTGCAGGAACGTATCCTGATTTTGGATGGTGGTATGGGTACCATGATCCAGGGATTCAAGCTGAATGAACAGGATTACAGAGGCGACCGTTTCGCCGATTTTCCCGGACAACTGAAAGGAAACAACGACCTGTTGTGTATAACCCGTCCGGACGTCATCAAGTCTATCCACCGCCAGTATCTGGATGCCGGAGCAGATATTTTTGCAACAAATACATTTAATGCGAACGCTATTTCGATGGAAGATTACGCCATGCAGGAGTATGTGCGTGAAATTAACCTGGCAGCAGGAATGTTGGGACGCGAAGTCGCCGATGAGTTCATGGCGGAGCATCCGGACCGCACCATCTTTGTAGCCGGTTCTGTCGGACCGACCAATAAGACGGCCTCCATGAGCCCCGACGTGAGCAATCCCGCTTATCGCGCCGTTACTTATAAAGATGTATATAAGGCATATAAAGAGCAGGTGGAAGCTCTGGTCGACGGAGGTGTGGATATTATTCTTTTTGAAACGACTTTCGATACCCTGAACGTAAAAGCCGGATTGGAAGCAGCCGAAACTGTTTTGAAAGAAAAAGGCAAGGATTTACCTATCATGTTGTCTCTGACACTTTCAGCTCAGGGAGGACGGACGCTTTCCGGCCAGACTTTAGGAGCCTGTCTGGCTTCGGTTCAACACATTAACCTGGTAAGTATCGGTTTGAACTGTTCTTTCGGGGCGGCGGATATGAAACCTTTCCTTGCCGAACTAGCCAAACATGCTCCCTATTATATAAGTGCTTATCCGAATGCGGGATTACCCAATACTTTCGGAACTTATGACGAGACACCGGAAAAGATGGCCGGTCATGTCAAACCATTTATCGAAGAAGGTCTGGTAAATATACTGGGAGGTTGTTGTGGTACGACTCCCGCCCATATCGCCCAGTATCCGGCATTGATAAAAGGAGCGAAGCCGCATATCCCTGCTCAGAAACCGGATTGCCTGTGGCTGTCCGGCCTCGAATTGCTGGAAGTAAAGAAAGAGAATAACTTTATCAATATAGGCGAACGTTGTAACGTCGCCGGTTCCCGTAAATTCCTCCGCCTGATCAAAGAGGGGAGTTACGAGGAAGCACTTACGATTGCCCGTAAACAGGTAGAAGACGGAGCACAGGTGATCGACATCAATATGGATGACGGGATGTTGGATGCTGTCAAGGAAATGACGACCTTCCTGAACCTGGTCGCTTCCGAACCGGATATAGCCCGTGTGCCTGTCATGATCGACTCTTCCAAATGGGAGGTGATCGAAGAAGGTCTGATGTGTGTGCAGGGAAAAAGTATTGTCAATTCGATCTCATTGAAAGAAGGTGAAGAAGTGTTCCTGGCCCATGCCGCCCGTATTAAACAACTGGGGGCTGCCGTTGTCGTGATGGCTTTCGATGAGAAAGGACAGGCCGATACGTTTGAACGAAAGGCGGAAGTCTGCGGACGTGCCTACCGTTTGCTTCGGGAGAAAATCGATTTCGATCCGAATGGTATTATTTTCGACCCGAACGTACTGGCAATCGCAACCGGTATGGAAGAACATAACGGATACGGTCTGGACTTTATCCGTGCCGTCGAATGGATCAAACAGAATCTGCCGGGAGCAAAGATAAGCGGGGGGATCAGTAACCTCTCTTTCTCATTCCGCGGAAATAATTATGTACGTGAGGCGATGCATTCCGTATTCCTGTACCACGCCATCAGCAAAGGGTTGGATATGGGTATCGTGAATCCTTCCTCTGCCGTATTATATGAAGATATCGAGCCGGAGTTCCGGAATCTGCTGGAAGATGTTATTCTGGCACGTCGTCCGGAAGCAGCCGAAGAACTGATCACATATGCCCAGAACCTGCATGTGGAGAAGCAGGGTGGTGCTGAAGAAAAGCATGAAGCCTGGCGGGAGCAACCGCTGAAAGAACGGTTGGAGTATGCGTTGATAAAAGGTATCGGCGACCATCTGGAAGAAGACCTGCAGGAGGCGTTGAAAGAATATCCGCGTGCCGTGAATATTATCGACGGTCCGCTGATGGGCGGCATGAATAAGGTAGGCGAACTGTTTGGTGCCGGTAAAATGTTTTTACCGCAGGTCGTGAAGACGGCCCGTACCATGAAAAAGGCAGTCGCTATCCTGCAACCGGCCATTGAAGCCGATAAGACGGCGTCCGGCTCGGCTAAAGCCGGAAAGGTTGTCTTTGCGACCGTGAAAGGTGACGTGCATGATATCGGTAAAAATATCGTCTCGATTGTTCTGGCCTGCAACAACTACGAAGTGATCGACCTGGGTGTGATGGTTCCTGCTGAGGTGATCGTAAAGACAGCGATCGACGAGCAGCCCGATCTGGTCTGCCTGTCAGGATTGATCACTCCTTCTTTGGAGGAGATGGTACATGTGACGGACGAAATGCAGAAAGCCGGACTGACCATACCTGTGATGGTTGGCGGTGCCACAACCTCTAAATTGCATACTGCTATAAAGATAGCTCCCCATTATGATTATCCGGTAATCCATGTACTCGATGCCTCGCAGAATCCGCTGATCGCGGCTAAGTTGCTGAACCCGAAAACCCGTAATAGTTATATTGAGGAACTCAATAAAGAATATGAGGTCTTGCGTGCCTCTATGGAAAAAAGGAAAGAGGTACTGGTTTCATTGAGCGAAGCCCGTGCCAATCCTCAGGAAATAGACTGGTCGGCCTATACTCCGGTTGTTCCTGATCGGATGGGGGTACATGTACTTCCTTATATTCCGTTGGAAGAAATCATACCTTATATAAACTGGATTTTCTTCTTTAGTGCCTGGAAACTGAGCGGCCGCTTTGCTTCCATAACGAAGATACACGGATGTGACGGATGTCGTGCTGCGTGGTTGGCCGATTTTTCGGAAGATGAACGTCCGAAGGCTGCCGAGGCCATGCAGTTATACAAGGATGCCGTTAAACTGCTGGATCGTCTGGTCGATATGAAAGTGGAATACTGCAAGGCCATTTACGGATTTTTCCCGGCTAACAGCGATGGGGATAATATCCGGGTAGGAGACCTTGTGATCCCTGTGTTGCGTCAACAGGCAAAAAAGGAAGAGGGTGTTTATAAATCGCTTGCCGACTACATCATACCGGCTTCGGAAGGCCGTACGGATTATGTCGGAGCGTTTGTCGTGACAGCCAGTGTAGGTGCCGAATCTTTGAAGAACCAGTTTGAAGAAGAAGGCGATACCTATAATTCGATGCTCCTTCAAACCTTGACAGACCGTCTGGCGGAAGCGTTTGCCGAATATTTTCATGAAAAGGTCCGCAAAGAATACTGGGGCTATGCTCCGGACGAGTCTTTATCCATCCCGGATCTGTATAAAGTGAAATATCAGGGAATCCGTCCGGCGGTAGGTTATCCGTCACTGCCCGACCAGTTACTGAATTACACCTTGGACAAGCTGCTGGATATGTCGCAGATCGGTGTGAAACTGACGGAAAACGGTGCTATGTATCCGACGGCAACGGTAAGCGGTATTTATATAGCTCACCCTGATTCTCAGTATTTTATGATCGGTTCGATCGATGAAGAGCAAATGAAGGATTATGCGGCCCGTCGTAACTTGTCGGAAGCGGAAGCGAAGAAGTTACTGAACAAGAATTTTGCCTGAATAACTGAAAGTATATAATAATCTTATATATATTGAAATAATAGTTTTGAAGTAAAAAAGGTTGATAGAAAAGAACTATTTTTGGCTTCGATTGTAACGCATTTATGGGAAATATATATATAAGACTAGTATTAGTTGTAGCGGGGATCTTCCTGGGGCTTGTGCGCAGTCAGGCAGAAACGGTGACAGATTCCCAATATGTTTCTGTTCGCGACAGCCTTTTGTCCTTACTGAATGAGACTTCAGATACAGGGGTTAAACTGGAAGCCTTGACTAAATTGGCCCGGCTGAACTGGAATACATCGGAAGGCTGTGAAAATCTGAAGCAAATGGCTTCCATTGCCGGGGAGACTGATTCGATCAAAGAGTATTATTGGGCAGCCATGCAGTTGGGACGTTACTATTGTAACAAAAGAAAGCTGGATAGCCTGCAGCTTTGGGCGCATCTGGTCGATTCCGTTGCTACTGCACGTCAGGAGGTCCCGGATGCTGTATTTGAGTTTCTGAACTGTTACTGCCGTTATTATCTGATAGGGGAGAATTATGAGCTGGCGATGAATGAAGCCGTGCGGCTCCAGCTTTTATCGGAAGAAACGGGTAACCAGAAAGGACTTATCTCCAGTAATGAATACATGGGATTGATCTATCTGTTGATCGGACGTGACAGCGATGCTGTCGTGGCTTTCGAGAAAGGAATCGATTTACTGAAACAGAAAGGCGATTCACCGGATTATCAGCTTCAGATCATTCCCTATTTATTGATCTCTTATCAACGGTTGGGTAAATTAGAACAGTTGAATGAAACGCTCGATTATGCAATAGGCCTGCTGAAGGATATGGAAAAGCAGGACTCTCTCCGTTGGATGAATTATCCTTTCAAAAGTAAATACTGTGTGCTGTACGCAAATTACCTGAACCTGTATGTCGCAAGAAACGACATGGAGCGTGCCCGCGAAGCATTGGATAAAGCTGCCTATTATTTTGTTGAAAATTGTGGTAATGATGTGGAGTCTGTTTATTTTCTGGCACGTGCCCGTTATTATTTCCATATAAAAGAGTATCCGAAGGCGCTTGAAGAGATCGACCGCACGCAGGAAACGGATTATTCGGTGGAGGTATTGAAATTGAAAATAGAAATACAGGAAGCGACCGGAATGAGAGATGCTGCGTTGAAGACCCATGATGAGTTGCTGACATTTATGGAACAGAGCATTATCTCGGCATATACGCGACAGATCAGCCAACTTCGTTCCATCCACGATCTGAATGAAAAGAATATACAGAAGAAAGAACTGGAATACCAGAAAGAGAGTCTGGAACATAAGCAGGATCAGTTAAAAGTATTGGTCATCTTATTATTGGTCCTGGTCTTTTTGCTGTATTTGCTGTTTTGCTATGCCTACCGTACGTCCCGTTTGAAGAATGTACTCCAAAAAGAACGTGAGGCATTGCTCGAAACCACCAGAAAACTACGTGTAGCCAAGGAAGAGGCAGAAGAATCCAGCCGGATGAAAGCCGCTTTTGTAGCCAATATCAGCCATGAGATACGGACACCGTTGAATGCCATAGTCGGTTTTTCCGGATTACTGGAAGACGCAGACGAAGAGGAACGGAAAGAGTTTATCCATATCATTAATAACAGTTCCGATCTGCTGCTCAACCTGGTGAGTGACGTACTCGATCTGTCACGGCTCGACTCGACTAATTTTAAACTGACCCTTGCTGATTGTAATATATATGATTGTTGCCGGAAGGTGCAGGAAAGCATACAGCCCAGGATACAACCGGGCGTTGACCTGACCCTGACATTTTCGGATAAAGACTTCGTTATGAAGACGGACGGTTTACGGGTGCAGCAATTGCTGCTGAACTTACTTAGCAATGCGGCTAAGTTTACGGAACAGGGGGAAATAAATCTGGATTATAGAGTAGACCGGGAAGGAAAACGGATTGTCTTTTCTGTTACGGATACGGGATCCGGCATTCCTCCGGAAAAGCAGGAAAGTATTTTCAACCGGTTTGAAAAGATCGATGAATTCAAGCAGGGTACCGGTTTAGGGTTACCGATCTGCCGTGTGATTGCCGATCGTCTGAACGGAACCCTTACCCTCGATGCTACTTATACCCGGGGAGCACGTTTTATATTTGTGCATCCCTTTGTCGAATAACTGCTATTTTCTATCTTTGTCTGTATGATAAAAGGAATAGATTGGATTAAAAAGATACGTATACGCTGGGTAGTCCTGGTTGTTTGTCTGGCTTTTGTCTGGACTGTGATGGCTTTACCGGTATGGGGCGAATGGTATGCCCGTAGAATTTATCCGTTCTTTTCGATCGTATTATCACGTGTTTCTTCCTTTTTCCCTTTTTCTGTCGGTGATTGTTTTATTTACGGGAGCATTGCCGGGCTGGTCGTTTATCTGATATATGCGATCGTAAAACGCCGTTCGTGGAAAAAAACGGCCGGGCGTATGGCGGAATACCTGCTATGGGTATATGTCTGGTTCTATATGGTCTGGGGACTGAATTATTTCCGGGAGAACTTTTTTGTCAGGACGCAGATTCCTTATGTCGATTATTCGGAAGATGATTTCCGCTCTTTTCTCTCGGCCTATACCGACTCGTTGAACGCTTCTTTTACACCGGTCGAGAAGATCGATCATGCCGTCGTTGCCGAAGAGGTGAAGAATGGCTATCAGGAAATAGCCGGGCGTTTCGGGCTGGTTCCTCCTGCCGCTTATCTTCATCCGAAACCGATGCTGATCCCGTCTTTGATGAGCGGTGTCGGCGTATTGGGATATATAGGGCCTTTCTTTACAGAATATAATCTGAATCCGGACCTGCTTCCGGTCCAGTATCCTTTCACATATGCACATGAAATGGCGCATGTGCTGGGAATCTCCAGTGAAGCCGAGGCGAACCTTTATGGCTTTTTGGTTTGTTCGCGTTCCGAAGTGCCGGAGATACGTTTTTCTGCCTATTTCGCTTTGTTGCCTTACGTACTGGGAAATGTGTATCAGTTATTACCGGAAGAAGAGTTTGAGCAGTGGAAAGAAACGATATCGCCTGAAATAAAAAAGGCATATAATGATAAGGTGGCTTATTGGCAGGGGCTGTATAGTCCGACGATCGGCGATATTCAGGATACGCTTTATAACTGGTTCCTGAAAAGCAATAACATTCCTTCCGGCCGTAAAAATTATTCGGAAGTGATAGCACTCCTGATGGCACTTAATACAAAATAATCCGCTACATTTGTAACCGATTCTTTTTCAAGAGAGATCAAGTATAAAGCTTTAAAACTAATAGGATGGAAAATCAAAGACTCGGTTATATGCTGGCCGGTATAGTTGTCCTGGGGCTGGCAGGTTGTACCCCCCGATCGATAACCATTGAAGGGAAAGTATCCAATCTTTCCGGTAATACGATCATCTATAATTCTACAATGGATGGCATTTATCAGTTTACCCAGAGAGACACTCTTTTTGTGGAGGCTGACAGTACGTATCATATAACGCTTCCTGGTAAGGAGAATGAAAAATTTTCTTTTTATGTATATGGGCAAAAGTATTTAGGAACGGTTTATGTTGAACCGGGTAAAAATGTACTCGATATCGATGCCTCTCTGGAAAACAGTCTGGAGGTGGAGAACAAGCTGGCGAGGGAGAATGAAGTCGTGAAAGAACTTTCCCGCCTGCAGAAAGATGTATTTAGTTTAAGGGCACGCGAAGGGGATGTATTCCAGGTGGCAAAAGACACCGTAGCCTCTTCCGTTTACAAGAAGCTGACGGACTATGGAGCCGGCATAGAGCAAAAAATAACGGGAGTCGACGATCTCTTTAAGAAAAGAGCCGTACAGGATATCCGTATGCAGATGTTGCTGGCTTTTATGAATCAATATTTCGGGATTAATTACCGGGGTACGGAAGAGACAAAGAAAGAGTGGGAGGCCGTTTATCCGGAAATGTTGGAGTATGCCGATATAAACCAACCGGAGAACGTCTTTTCCACCGCATTTTCCGATGTGATATCGAACATTGCCGGAATAGAACTTTATATGAAAACACAGCAGCAGCCGAAAGACCGGAATGAAGGCAAGCTGAAACTTTTCGACTGGTATAAAGCGAATCTGAAAGGACGTGTACAGGAAGTCGCTATGGCGAATATTATCCTGGAAGATGCTGTTAATGAGAGTTATTCAACGGGTATGCCGGCTTTATATGAACAGTTTAAAGCGTTGTATCCGGGTAGTATGCTTCAGTCTTCGCTGGAGGAAGCGATACGGAAAAACCTCTCGTTTAACAAACTGGAACTACCTGCGGATATTCATGTCCTGAACACGGATAGTGTGCGTTCTTTCAAAGAGATAACCGACCGTTATCTGGGTAAAGTCATTTTTATTGATATCTGGGCAACCTGGTGCGGCCCCTGCCGTCAGTCTTTTGCACATGTGGAACCCTTGCAGAAGTATGCTGAAGAGAATGATATCGTATTGCTTTATGTTTCTATCGATCGTCCGAGCGAAGCCGATTTATGGAAGAAAATGGCGGGATATTATAATCTGAAAGGGGAACATGTAATCATTAACGAGTTCTTTAAAATGGATATCTATAATACATTCGGAAATAACGGAGCATTATATATCCCTCATTGCGCCATAATCAACAAAAAGGGAGAATTGCAGTTCAAAGTCGCATCCAGTCCCGAAAATATGGATAAACTGGCGGAACAATTGCAGGAAGCCGGTAAATGATCGGTTAAGATAATGAATTGAATTTCAGCAAGCTTTATGAAATCAGGTTTTTGGGAAACAGTAACAAGATCAATGGTAAATAATCTTTCAAAGTGACCCGTAACTGTTTTAAGGCTTGCTGGATTCGGTAATTCACCGTTTGGGTGGAAACCTGCAGGATCTCGGCAATCTCTTTGTAGCTTTTATTTTGAAAACGATGCATCACAAATGCTTCCCGGTGGCTGGCCGGTAAGGCATGTATAGCCTGGCTGATCTGTTTTTTCAGTTCTTCCGCTTGATAGAAATCGATATCCTGCAACATCTCCAGCATATATTCATAATAACGTGTCTCTGCCCGCAGTTGCGACTGTTGGCGGGTGAGTTGGTTGAGGCTTCTGTGATAGACTGTTTTGTACAGATATTGACTGAAGGAGGTATTGAATATTTGTATTTCCCGATTTTCCCATAACCATAACATGACGTCCTGCACGATCTCTTCCGCATCTTCCATACTGACAAACCGGTTTGCATACGTACATAACATCGGATAGTATCTTCTGAATAAGGTACCATAGGCTTTTTTATCTCCACGTTGCATGGCTGATAACAGAAGTGAGTCTTCTATCGCTTGTGAGGTGTTTTTCATACTATTTTCTCCTTGGTCACAAAGATAGTTTTTTTGTTGTAGAAAAAAAATATCAAAAAAAGTGAGTATCCGTTTAGTAATCTGTCGGAGTTCCTTTGTCTAATATATAAAAGGGATAAAAATGCAGATGGAAACATTCAATATAGATCAGATAGAGGAGCTCCTTCCCCGGTATTGTTCCGGTGAGGCAACGATAGAGGAATGCCGGATGGTGGAAGAGTGGATCGGGCAGTCAGAAGATAATTACCGGATTGTCAAACAAATCTATGCCATCGACCAGGTGATGGGTACGACCCGGATGGAATTGAAGGTGAATACAGAGAAAGCCCTGGCTTCCGTAAACCGTAAAATGAGTAAGGAACGTCCGCAGGTGGCCTGGTTTACCTGGGTACAACGGGTGGCCGCTATTCTTTTTCTCCCTCTTCTGATTACTTTGGCTATCCAGAATTTTACACCCCGTACGGAAATAGCCCGTATGATCGAGATAAAAACAAATCCGGGAATGACGACCACCGTCAATCTTCCGGACGGATCAAAGGTTTACCTTAATTCGGAATCTTCTTTGACCTATCCTTCTTTTTTCAGTGAAGACGAAAGAAACGTACAGTTGAAGGGAGAAGCTTTCTTTGAAGTACAGAAAGATCCTGAACATCGTTTTGTCGTTTCAGGTCCTCATTTTACTCAGATTGAAGTATTGGGAACATCCTTTAATGTAGAGGCGTTTGAAAGAGATTCGTTTATATCTACCACTTTGGTAGAAGGGAAAGTCCGCTTTGCCTATCAGAAGAATCAGCAGCTTGCCACGATGGAAATGAAACCCGGACAAAAGCTAATGTATAATACCATTTCTTCTCAGGTAAAGCTGATCGAAACGACGGGAGAAGCTGAGGTTGCCTGGAAAGATGGAAAGATTGTTTTCTTGGCAACTCCACTGCCGGAAGCATTGCGAATGTTGGAGAAGCGGTTTAATGTAAGCTTCGTGTTATCGAATGAGCGCCTTCGTAAAGAAGCATTTAACGGAACTTTTACTAATCAGAGGCTGGAACGTATATTGGAAATCTTTAAAATATCATCGAATATTAAGTGGCGTTATATGGATACGCAGAATACAACAAATGAAAAAACGAGAATAGAAATCTATTAAATTGAAAAGATTATGAAAAACAGGCCTCCTTAAAGAAAAACATCCGGAGTGATATTGGCGTATTACTCCGGATGGAAAATAGTTAATTTAAAACGCTTGTTTGGCGACAAGCAGTTATAAATCATTTTTATTAATTAGATCAGTACAAAGTTATGCAAAAACATTTTAATACCCAACAGTTTTGGGTACCGGAGTTTCTTTGGTTTATCTTAAATAAAATACCGAGAGTCATGAAGTTATCTATCTTCTTACTTGTATGTTCTATCAGTTTAGTGCAAGCGACGAACAGTTATGCTCAAAAAGCGACTGTAAATCTGGAAATGCGAAATCAAACAGTCAAAGAAGTTCTGGATGAAATAGAAAATCAGTCGGAGTTCTCTTTCTTTTTCAATATTCGACATGTCGATTTGCAGCGAAAAGTATCAGTTGTTACTAAGAAAAGCGACATATTTAAAGTATTGGATACTATTTTTTCTGGTACGAATGTACATTATTCTGTGTTAGATAAAAAGATTATTTTGTCGACGGAGGCTCACACTCCGGTTGTCCAGCAAAATGGTGAAAAGAGAAAAGTAACAGGGGTTGTTAAAGACGCCAATGGAGAGCCTATTATTGGGGCGAATGTTATTGAGAAAAGTACGGCGGATGGAACAGTAAATGGAGCAGTGACGGATATAGATGGAAAATACAGTATTGAAGTTGGAAAGAATGCTATATTACAATTTTCGTATATAGGCTACAACCAGAAAGAATTGTCGGTTGGGGATCAAACTGCCATAGATGTGTTGCTGGTAGAAAATTCACAGGCTCTGGATGAGGTTGTGATAGTAGGTTTTGGTACACAGAAAAAGGTGAATCTGACAGGTGCTGTTGGGATGGCTACCTCTAAAGAATTGGAAGCTCGTCCTGTAGCTAATGCAGTGTTGGCTTTACAAGGTGTTATTCCGGGACTAAATATATCCAATAGTGGAAATGGTGGAGAACTGAATGCGACTAAATCTATAAATATCCGTGGTACAGGAACTGTGGGACAGGATGCAAATGGAAATTCATTTACTAACGGAAGTCCATTGATTTTAATAGATGGTATGGAAGGGGATATTAATATGTTGAATCCTCAGGATATAGAAAATATATCTGTACTGAAAGATGCAGCATCTTCTTCTATTTATGGAGCGCGTGCTCCTTTCGGTGTGGTTCTGATAACTACTAAAACTGGAAAATTAGGACGTGCACAGATCAACTATAATGGAAATGTACGTTTCCAGACACCTATAAAAATGCCGGAAATGGCAAACTCATGGGAGTTTGTGAATATGTTTAATGATGCCCAGTTTAACCTGAATGGTAATAATTTGTTCGATGCTGGTTATATGCAGCAGGTAAAAGATTATATGGATGGTAAAACTGATGATTATATTTGGGGTGAAGGTTCTGGTGGTAAATGGAATTATGATTATACAACCGCCAATGTGGATTGGCTGAAAGAATATTACCGGAGTATGTCCCCATCTCATGAACATAATATCAGTGCTAGCGGGGGAACGGATAAGATATCTTATTATTTATCAGGTAACTATATGGGACAAGAAGGGTTTATGCGTTATGGTACAGATGATTATAATCGATATACTCTGACGGGGAAATTCTCAGGACAGCTGACAAAAATGCTAAAGGTGGATTATATGAGTCGTTATGTACGTACGGATTATTCACGTCCAACGGTAATGGATGATACTTTATATAACAATTTGCTTCGCCGTAGTCGTCCGACACGTCCGTATTATGATCCGAATGGATACCTTATGGCTGATATTAATTATGTAGCAGCATTTGAGGATGGTGGGCGTTATAAAGAACAGAAAGATGCTTTGGTTCAACAATTCAAAGTCACTCTTACACCTTTGAAGAATTGGAATATTATCGGTGAAATGAATATTAAGATAGATAATAACTGGATCCATGAAGATGCTCTTGTTATTTATTCTCATTATGCGGATAATCCTGATAATACATATATTCCTTCTACTTCTCCTGTTCTGAAAGATAAGGTAGGAGAGTATGCACGCAGACAGACGTATTTGAATCCGACTCTTTTTTCGAACTATAATTTCTCGATCAAGAAGCATAACATCGGTTTGATGGCCGGTTTTCAGGCAGAACAAGTAAAATATCGTACGATGGATGGTTATCGTACCGGATTAGTCGTTTCTGATCTACCGGTATTGGATCTGACAACTAACCGTGAAGATTATATGCTGGGAGGCTATTATCAAAACTGGTTGTCTGCCGGTTTCTTCGGTAGGATCAACTATGACTATGATGGTAAATATTTGCTTGAAATGAATATGCGGTATGATGGTTCTTCACGTTTTAGAAGAGATAGCCGTTGGGTTTTTACACCTTCATTCTCGGTAGGTTGGAATATGGCTCGTGAAGATTTTTGGGGTAAACTGGCAGACTATGTAGAAACGTTTAAGCTCAGGGGCTCTTATGGACAGTTGGCAAATCAAAATACAACCAATTGGTATCCTACTTATCAAAAATTGTTGACTGGAACCAGTGATGGTAGCTGGTTGCAAAATGGAGCGAAACCTAATACGGCTTCAGCTCCGGGATTAGTATCCTCTACATTGACATGGGAAAGAATTAAGAATACAAACATAGGTTTGGACTTCGGTGCTTTTAGAAATCGTTTGACCGGATCGTTTGATTATTTCTGGCGTAAAAACTCCAACATGGTTGGTCCGGGTATGGAGTTGCCGGCTATACTGGGTACGGCTGTTCCAATTACAAATAACTGTGACTTAACCACTTTTGGTTGGGAACTGCAATTGGGATGGCGTGATAAGGTAGGTCAGGTGAATTATGGTGTAAAATTGAATATCTCAGACTCTCAGACTCGTATTGATAGATATGCAAATCCGACAAACTCCTTGAGTACTTATATTGCAGGTGAACTGGATGGTAATATTTACGGATATGAAACAATCGGTGTTGCCCGGACCCAGGCAGAAATGGATGCACATCTGGCAACATTGCCGAATGGAGGCCAGACCGCGTTAGGCTCAAAATGGGAAGCTGGTGATATTATGTATGCTGATTTGAACGGGGATGGTAAAATTAATACGGGAAGTAATACTTTAAATGATATGGGGGACCTGAAAAAGATAGGTAATAAGACTCCCCGTTATTTGACCGGTATAACATTAGATGCCCAGTGGAAAGGTTTCGATTTCTCCATGTTTTGGCAAGGTGTTTTGAAACGCGATTTTGATCCGGGAGAAGGCAGTTATGTTTTTTGGGGACCTACTTCTGGTGGCGAATGGTTTTCCGGATTCTTAAAACAACATGTAGATTATTTCCGTCCTGAAGATACGAATTCCGGATTAGGGGCAAATGTGGATGCCTATTATCCGCGTGCCTTGTTCAGTGGCAAAAATCAGAAAGCGCAAACCCGTTATTTGCAGAATGCAGCTTATATGCGACTGAAAAATTTGCAGATAGGTTATACTTTGCCTATGCAGATTGTAAATAAAATCGGTTTACAGAACTTACGTATATACGTCTCAGGAGAAAATTTGTTAACGATCACAGGGCTGAGTGACACAATGGATCCTGAAACGGCTGGTATCGGAAAGCGGGGTGGTACGGTATATCCGTTGTCACGAACTTATTCTTTAGGTTTAAGTGTTAACTTTTAAAATATAGAATTTATGAAACGTACATATATTAAAATTGTAAATGCATTGTTGTGTGGTTTCTTCTTATTTTCCTTGGGGGCATGTAATGCGTTTTTGGATGAAGAACCTTTATCTTTTGTCAATCCTGAAAATTATCTGAAGTCGGAAGAGCAATTGCTCGCTTATGTCGATAAATATTATGCGGATTTTATCTCTAGTAATACGCATGAAGATGATGACGCAACAGATAATCAAAAAGGAACTAATGAGCGTTATATGAAAGATACCTGGACTGTGGCTCAGAAAGAAAAAGACGATGGTAGCGGTGACTGGGATTTTACTAAAATTTATGCGATGAATTATTATCTTCAAACAGTTGTTCCCCGTTATGAAGAAGGTAATATCTCCGGTAATGATGTAAATATTAAACAATATATAGGAGAGGGATATTTCCTGCGTGCATTGGATTATTTTAAACGCCTGCAAAAGTTAGGAGATTTTCCCATTCTGAAGACAACATTGGAGGATGATTTGGCTATATTGACGGAAGCCTCTAAACGTAGTCCGCGTAATGAAGTCGCTCGCTTTATATTGGATGATTTGGATAAAGCTATTTCATTGATGACCAATGCACCGGCTAAAACACGTATTACGAAAAATGCAGCATTGGTATTAAAGTCGAGAGTTGCATTGTTTGAAGCGACCTGGGAGAAGTATCATGCAAACACCGCTTTAGTCCCAAATGGACCAGGCTGGCCCGGTGCAGAAAAAGACTATAATGCGAACTATCAATATCCCAGTGGAAGTCCGGAAAATGAAGTCGCATGGTTTCTTGATCAGGCTATAGATGCAGCATCACAGGTGGCTGACGCTATTCAGTTGGTAGATAATAACCAGATTATTCGTGATGATGTCAGAAAATCTAAGAATCCGTATTATGATATGTTTGCCAGTCATGATCCCAGTGGATATGATGAAGTTATATTATGTCGGCTTTATAGTTTTGCCTTGGGAAATGCCAGTAATTTTAACCACGTATTGTATCATGGAGGAAATACAGGGTTCACTCATCAATTTGAACAGGTTTTTCTAATGAATAACGGTTTGCCGGTATATGCAGCAGGAAATGATTATAAGGGAGATGACTACATCTCGGATACAAAGCAGGGTCGCGATTGGCGTTGGAGATTGTTTATGAAAGCTCCGGATGAAATAAAGGCTGTAGATAATATCGCTGTTCCCGAACGTTTCCCTGTTATCCCTCGTTTGTATATGACAGATACGAAAATGTCGACAGCGACAGGTTATATTGAAGGTAAAGGCTATTCTTTAGATTATAATGATCAGATGATGGGGCAGGATCAGACTGCATTTGTTGTTTATCGTGCAGCTGAAGCTTATCTGAATTATATGGAAGCATCTTATTTAAAGAACGGCAATATAGACGCTAAAGCGGCATCTTATTGGCAGGCTTTGAGAAATCGTGCCGGTGTCGATCCTGATTTTCAGAAAACAATCAAGGCTACGGATATGGCAAAAGAAGCATTGAACGATTGGGGAGCTTATTCGGCTGGCCAACTGGTAGATGCAACGTTATATAATATTCGTCGTGAAAGACGTTGTGAATTTATCGGTGAAGGACTTCGTTATATGGATGTATGTCGTTGGAGGGCAATGGATCAGTTGAATGGATTTCAGCAGGAAGGTGCTAAGATTTTCGGTCCGATGGAGTCGATATTCGTTGATGATTCGGGTAATAGCCTTTTGGTATATGATCAGGCGGACCAGACTAAAAACAATGTATCATCTCCATCATTGAGCGATCATTTGCGTCTGAATCAAAAGAGTACAACGAATCAGTATTATAAAGGCTTCTATTTTTATGAAGCCCATTATTTAAGTCCGATCGCTGTGCAACACTTTCTAATTACATCTCCGGATGGAAAGACTGTATCTGAATCTCCTATTTATCAGAATCCGGGCTGGCCTATTGAAGCTGGTGCTACCTGTAAGTAATCCAGGGTACTGATTTATATGATATAACAGACCTTACCGGATATAACACAAAATTATATCCGGTAAGGTCTGTTGTTTGATTGTTTTTATTTTGAATAAAGGACCAAATATAAGATGTTGCAGAGTCGGTTGATAGAAATCAAAACCTTTACAATCATTTTGAATTATTGAGCCGGCATTTTTTTTATCTTTGCAGCCTAAGCAAGGTTGTTCAAAAATCCGCTGGTGCAACTACGTGACAATGTAACAAAAGATGCTCAAACAGCCGCTTGGGGAGAGATTTGTTCCCTTTATCACGATAAAATTTAAAAACTTAACAAACAAAGATGAAAAGCAATCTATTTTTAGTTGTAAACTTACTGCTTGTATTATTTACATCATCTGTAGTATGCCGGGCCGAAGGTTTGGATAGTTTAAGTAAAAAGTCTTTCACCTATACGAATGAGGATGTTTGGACTATTTACGAGGGGTTTAACAACACGCTACTCGATACTGATAAATATATCTACAAGACAAATTCATCTTTCCTTTCAGCTAAAGACCGTTTCAACGGGGCAGCAGCCATCTGGTGCCAGCCGATTTATTGGGATATGGCGATGAATGCGTATAAGTTGGCTAAAAGATTAAAGAGTAAAGATAAGCAAGCAACTTACAAGAGATTATGCACAAAGATATTCGAGGGTAATAAAGCGCAATATGCCAATTTTAATTTTGATGACAACAATGAAAATACAGGTTGGTTTATTTATGATGATATCATGTGGTGGACCATTTCTTTGGCACGCGGCTATGAGTTATTTAAAGTTGACGAATATCTGACATTATCAGAATTGAGTTTCAGTAGAGTCTGGTATGGTTCCCCGAAAGTGGGGGATACTGGTTCTTATGATAAAGAAAATGGAGGAATGTTCTGGCAATGGCAGCCCATACAGAACCCGAAACCCAATAAACCTGGCGACGGAAAGATGGCTTGTATCAATTTTCCGACTGTAGTTGCTGCTTTAACTCTATATAATAATGTGCCGCGGAAAAGAAAAGAGTCGACAGATGAATATCCGAAATACCAGACCAGAGAACAATATCTGGCGAAAGGGAAAGAAATTTATGAATGGGGTGTCGAAAATTTGTTGGATAAGCAAACAGGGCAAATAGCCGATAGCCGCCATGGCAACGGACGTCCCGCATGGACTGCCCACGTTTACAATCAAGCTACCTTTATTGGTGCCTCCGTATTGCTTTATAAAGCGACCGGCGAGAAAAAGTATTTGAATAATGCCATTTTAGCTACGGATTATACTGTGAATGTCATGTCTGCAAAACATAATTTATTACCCTTTGAAAATGGAATCGAACAGGGTATTTATACAGCAATTTTTGCACAATATGTGGCTATGTTGATTTATGACTGTAAGCAAACGCAATACCTCCCTTTTCTGAAACGCACGATTGGTTACGGTTTGGAAAACAGGGATAAGTCACGCAATGTATGCAGTGGAGAATATGAAAAAGTTTTGCCGGCAGGTTCAACGATCGATAGTTACTCCGCATCCGGTATACCTGCTTTGATGCTGTTGTTTCCTGCAGATAAATAATGTATTTGGCTATCGTTTCACATAGTACTACATGTTGGAGATTGATTCCATAGGGATTATACTTGTGATGTAATCCGAAAATAATCCTTCATTCCTTCATTAGTGGATGTTTTTCATTCACCATCAATCCTTTACCGCTGAAGGAAATGAATAAACCCTCGTACTTCTATACCCTCCTTTCTCCAGTTTTCCTTCATCTATCAACTTCTTCAGGTCTTCCAGTGCACGATATTTGGAGCAACCTGTCAGTTCCCGGTAGTCGCTACAAGTGATATAATGATGTGCGTTCAGATATTCTGTCAGCCTGCGTACCCGTTCATCGAAAGGAGGAAGAACGCCTTTCCCTTCCGGCATACGTTCCAGGTGCATCGACTTCAATTTACTTTTCAGATATTTGCCGCAGCGGAAATTTACATTACGGAAATGAATTGATTCGCTACGGAGCTCCTTTTTATCCATGACCGGACGTGAAGCGAGCGAAACACTGAAGAAGCCGATGCCGTCCAGTTCGATATTATATCCGTCGTCCAGACGTCTGGCCATCACATCGGCTATGACCTGTAAAGCCCCTTTGATGTCGGCTCCCGAAATTCCGGAACGGCCTTCTGCTTCTTCTATCAGATCATTGGTGTGGATTGTCCCGTAAGGTACAACACGCGGATGTAATGCTTGCTTTTTCTTGTCTCCTGTGGGGTTCGGATTGCGAACCATTCGATATCTTGCACACATATCAGTATTTGTTTAAGGTAAAACTATGCATCCGGTAATTCCGAAGTGCCTTACTCTGTTTTGTTTGTTAATTGTCGTACGCTTGTTCGACAGCTGACAAACGCTTATTCGACAACAGTCTGACAAGCGTTTGCCAGTTGTCAAATAAGAAAGAATAACGGACTAAAGATATAAATAATAATTGATGAAAGCCTTGTTATACATGGCTTTTTTTCTTACTTTTAAGCAGAAAGTACACCTTAAATTACAAGCGAATGAATATCACACATTACAAAGACGGAAATAAATCCGTTAAAACTCTATCCCTTAATGAATTGATCGATATGATGAGGGACTCTGTATCCGGACATGCGGTAGAAGAGTTCCGGAAAAAGCTAGAGGAATATCCTCCGGGATACCCTTGTCCGGCAGCAACCAAACTTCCTCGGATCGTTTTCGGTGCAGAATTGAAAAAGAAAAATGAGACTTTGGAGATGAAAGCTTACAACGGTCTTGTTCTATTGGAAGTCGATAACCTGTCGGGCGATAGGGAGGCGGTAGAGATACGGCTGTACCGGCTACGCTCGAACAACCCTTGCAAGTGCCTGGTGAACCGACGTTCCGTGAGTTGAAACAGCAGGAGCCGCTGCCACTTCAACGGATGGAGGCGGGGCATGAACGCAGTTATTCCGTTTACCTGCTTTATCAGGTGGCCTTGAAAAAAGCAATTGAAGAAGTGGGGAAGGAGTCTGGTGATACGACGGCGGATGCATTGCTGGTACGGTTGGCAGAGAATTGCCTTCGTGCAGGCATACCGGAAGAAGATGTGGTGAAATGGGCGTATGTGAATGTACATTTCCGACGGAACGAGACGGAACTGCGGGCGGCGGTACATAATACTTATCTGCTGGATAAATATTTTGGTGTTGGTCCGGTCATGCCGGTTTGTCAGAACCTCGTATTTCGGATGGATGAGTTTATGAAACGTCGCTATGAGTTCCGGAGGAACGAGTTGAAAGGTGAAGTGGAATATCGCGAACGACGTTCCTATTATTATAGCTTCTTTCCTGTTACCGATGAGGTTCTCAATACGATCTCCCTGCATGCGCAGGCGGAAGGGCTCGATTTGTGGGATCGTGATGTGAAACGTTATATCTATTCCAATAAGATTCCACTGTTTAATCCGCTGGATGATTATCTGGATAATCTGCCGGAATGGGACAGAAAAGATCATATCCGTGCCTTGGCGGATACGGTACCGACATCATCGAAGTTGTGGCGCGAGCATTTTTATATCTGGTTCCTGGGGTTAGTCGCCCAATGGAAACAGATGGGTGGGGTGCATGCTAACAGCCTGTTACCCTTATTGGTGGGGGATCAGGGATGTGGAAAGTCTACCTGGTGCCGTAATTTAATGCCACCGGTTTTGCGTGAGTTTTATACCGACAGTATCGATTTTGGAAATCGTCGTGATGCTGAACTGATGCTGCACCGTTTTGCCCTTATAAATATCGACGAGTTCGACTCGATAGGAAACTCCCGTCAGTCTTTCCTGAAACATCTGCTTCAAAAGCCCGAGGTGAATGCTCGTCGTGCCTACAAATCGAGTGTGCGGGCTTTGAAACGGTATGCCGGATTTGTCGGAACTTGTAATAATATGGACTTGTTATCTGATCCGACCGGCAGTCGGCGTTTTCTGTGTGTGGAAATAAATGGTGAGATAGACCGCAGGCATTTTATCGATTATGACCAGCTGTATGCTCAGGCGATCCATGCGCTCCGTACAGGCGAACGGTATTGGCTGACGCGGGAGGAAGAAAAATCTATTACTCTTCAGAATGAAGTGTTCGAACAGGTTCCGGTGGAAGAGCAGCTTTTCCTGCAATATTTCAAGCCGTTGTCTGAAGAAGGTGGTGAAATTGGCGAATGGCTTCCTGCTGCCGAGATCATGCAACGTATCCGTAAGCGTAGCCGCCTGACTTTTAGCAACACCACTATAAATGCTTTTGGCCGCCTGTTGCGTCGTAACAATGTCCCAAAGCCGGCATATTTTACGTGGAAATGTATATCATGTGAAGGAAATACGGTGATTTTTCTTCATTGGACAATGTGTCTGCAAAAAGGCTTCATCTGTAATTTCTTTATAATTAGAAGTATATAGCCTGTTTGAAGGAATGAAGGAATATTTTTCCAAAAAAGCCATTCGACTCTCACGAGCCGGATGGCTTATAACTGCAATACAGTTTCAGAAAAAATTATTAGGTATTATCTCTTAGCTATTTCTTGATATAGTTCACAATGACCGCTCGGGTCAAAGATCCCTTTTCTTATTAATTCTTTTTCCAGTTTGTTTAAAGATAAGTTCCCGAAGTTTCGTCGTTTCTTCAGTGCGGCAAGTCCGTTGGTTGAAATGAATTTCAGTAAATCTTCCAATGTATATATATCTACCGCTTTAAGAATAGTCAGGGTTCTTGTCTCTAAATCGAGGCTATGGGTTAATGGTTTGGATAGTAATTTCTTTTGTTTGACGTAAGGTATTTGGGATGACGTTCGCTTTGGGGCGGGATGTTTGATTTCGTCCTTTGTTAACTGTGTTTTCAATGATTGTATGTTTGATTTTAATTTGTCGATTTCTATCTCTCTTCGAATACCGTTATCGATATGGGCTCTGACAAATCCTGATTGGATGCTTATATCTGTAATGGCATTCTGAAATATCTCTTTTACCTCCTGGGAGGAGAGGCCCAAATGTGTTGCAACTTTTTCCACGCTTAATCCGGTGGCTAATGCATGGAATACTATTTTTTTTAGATCGGAGTTTAGTAAGTTCCTCATTTCCGATACGATCAATAAATAATCGGGTGTCAGCCTTTTAAACGCTTCAATAATAAAATCACTTTCTTTATCCCTCTTCTCTTCCGGAGGCTGCTCATCAGCCGTCGGTATATTTACAGATGAAGATACGATACTGGCTTCTTCCCATGTTGTTTCTTTGTGATCTGTCAGTACATGGCCCGAAAAGCTTGGCTTCTGGTCGTTGGGGAGGAGAAGTTGTACATAATCACGTATTTTAGTTAACAAGTTTATCATAATACAAGTGTTTTATCTGATAGACATAATTGTGCTATACAAATAGATACTATCCTATTCTCGCGAACCGGACAGTGGCAGAGTCCCCTCTTCGCTATTCCTTTTTACTGATTGTATGATTGTTTAACATATTAATGGGTTGATGTAAAAAGTATAGCTTGAAAAAGGCATAAAAAAACGTGGCGCTATTGCTACATCTCAGCCCTTGTGGGTATCCCTCCCTTGCACACTGATAGTAAGCAACAGCCCACGTCATATCATATATAACTATGTATATACAAATAACATGGGCATTTTGTTGCTACTATCTCAGTTGTGCGTATGTTTGGATGTTTACAAGGGACCGAGATAATATTTTAAAATGCCTTATTCTAAATATTTCTACAGAACAGAACCTAACGCTATAGTTTCTGCACTTTCTGTAGTACTGCAAAGATAGTATATACGATGGAATAAACAACCGTTTATAAGGAAAAAAAGCCTGTTAGGCTTAAAAATCATAAGTTCTGTTTGCAGGGTTTGATGATTGCCGGTAATTATATTTATGTTTGTTGTAAAAAACAGACTGCTCTTATTAATCTGTAATGAAGTTAGGTGATATTAATCAAATCAAAAATCATTAATCGGGTAAAGAGAGAGGAACTTTCTGGAATACCAAGATATTCCTTCTCCTGTTGCTCTGTAGAAAATAGAGGATAAAAATTATTCTTCTCATAAAAAGATATAATAGAGGGCTTGTTATAAGCATCTACTACTATAAAACGACATCCGGTTTTATTTTCCGGACTAATGAACCAATCTTTTATAAAGCCAATAAGTTCATTACCTATATGACATCCCTGATAGTTCATATTTACACCTAGTCGACCGATTAATACGGCTGGATAACTACGACGTTGTTTTGAAAAAGGAATATCTTGAATAACTTTTTTCTTTCGACTATTCGGTAGAAAATTTGCTTTGATACTATCATTTGCTACAGTGAAAGCACATGTTATGACGGATAAATCTTCATCTAAACGAAAGCAATATGTCTTCCCTAGTAACTGCTTGGTGTACAGATCTGAATTGTTCATAAAGAAGTCGTCCAAATCATCATTGCCACAAATGAAAGGTTTACATTCTTTCAATAGTTCCGGTTTTAGTAAGGAGAATGTGCAACTATTCTCTAGAAAATTGCCTTTGTTCATTTCATGTTTGCTTTTTTTAGAATACGATTTAATGATTCAAATCGCTTTTGGGTTTGGTTGGATTCCTGTTTGTTTTGGAAGGCTGCGTCTGCTTTTTTTACAAAGGCTTCAGCTTCTTTCCCATGTAGAACAGGAATACTTTTAATTGCTATTGCCATATTCTTAGTTTTAATATTACTGCAAAGGAACAAAAAATAGAATTAAATATCAATTGTTTGATACTAATTAATTAAAACAACTCCTTATATTTCATGTTTAGATCATGATGGTCGCAATCTTCTTTATATTCTCATATTATTCCTGATCTTCTCATAATCAGTTTTGAAAAGATCGATTATATGCAAGCAAATGTATATTTTTATAGCCTATAAATATTAAACTGCGAAACAATGAAGTATTTGAATAAAGAAACGAATGGCATTACCCTTTCCCGCATTGGCCTGGGGGCAATGAGGATGGCTGATATTCAGCAAGGGATCGATACCATACATGCTGCTTTGGACAGTGGGATTACTTATCTGAACACAGGTGATTTTTATGGTCATGGCGAAAGCGAACTGATTATCCGTGAAGCATTGAAAACACGTAAGCGGGAAGATGTCTTTATTTCTGTCAAGTTTGGTGGAATGCTGACTCCTGATGATCGTTTTTATGGCATCGACGTACGTCCGCAGAGTGTTCAGAATTATTTGGCCTATACCTTGAAACGCCTGGGTACGGACTATGTCGACCTGTATCAACCTGCCCGTATCAATCCGCATATCCCGGTGGAAGAAACGATCGGAGCCATTGCAGATATGGTAAAAGCCGGATATGTGCGTAATGTCGGAATTACCGAGATAGATGCCGGAACATTGTGCCGGGCCCATGCTGTTCACCCCATCAGTCTGGTGGAAGTGCGGTATTCGCTGCTCGACAGAGAGATAGAACAAAGCCTGATTCCTACGGCACGTGAACTGGGTATCGGAATTGTCACTTTTGCCAATCTGTTTCATGGCGTGATAGGAGGTAGTAACCCGGAGGAAAAACTGGCAACCTTGAGCCGGAGGATGCCTCCCCAGGCTGCAGAGAAGCTGAAACAGGCTGTGGCACGGCTGGATGTATTGAAGGAAATGGCCGCAGAGAAGAATGTTTCCGTGTCGCAACTTGCCATTGCATGGGTACTGGCACAGGGCGGCGATATGCTGGCGTTGGTCGGTTCGCGTACAGTCGGTCAGCTTCGGGATACCGTGAAAGCAATTGAGATCGATCTCAGTAAGGAAGATTTACAACGTATCGAGCAGGCTATCCCCAAAGAATATGCCTCCAACTCTGCTATGTTGCCTATCGATCTGGACGAAAACGGTTTGTTTAAATTCTGACTTCTTGTCGTTACTTAAAATATCGGATAGTTTATGACAAAAGAGGCTGAAGTCTATAGAAGAATAGGCTTTGCCTCTTGATTTTAACATCGTTCTGTTGATTCAGTTTTTTCTGCTTCAATATCTTTTTTGATAAGGCTGATGATACTTAGTAATTCAGGTACACTTTCACGTACTGTAGCAAAAATAACATCAGCGTCTATTTCAAAATAATGATGAACGATAATATCTCTCATTCCCATTACTTCACGCCAAGGTATCTGAGGATAATTGACCAATAAACTACGCTCAGTTAATTTATCGAGATTTTTAATGCTTTCTCCTACAGCGATAAGTTTCATACAAACGCCGTCAAGTAGAGACATTCCTTCATTTGAGCCTAAAAAGTCATTTACAGACTGAACATTCCGGCAGCGTTCACATACAATTTCAAGTTGCTCTGTGATACGGTCTAATAGATGGCTGACTTCTGATTTATTTTTGTCAAACATACAGTGCTTCCTTTTCAATGTTCCGTTTCAGATATTCATCCATACGATCACGTAACCTTACCAGGTCGACCCTGGATCCTAACAAGGTTTCAAGCTCAAATTTGATACGAGCTAATGTTAGTAGATTGGGGGCTGGTGCTTCAAAACAAATATCCACATCGCTGTTTTCCGTTTGTTCACCACGAGCTACACTACCGAAAATGCCCATACGGACAATGCCATACTTCCCGGCATGGGAATCCATGTATTGCCGTAATAATTCCAAATACTCATTTGTCGATTTCATAGCAGTCACCTTTTATGAGGTCAAAGGTAACTATAAATTTTTGAAAGGGAGATTATTTAGGTTTATAAAATCCAATCAGGGTATGCTCATTTCTTTATTGTCTAATTAGAATTAAATCACTAACTTTGCGGCATTTTTAGAAGATAGTTAAAAATAGCGCGATATGAGTAAGAAATTTACCGAATACTCTAAGTTCGATTTATCGAATGTCAATAAAGAGGTGTTGAAGAAATGGCAGGATGGCGACATCTTCCATAAGAGTCTTGAAATCCGTGAAGGATACCCCTCGTTTGTATTTTATGAAGGTCCGCCTTCTGCAAACGGAATGCCGGGTATTCACCATGTTATTGCTCGTTCGATTAAAGATATTTTCTGCCGTTACAAAACCATGAAAGGATATCTGGTGAACCGTAAGGCAGGATGGGATACTCACGGCCTGCCGGTTGAGCTGGGCGTTGAGAAATCTATGGGTATAACCAAGGAAGATATCGGTAAGAAGATTTCTGTCGCTGACTATAATGCAGCTTGCCGCAAAGATGTGATGAAGTTTACCAAGGAATGGGAAGACCTTACCAATAAAATGGGGTACTGGGTGGATATGGAAAATCCGTATATCACCTACGATAACCGTTACATCGAAACATTGTGGTATCTGCTGAAAGAATTGTATAAGAAAGGGTTACTGTATAAGGGGTATACCATCCAGCCGTATTCACCGGCTGCCGGAACGGGGCTTAGCTCGCACGAGTTGAACCAGCCGGGTTGCTACCGCGACGTGAAGGATACCACTTGTACGGCACAATTCCATATCCTCGATCCGAAACCGGAAATGGCTCAGTTCGGTGATGCATTCTTCCTGGCATGGACGACTACTCCGTGGACATTGCCTTCCAATACGGCACTCTGCGTGGGTCCGAATATCACCTATGTGGCTGTTCAGACTTACAATCCGTATACTGGCATGCCGATGACAGTTGTATTGGCTAAGGATCTGATGAATGCACATTTCAATCCGAAGGCTGCTGACCTGGAGCTGTCGGATTATAAAGCTGGTGATAAACTGATCCCGTTCAAGGTTGTAGGTGAATGGAAAGGTCCGGAACTGGCTGGCATGCATTATGAACAGCTGATTCCGTGGGTAAATCCGGGTGAAGGGGCTTTTCGTGTGATCACAGGCGACTATGTGACAACGGAAGACGGTACGGGTATCGTACATATCGCTCCGACATTCGGTGCGGACGACGACCGGGTGGCGAAAGCTAGTGGCGTGCCTCCGTTGATGATGATCGATAAGGATGGCAACAACCGTCCGATGGTCGATATGACGGGAAAGTTCTACCTGTTGGAAGATCTGGATCCTGAATTTGTACAGACTCGTATGAATGCAGCCGATTATGATCCGTTCCAGGGTAAGTTCGTGAAGAATGCCTACGATCCGGAAAAGACCGACAAAGATGAGACATTGGATATCGAGATATGTATGATGTTGAAGGTACAGAACCGTGTGTTCCGCATCGAAAAGCATGTACACAACTACCCGCACTGCTGGCGTACCGACAAACCGGTATTATACTATCCGCTGGATAGCTGGTTTATCCGCACGACTGCCTGCCGCGACCGTATGATCGAACTGAATAATACGATCAACTGGAAGCCGCAGAGCACAGGTACGGGCCGTTTCGGTAAATGGCTGGAAAACCTGCAGGACTGGAACCTGAGCCGTAGCCGCTACTGGGGTACTCCGTTACCGATCTGGCGTACGGAAGACGGAACGGAAGAGATGTGTGTCGGTTCGGTAGAAGAACTGTACAATGAAATAGAGAAAGCCGTTAAGGCCGGATTCATGGAATCTAATCCTTATAAGGACAGAGGGTTCAATCCGGGCGAATATAATAAGGACAATTACGAAAAGATCGACTTGCACCGTCCGTATGTGGATGAGGTGATCCTTGTTTCCGAAAGCGGCAAGCCGATGAAGCGTGAGACCGACCTGATCGACGTTTGGTTCGATTCGGGTGCGATGCCTTATGCACAGATCCATTATCCGTTTGAGAATAAGGAAATACTGGATAACCGTACGGTTTATCCGGCTGACTTTATCGCAGAGGGGGTCGACCAGACTCGTGGCTGGTTCTTTACCCTGCATGCACTGGCAACGATGGTATTCGACAGCGTGGCTTATAAAGCGGTTGTTTCCAACGGCCTGGTGCTGGATAAGAACGGTAATAAGATGTCTAAACGTCTGGGTAATGCAATCGACCCGTTCTCGACGATCGAACAGTATGGTTCAGACCCGCTGCGTTGGTATATGATCACCAATGCGTCTCCGTGGGATAATATCAAGTTCGATATCGACGGTATGGATGAAGTGCGCCGAAAGTTCTTCGGTACATTATATAATACGTATTCATTCTTTGCTTTGTATGCAAACGTGGACGGCTTCGATTATTCGGAACCGGATGTTCCTCTGAACGAACGTCCCGAAATCGACCGCTGGATCCTTTCTTTGCTGAATACACTGGTGAAAGATGTAGACGGATACTATGATACCTACGAACCGACCCGTGCGGGACGTGCTATCTCTGAGTTTGTGAACGATAACCTGAGTAACTGGTATGTACGCCTGAACCGTCGCCGTTTCTGGGGCGGAGGCATGACGACGGATAAGTTGTCTGCTTACCAGACTTTATATACTTGTCTGGAAACTGTAGCCAAGCTGATGTCTCCGATCGCTCCGTTCTATGGCGATCAGCTGTTCAGCGATCTGATTGCCGTTACCGGACGTGAAACGGTGGAATCTGTACACTTGTCGGATTTCCCGAAATATGATGAAGCATTGATCGACAAGGATCTGGAAGAACGTATGAAGATGGCACAGGATGTTTCTTCTATGGTACTGGCTCTGCGTCGTAAAGTGAATATTAAAGTTCGCCAGCCGCTGCAGACCATCATGGTGCCTGTTATGGATGCACACCAGCAGGAAAGCATTGAAGCGGTGAAGAACCTGATCCTGAACGAAGTGAATGTAAAGGAACTGAAATTCGTCGATAATGCCGCCGGTATCCTGGTTAAACGTATCAAGCCTGATTTCAAGAAGTTAGGCCCGCGTTACGGAAAGATCATGAAGAGCTTGGCTGCTGCTATCCAGGGTATGAGCCAGGAGGATATCCTTGCTTTCGAAGCTGCCGGTACATTTACTTTGAATGTGGAGGGACAGGAAGCTACGTTCGAACTGGCTGATGTTGAAATCATCTCCGAAGATATACCGGGATGGTTGGTTGCCAACGAAGGCCGCCTGACGGTTGCCCTCGATATCACCGTGACGGAAAACCTGCGTAAAGAAGGGCTGGCACGTGAATTGGTGAACCGTATCCAGAACCTGCGTAAGAGCAACGGATACGATATAACCGATAAGATCAACGTGACCGTTCTTTCTTCCGACGAAATGGATGACGCAATTAAGGAATTTAATGAATATATTGCGAACCAGGTGCTGGCCGTATCTGTTGAAATTACAGAGCATGCGATAAGTGATGCGACTGTCCTTGATTTCGAGGATTTCAACCTGTCGGTGCGTATCGAGAAAGAGTGATTTTTTTCTTAAAAAAGAAAGGCGTCCCTTGCCGCATATAAATATTATCGTATATTTGGACTGCGACTTGGATCGCCTGATATATATTATGAATTGTGGAACCTAAAATTAAATGAACCATGGCAGAAAAGACAAGATATTCGGATGCTGAACTCGAGGAGTTCCGCGCCATTATTTTAGAGAAGTTGGAGGTAGCCAAAAAGGATTACGAGTTGTTGAGATCGGGTGTAACCAATTCTGATGGGAACGATGTGGCCGATACATCTCCAACATTCAAGGTGTTGGAAGAAGGTGCCGCAACTTTGTCGAAGGAAGAGGCCGGACGTCTGGCACAGCGCCAGATGAAGTTCATACAGAACTTACAGGCTGCTTTGATCCGTATTGAAAATAAGACTTATGGCATTTGTCGCGAAACGGGTAAGTTGATCCCGAAGGAGAGACTGCGTGCCGTACCTCATGCTACTTTGAGTATCGAAGCAAAACAAGGAGGTAAAAGATAAATGAAATTTTCTAAAGGTTGGGGAGCAGTGTTAATCGTAATGCTGCTCCTTATTCTTGACCAGGCTCTTAAAATCTGGATCAAGACGCACATGCAGTTGCACGAAAGTATAGAGATCACTCCGTGGTTTTATCTGTACTTTACCGAAAATCCGGGGATGGCTTTCGGTATAGAGGTGATAGGCAAATTGTTCTTATCCGTATTCCGCATTGTGGCGGTCGGTTTTATCGGATATTATCTGTATAAACTGGTTAAGGAGAAGTACAGTTTTGGCTTTATTGCGTGTGTCTCGTTGATCTTTGCGGGAGCTATCGGTAATATAATCGACTCTATATTTTATGGGGTCGTATTCGACCATAGTTTTGGTCAGGTCGCCTCTTTTATGCCTGCCGGCGGTGGTTATGCTACCTGGTTGCACGGGAAAGTGGTGGATATGTTTTATTTCCCGTTGATCCAGACGGTATTGCCGGACTGGGTCCCGATCTGGGGAGGAGAGGAGTTCGTCTTCTTCCGTCCGATCTTCAACCTGGCAGATTCGGCTATCTGCGTAGGTGTGTTCTTGTTATTGATATTTTACCGGCACACTTTGTCGGCCAGTCTCTCAAAAGAAAAAGAAAGTAGTAAATAAATGCGGAGTAAATTGCGCAGATACGGTGTCGTATTGTTGACGGCGGCTTTGGTGGTTTCCTGTAGTAAGGTGCCTGATGGTATTCTGTCCGAAAAGGAGATGAAGGCTGTCCTGATAGATATGCAACTGGCGGAAGCTATGATCAGTACCGACTATAAAAAATATATCGACGATGCTGAAAAGGAGGCGCTTTATCAGTCCGTATTTCGCAAACATAATATCGAACAGGCTGTTTACGACAGTTCGCTCGTCTGGTATGGAAGTAACCTGGATGTGTATATGCAGGTGTATGATCTGGTACTGGCGGAACTGAACGAACGGCAGAAAGCATTGGGGGACGTGCAGGCTAGTGCAGCTCCGGTTTCCAAACAGGATTCCGTCGATATCTGGCCGCGTCTTACTTATCTTACCTTTGAACCGAAAGCTGTATTCAACGGCATAACGGTCGATATCAAACCGGAAACAAACTATCCTTCCGGTAGTACGTTCGTTCTGGGAATGCGTGTCTGGGGATTGAACGATGCTATGAAAAGTCGTCCGGAGATCCGTTTGAGTGCCAACCAGGGGGATACGGTCATTACCGTAAACGACAAGATCCTTCAGGATGGTTATCATGAGACGATTTTACGTACGCTACCGACCAAGCAGGTGAAGAGTGTGTATGGTTTTATCCGCCTGGACGGAAAAGAGGATTCGACCTCTTATTTCAAAATCTATGTGGATAGCCTGAACCTGATGAGGTATAACTATGGACGGCTTTCCGTTGATACCGATTCCCTGAAAACGGCTACTAAATAATTTTTGACAAGTCTTATGCGTCGGATCGCTTCTCATTATATATACTGGCAGAAATGGTACCGCATGCATTATCTGGAACTGGATGCGGAAGGTCGTTTTGCCGGTGTGTTTCCTTTAGAACAAGAGATAGCGAATACAGAGTTTTATGACGGTACATTGTTACCAGTGCCGTCCGGTGTCAGTTTTCCACCATCCGGAGCTTTTTCTATGGAATGGTTAGCTGTCTCCGATCGGGTGACGGTTTCTTCCTTTGTGTATATTTACCGGTTAACCGGCATTTCACCCGCGACGTCTGAACTCAGCACAGACAACGGCCGTGGCGATTGCCACGTTCAGAGACTCTGACGTTTCTCTTTCCTGCGGGTAATTGGGGATATATAACTTCTCGTTGACCAGTGCTTCGGTTTCTGGGCGGATGCCGTTTCCTTCATTTCCCATAATGATAATGCCTGTTTCCGATAGTTCTTTTGTATATATGTTCTCTCCGTCGAGGAATGTTCCGTATAGTGGTACCTGGTGTTCCGCTTGTTTTTGCAGATAAGCGGGCAGGTCTGTGTAATGGACTTTTACGTGGACGAGTGCTCCCATGGTCGCCTGTACTGTCTTGGGACTGAATGCGTCGGCTGTGTCCTGGCTGCAAACGATATGTTCGATGCCGAACCAGTCGGCGAGCCGTATGATCGTTCCCAGGTTACCGGGGTCCTGTATACCGTCGAGAGCGAGGATGAGCTGCTGCTGAGGGTCTGCTTCTTCCAATGACCAGGCGGGGCGTTTGAAAACAGCCAGTACATCCTGCGGATTTTTCAGGAAGCTGGCTTTCCGTATGTCATTGTCATCGGCTTCCAACAGTTCTTTGGCGGGAATATCACCTTGCGTTGCCATCCACGACGGCTTGGCGATCAGCAGGTCGCATTCGAACGCAGGCAGCATGTCTGCCACCAGCTTATTTCCTTCGGCTACAAACGTATTCGTCTCGTTACGAAACTTCTTCAATTCAAGTGAACGTATCTGTTTTACTTTCGACTTACTCAGCATCTTTACTCTTTTTACAAAGCAAAAGTACGGGATTTTATTTAATTTCAGCTACATTTGCGTGCGTAAAAGGTCGAATGATGAAGGGAATCCTCCATATATTATATTTCATATGCCTTGTTTGGATACTGGCCGCCTGCAGTACGACAAAATATGTCGGTGACGGTGAATATCTGCTTGATAAAGTAGAGATTGTCTCTGATAATAAAGCCTATAAAACGAATGATCTGAAGCCTTATCTCAGGCAGCAGCCTAACTTTAAGGTGTTCGGTCTGATGAAGTGGCAGCTTTTTGTCTACGACTGGTCGGGGCGGAATGAAAAACGCTGGCTCAGTAAGCAGCTTCGCCGTATCGGTGAGCCGCCTGTGATTCTGGACACTACGCTGGTCGATCAATCGGCGGATGAGTTGAGGCGCTTTTTTATCAATAAAGGATATGTAAACGCGGAAGTGACGGCGGAGGTGGATACCTCGCGCCAGAAGAAGGCTGTCGTTACTTACCGGATCAATTCGAATATCCCTTACCGGATACATAACTATACGATGAATCTGGATGATCCGAAGATCGACAGTATAGCTCATCTGACTGCTCCCAAACGTTCGGCCGTATCATCTGCTTTCCGTATATATCCGGAAGATTATACTTCTCTGGTGAAAGACAGTGCTTTGTTCGACAGGGATATACTGGATAAAGAACGGCAGCGGATCACCTCTTTGCTTCGCAGACGGGGGTATTATGCGTTCAACCGCGATTACCTGGCATATCTGGCAGACAGTTCTTATAACAGGAATATAGTCGATCTGGATATGATACTGAAGCCTTACCGTAAACTGAAGCCGGATGGCTCGGTGGTCGATACCGTTCATCACCAGTATTATATAAAAGACGTGACGATCGTTACCGATTATGATCCGCTGAACCAGGCGCAGAGTGATTTGTCGGCTCGTTCAGGCGATACGGTAAAAGCCGGAGATCTGCAGATCCTCTATGGAAATAACGGAAGGAGTATCCGTCCGGGTGTTTTGCGAAGAAGTACTTATATTACTCCCGGCAGATTGTTTAATGAGCGGGCGGTAGAACAAACCTATTCTTCTTTTGCCGCTCTCCGGGCCTTGAGAAATGTGAATATCCGTTTTACGGAAGTGGAGGTCCAGGATACCATGATGCTGAATTGTACTATCCTGACTTCTCCGGCTAAGTTGCAGGGATTCGGTGTTGACCTGGAAGGGACAAATTCGGCGGGCGATTTCGGATTTGCTTCCAGCTTGAATTACCAGCACAGGAATCTGTTCAAAGGTTCAGAGGTTTTCTCTGCGAAGGTGCGTGGTGCTTATGAGGCTTTGTCCAAGAGTTCGGCAGGCGGTAATTATTGGGAGTTGGGGGCAGAGACGTCTGTATTGTTTCCTCGTTTCCTGTTCCCTTTTGTCAGTGAAAATTTCAAACGGAAGGTACGGGCATCTACGGAACTGAAGGTAAGTTACAGTATTCAGACGCGTCCGGAATACAGGCGTGCCATTCTGTCCGGCGGTTGGAGTTATATCTGGCAGGAACGGTCGAATACGCAAGCTCGCCATGTGTTTAAGTTACTCGATATCGATTATGTGCATTTGCCGAAGATCGATCATGACTTTGAAGAGAGTTTGCCGAATTCTACCCGGATTTACAATTTTACCGACCAGTTTGTCGTAGGTTCCGGTTATACATATTCATTTACGAATTACAATCCCCAGAACCGTCTCCGGAATACACATTCGCTACGTGTCTCGTTTGAAATGGCAGGTAACCTGTTGTATGCATTCTCTAAAATGACTCAGGCGAAAAAAGATAAAGACGGATTATATAATTTGTTCGGTATCAATTATGCTCAGTTTGTGAAAGGGGATGTCGACTTTAGTAAGAGTATTGTGCTGGATAGCCGTAATAAAATCGCTTTTCATGTGGGCGTTGGGGTTGGTTATCCGTATGGGAATGCGAAAATATTACCTTTTGAACGGACTTATTTCTCGGGAGGGGCGAATAGTGTCCGTGGATGGTCTGTTAGAACCTTGGGGCCGGGCGGTATGCTGGCGGATTCTGTCAAATCGTTTGCCGACCAGGTAGGAGATATCCGGTTGGATCTGAATCTGGAATACCGGACAAAGATGTTCTGGAAGTTTGAACTGGCTGCTTATGTTGATGCCGGAAATGTCTGGACGATGAGACCGGATAAGGAACGTAAGGATGGAAATTTCGACTTCTCCCGTTTCTATAAAGAGATAGCTGTTTCTTATGGTTTGGGATTGCGTCTCGATTTCGACTTCTTCCTGATTCGTTTCGATACGGGTATGAAAGCATATAATCCGATGGAGCGGGGAAAGGATCGGTGGGCTATTTTGAAGCCTAACCTGAAGAATAACTTTGCCTGGCATTTTGCAGTAGGTTATCCCTTCTGATGAAAAAAAAGACTTTCCGGTTTGCATATTAAAAAAATAGTACTACCTTTGCACCGCAAATAAGGATGGTTCCGTAGCTCAGCTGGATAGAGCAACGCCCTTCTAAGGCGTGGGTCGAGCGTTCGAATCGCTCCGGAATCACTGCTTGTAAACCCCTCTGCAATTTGTAAATTGCAGAGGGGTTTGTTTTTTATGTAATCCAACTAATCTTTAAGGGTAATAAAAGGATTTGATGTTTAGTACTTTAATCCGTGAATATTAAATAAAAGATTCCTTTATTAAGAAAATATTGAATCTTTGTGTATCTTTGGAGCCAGTGAAAACAATCAATGAATTTGGAGGATGGGCAGTAACAACGATGATATATTATTGCTAAAGCTAATAAAACAAGGTGATCAGATTGCTTTTAAGCATTTGTTTTATCAGTATATGGATTCATTGGAACGTTTTATTACCTATTATATCCATGACCGGGAAAAATCGCAGGAGCTGGTATTGGACCTTTTTACCTATATATGGGAAAACCGTGAACGTTTTGAGATAAAGTTAACATTGAAGGCCTATCTTTTTCAGTCAGCCCGTAATAAGGCTTTTACTTATATCCGTGATAAAAAAATACCTGTCTATCTGGAAGATGTCTCTGCCGGTGAAGTAGGACAAGATTATAATTCGGATTTGGAGTTCCAGGAATTGTACCGTTTGATAGAAGAGGCCGTATGTCTTTTGCCGGAGAAATGCAGGGAGATATTTAAGAAAAGCCGCGAAGAGAATTTAACCAATAAAGAAATAGCCCAGCAACTTCATATTTCAGAGAAGACGGTGGAGGGACAAATAACGATAGCCCTTAAGAAGATTAGAGTCTATTTGGGCGATTCTTATTCATATTTGTGGTAAAAAAACTTTATATTTTAGGGGGTACCAAGCCTTTTTGAGTCTATTTTTGTAAAAGAAAATGTTTTACAATAATTCTCAATGCCATGAAAAAAATATTCTTGATGCTTTTTGTGTTCTTTTGGGTTGGAGTGACCTCTGTCTGTGGACAGCATATTTCTTTGGCTGATCCTACGATCTTTTATGAAAACGGAACTTATTACCTGTATGGTACAGGTGGAGATTCTAATTTCGGTTTTCAGGTATATACTTCTAAAGACTTGAAAATTTGGAAGGGACCGAATGGCGCTTCCGACGGATATGCTTTAAAGAAAGGCGATTCATTTGGATCGAAGGGATTTTGGGCTCCTCAGGTTTTTCGTTATAAAGGGAAATATTATATGGCTTATACGGCTGACGAGTTTATAGCCATAGCTTCTGCCGACAGTCCTTTAGGACCTTTTCGTCAGGATAAAATAGCTAAACTGCCTGCTGAAATCAAGCAGATCGATCCGTATGTGTTTTTTGATGAGGATGGCAAGGTTTATCTGTATCATGTCCGTCTAACAAAAGGAAACCGCCTGTTTGTTGCTGAACTGAATGAAGATCTTACCGCTATAAAAGAAAACACTCTCCGGGAATGCCTCTCTGCAACTGAAGACTGGGAAAATACAGCACATTCGGAATGGTCGGTTTCTGAAGGCCCTACTATCCTTAAGAAAGAGGGTGTTTATTACTTTTTCTATTCGGCTAATGATTTCCGAAATATAGATTATGCGGTAGGTTACGCAACTTCCCGTTCACCTTATGGCCCCTGGAAGAAGTATGAAGGGAATCCGGTTATTAGCCGTAAACTGCTGAAGCATAACGGGACCGGTCATGGAGATGTTTTTATTGATGAAAAAGGGGATATGCGTTATGTGTTCCATACCCATTATTCGAACTCCGTTGTATCTCCCAGGCAAACAGCTATTGTCTCTTTGCAGGAAAAGGCACAGGATGGTATCATTCGTTTTTGTATTTTGCCTGATACCTTTTTCTTTCCTCAATTAATGAATAAATGATTAAATAACCTCTCCGGAATTTTATCTCTCCGGAAATAAAATAATTGTATTATGAAGAAAAGTATATTGTTCCTCTCTTTGATTTGTGGTGCCTGTACAGCTCCACAAGATACCTTGCTGGAACAGGTCGATCGATTATCAACTTCTACGCAGAATGATTTTTATGTAAGTAACCGAGCTCCTTTACAGCCGCAGCAGTTTATAAAACTCCCGGCCGGTACTATTCAGCCGGAAGGATGGTTGAAGCAACAACTGGAGTTACAAAAAGAAGGTCTGAACGGACATCTGGGAGAGATCAGTGCCTGGTTGCAAAAGAAGGATAATGCCTGGTTGGAAACCGGAGGCCAGTGGGGATGGGAAGAAGTGCCTTACTGGTTGCGAGGGTATGCAAACCTGGCTTATATTGTTGAAGATAATCAGATGCTGAATGAAGCTAAATTCTGGATTGAGGGTATCTTGAAAAGTCAGCGGGAAGACGGTAACTTCGGTCCGATGCATCTGAATGACGGTAAACAGGATTTTTGGCCGAATATGATTGTCCTGTGGATCATGCAATCTTATTATGAATATTCGAATGATGAGCGGATAATCGATTTTATGACGAAGTATTGTAATTACCTGCTTACTGTCCCGGATGAAGATTTCTTATATAGCTATTGGGAAAATAGCCGTGGCGGAGATAATCTTTGGAGTGTCGTGTGGCTATATAATCACACGGGCGATAAGAACTTACTTACGTTGGGCGAAAAAATACATAAAAATACGGCCGACTGGACAAAGTCGACTCAATTGCCTAACTGGCATAATGTAAATGTAGCGCAGTGTTTCCGTGAGCCGGCTACTTATTATCTGTTTTCGGGGGATTCATCCATGCTGGCTGCCAGCTATAATGTGCAAAGCCTGGTGCGCAGGGCATTCGGACAAGTACCGGGGGGCATGTTCGGTGCAGACGAAAATGCACGTATCGGCTTCTTTGATCCCCGGCAAGGTACTGAAACCTGTGGTTTTGTGGAGCAGATGGCTTCAGATGAAATTATGCTGCAGATCAGTGGCGATCCTTATTGGGCTGAAAACTGTGAGGATGTGGCATTTAATAGTTATCCGGCGGCATTGATGCCGGATTATAAGGCCCTTCGTTATATAACCAGTCCGAATCATGTCGTAAGTGACTCTAAAAATCATCATCCGGGTATTGATAATAGCGGACCGTTTCTTTCCATGAATCCGTTCAGTAGTCGTTGTTGCCAGCATAATCATGGTTTCGGATGGCCATATTATGCCGAAAATCTAATTTATGCAACACCGGATAATGGAATAGCTGCTGTTTTATATAATGCTTGTCAGGCGAAAGTTAAAGTTGGAAACGGAACTGAAGTGACGATAAAAGAACAAACGAACTACCCTTTTGAGGAAATAATTCGTTTTACTTTGACGACACCTGAAAAGGTTTCATTCCCACTTTATTTGCGTATTCCGTCGTGGTGTAAAGATGCGTCGATTGCCGTAAACGGTCAGAAGTTGGGTGTCGATTTGATTAGCGGTAAATATGCTAAAATCACACGTGAGTGGTCGGATGCAGACGAAATCGTTCTTACGGTTCCCATGACATTCAATTATCGCCAATGGCAGGTAAATAAAAATAGCGTTAGTGTCGATTATGGTCCTCTGAGCTTGTCTTTAAAGATAGACGAAGATTATCAACAGAAAGACAGTCGTCAAACAGCTATCGGCGATTCAAAATGGCAGGAGGGTGCCGATGCTTCTGCATGGCCTACTTATGAGATTTATCCGGCAAGTCCGTGGAACTATGCTTTGCAGCTCAACAGCCCGATCTCGGTTCAGCGTAAGGAATGGCCTTTTGATAATAATCCATTTACATTGACTAATGTCCCATTGGAATTTAAGGCAAAAGGACGTCTTATTCCTGAATGGAAGATCGATGAATATGGTTTATGCGGTGTGCTTCCTTATGAAGATGCCCCGAAAGCAGACACATTGGACGAAATAACATTGGTTCCGATGGGAGCTGCCCGTTTGCGTATTGCATCGTTTCCGACAACGGAGTAGGTGTTGTGACCGATCTCTTTAGCTATGAAATTGATCCTTTACGGATTTTTATGTATAGAAAGTATATGTAGATATTGGAATCTTCTGTTTATCTTTGTCTCGTACAGCAATAAGGAAAGCGTAACCGGCTGTACAATGTACGAGTAAAGCATAAGCGTTTAAGATATTATCCGATTCTGAAATCTGGACAATTTCACTATGACCGGATAAGGTACAACAAACGTTCATGCTCTTTTCTTGTTATATACCTAAGTTATTGCGTATACCAAGATAAAGAGCGTGGGCTGTTGTATATATTGGTCATAGGGGCAGTCCAGAGCCTCAGAATCGATATGTCAACAGTTTCCACGCTTCTTTTTTTATTATCCAATTCGGAAACTGGTGGATCTGGTAACCGTTTTGAATATGAGCAATTTATCTTTCCGTGATCTTCCCGGATCAAATTTTTTCAAAGAAAAATACAATCCTTTTAGGGGGTAGCTATTCTTTTTGAGTCTCACGATGTATAAGATGCAAAAAATGGATAGAAACATACCTTGGGATATTATAATAAAGGGATTTAAACATGAAATCTCGTTAGAAGAGCAACTTGATTTGGAACGGTGGCTTGCTGACGAGAAGAATCTCTTCGTATATAAAGATTTACAATCTCTTTGGTTAGCTATTATAGAAGAAGGTACAACTTTTGAATCGAATGTGGATACTTTGTGGGAAAAGATGGAGCTTCGCATGAAGAAAGATGAACCTAGAATAATAAAATTCTCGCAGGCTTCTTTCCGCTGGTTCTCCGGGGTTGCATGTGTTTTAATCCTCGCTTTATTATCTTTAACCGGATATATCTCTCTTGAAACATATAAAGGAGGGCCGGTTTATACCTATTCTTCTCTGACAGGTAAATCGAAAGTAATACTTCCTGATGGTTCGCAGGTTTGGTTAAATACTGAATCTACGTTGGAATACTCAGCTTCAATCTGGAATAAAACAAGAAATGTCAAATTGAAGGGTGAGGCCTATTTTGATGTAAAGAAGGATCCGGATCGTCCTTTTATTGTCAAGAGTAATAATTTTGATGTCAGAGTACATGGTACTACTTTTAACGTGGCAGCACGTGATAATGAACCGAATATAAATGTTAGCCTGTTGTCCGGATCTGTAGTTGTCGGCAATGGCTCAGTTTCAAAGACGATAGTACCGGGTGAAACGGCTGTCTGTTCCAAAAAACAGGGCAGTATCCTGACAAAGAAGAATGATGTACTTTTTGCTGCCATGTGGGCGAATGAATCCATTCATTTTGAACGTAAATCAATAAAGGAATTATCCAAATATTTATCTAAATGGTATGGTGTAAAGATCATACTGGATCCTCTTATTCCTGAAGATCAGGCTTATACATTTTCTATCAGGCATGAGCCTCTGGAAGAGATCCTTCGGTTAATGGCTCGGACAAATCCTATCCAGTATAGTTTTGATGAAAAGAATATTGTGAAAATCATGAATAAGTAAAACCTTTAAAATCAAATGCCTATGAAGTAACAGGAAAGAAAAAGTAATATTGTTTTAACCTTTTTATTAATTAATTTATTTCGATAATAATCTTAAAATAAGAGCTTATGAAGAAGCAAATGTTTTATGAGGCCAGTGGGAAAATCTGGAGAATCCCCTTGTTTGTCGGTCTCTTTTTTCTTGCCTCAAGTTTGTATGGATATTCAAACGAGCAGGCAAAAGCTTTCTCAATTCAATTAGAAAATGTATTGTTAAGTGAGGCAATTAACCAGATCGAAAAGGCGAGTGGTTACTCCTTTTTTTATGATGAGAATAAAATAGATTTTTCTCATCGGGTCAGTGTAAATGCGAAGAACCAGACTGTTGCCAGTATTTTAGATAGCATTCTGAAATCGACGGGATTAGCTTATGAGATTTCGAATAATCAGATTGTTTTATTGCCGGATGAAAAGAGAGCAACCGGCAGAAATGGATCGGAGCCAATTGCAACAAAGGTACAACAGCAAAAAACTACGATAACAGGAACAGTTATCGATAATTTAGGAGAGCCTGTAATTGGGGCAAATGTTGTTGAAAAAGGAACAACTAATGGTACTATTACAGATATGAACGGAAACTTTTCTTTGAGTACATCTCCAAATGCAACTTTGGAAGTTTCGTTTATCGGGTATATAACTCAGCGTACACCTGTTAAAGGTTCAACTGTAAATATAACATTAAGAGAAGATGCACAGGCTTTGGATGAAGTTGTTATTACCGGTTTCGGTATGTCACAAAAGAAAGAATCTCTGACGAGTGCAATTTCTTTAATTGACTCCAAAGATATAGCCCGTTCTTCTGCCTCTACATCTTCGGGTGCATTGGTTGGTAAGATCGCTGGTGTGAACTCCCGTCAGACGGATGGTCGTCCGGGTGCAAGTACCGGTCTTCAGATTCGTAATATGGGTACTCCGTTGTATGTAATAGATGGTATCCAGACGGATGAAGGGCAGTTTAATAATATTGACTTTAATGATATTGAAGCGATCTCTATATTGAAGGATGCTTCTGCTTCTATCTATGGTGTACGTGCTGCCAATGGTGTAGTAGTTGTAACAACGAAGAAAGGTCGCAGAAATACAAAGAATACGGTAACTATCAACGCACGTTATGGCTGGCAGTCTGCATCTGCATTCCCAAAACCCGCGGATGCTGCTACCTATGTTTCTAATTGGATACAATCGGAAACGTTACAAGGAGTGGAAGAACAGAACCGTAAGTACACGATGGAAGATTTGGGTAAGTGGCAACAAGGAGCAGAGAAGGGTTATCAATCATTTGACTGGTATGATTTCATCTGGGAAACATCTCCTCAGTCTTATGTTTCAGCCAATGTATCCGGTGGATCTGATAAGGTAAATTATTATTTCTCTTTAGGTTATATCAACCAGGATGCTATGATCCGTAATTATGGCGGTTTCAAACGATATAATACGCAGATGAATATTGATGCTCAGATTACCGAACGTTTTAAAATGAGTGCATCTATGAACGGACGTATCGAATCGCGTGTCAATCCGGGTGTTCCGGGTGGTGACGACTATTGGTTGCCGGTATTCGGTACTTACCGAAATCTTCCGACAGTTCGTCCATTTGCAAACGATAATCCTAAATATCCGGCATTAACATCCGGTAATAAGGATGTGAATTTCGGTCTGTTGAATTATGATATTTCCGGTAAATATCAGGATGACTGGCGTGTAATGCAACTTACATTCAATGGTGAATATAAGATTATCGACGGATTGACGGCAAAGGCTCAGTTTGGATTCTACTATGGTCAGCGTGAACAGAATAACCAGGAAAACGAATGGGACCTGTATCGTTATGATGAAGATAAGGATGAATATATCATTGTGGATGGTATGCATAACCCTTACCGGGACAGAACGATCAAAAGAGTCCAGGATATTACGACAAATATTCAGTTGAATTACAAGAAAAGTTTTGACGATCATCATATCGATGTAATGGCAGGTATGGAGTCTATTAAACGTGATCAGCCGGAACATTTTATCCATTCAACTCCAACATCCAATACGTTACATTTAATAGATGTAGATGAAATTGTTGAATTTAATGATTATGGTAATAGGACGGAAGCCCGCTTGGGTTATACTTTCAGAGCCAATTATGATTTTGCATCTAAATATTTGTTAGAATTCTCCGGACGTTATGACGGTTCCTGGAAATTCCCGCCTAATCACCGTTGGGGATTCTTCCCGTCAGGTTCTGCCGGATGGCGTATCTCAGAAGAAAGTTTTTGGAAAGACAGCAAGTTGTCGAATATCGTAAATGACTTTAAAATCCGTGGTTCTTATGGTTTGTTGGGTGATGATAATCTGGGAAAAGATGGTGATAATAAAGACTATTATAGCGCATTTGATTATATGGGAGGATACAATTACAAAGATGGTGGTTCGACTATCGACGGCGCTTATGTTGTCGGCTCTGTTCCCCGTGGTCTGCCCGTTACAACTATCTCATGGATAAAAGCTAAAATACTGGACATCGGTTTTGATGTTTCGTTCCTTAATAATCGTTTGTCCGGTCAGTTTGACTATTTCCGTCGTACACGTGATGGTTTGCCTGATCGTCGTTATGATGTGTTGATCCCGGCTGAAGCAGGTTTTGATTTACCTTATGAAAATTTGAAATCAGACGTGCATACAGGTTATGACCTGTCTATCCGATGGAATGATAATGTAGAAGATTTTTATTATTCGATCGGAGTGAATATGACTTATTCACGTTTCCTGGATTGGAATCAGTATAAACCTCGTTTCGGTAACTCATGGCATTATTATCGTAATTCTATTGATGAACGTTATGGTAACCTGAACTGGATGCTGGAATCTGACGGACAATTCCAGAGTTGGGAGGAAATTGCTGCCTGGCCGATTGATAATGACCGTCAGGGTAATAAAACAATTCGCCCGGGAGATATTAAATATGTCGATCAGAATGGTGATGGTGTAATTAATAGTATGGATGAACGTCCTTTAGGATATAGAGAAGGTGGTACTCCCATTGTAAATTTTGGTCTTAACTTCAGCTTCCAGTGGAAAGGTTTTGACTTGGCATTCGACTTGACAGGTGGTGGTTTGAACAGTAGATATCAGGATTATGAGCAACGTAATCCGTTCCATGACGGAGGTAATAATGCACAGTATTATATGGAAGATACCTGGCATTTAGCTGATATTACAGATTCGAACAGTGCTTTGATCCCGGGTAAATATCCGACTTTATTGATCGGGAATTCAGGACACAGTAACTATTGGAAGAGTGATTTCTGGATGCATAATGTACGTTATATGAAGCTCCGAAATCTTGAATTCGGTTACTCATTACCGAAATCGATACTGGCTAAAGCTTTTATTACTGATTTACGTTTGTATGTTTCAGGACAGAACTTACTGACTCTGACCAATACTCATGGTATAGACCCGGAAATTGAAAATTCGGCAGGTCTGGCTTATCCTACAACACGTATTATTAATTTAGGTCTTACTCTTAAATTCTAATTAGTATGAAAAAGAAATATATTTATTCTGCCTGTTTGGCTTTTACATTGGCATTTTGCGGATGTTCCGATTTTCTGGATCGGGATCCGGACCGTATCTTGTCTGATGAACAGGTGTTTAGTGATGAGAAAATGATTACCTCTGTTCTGGCTAACTTCTATGGTCGTATGGAGTGGGGGCAACGCATAACAGATGCCGGTTCTTATGTTTGTTTGGACGAGGCTTTACGTTCGAGTGGAGGTCCTGATTTATTCCGTACTTTTGGTGACGATCACTGGCGTATTTATGATTACGGATTGATACGCAATATCAACCAGTTTTTGGCCAGCTTGAATAATACAGATGTAATATCTGAAGAGAGAAAGAACCAGCTTCGCGGTGAAGTTCGTTTTATGCGTGCCTATACTTATTTCTGCATGTGCAGATGTATGGGAGGAATGCCGATTGTTGGCGACGAAGTGTTTTCGTATGAATCGGGAATGGATATCACTACTTTACAATATCCTCGTTCGACAGAAGCAGAGTTGTATGATTACGTTATTAAAGAATGTACCGAAATCGCAGCGGATGGAATGTTACCATCTGAAGCTTCCAAAAATTCAGCCCGTGCAACCAAATGGGCAGCGTTGGCATTAAAAGCTCGGGCTGCTGTATATGCCGGTTCTATTGCCAATTATAATAACAAAATGGAGAATCCTGTTTCTACTCCGGGTAGCGAAGTCGGTATTCCGGCATCTAAAGCCTCTGAATATTATAAGATAGCATATGATGCTGCGAAAGCTGTGATTGATGGAGGTGTGTATGTGTTACAGAATAATATATCTGATAAAGCAGATAATTTCTATGCCGCAACTACATTGAAAGATAATAATACCGAAGTTATTTGGGCACGTGATTATAAAGGTCCGTCCAATTATCAGGGATGGACTCGCGATAATATTCCGTCATCGCATGCCGAAGATATCGATCAGGCGTATTTAGGCCCGGTACTAAATCTGGTGGAAGATTTCGAATACATCGGTAATCGTGATGGAAAACTGAATATAAAAAATTCTGACGGTAGCTATATCGCTTACGATAAGGCAATAGACCTGTTCAAGGATAAAGATCCTCGTTTGTTTGCAACTGTAATAGTACCGGGTTCTTCTTTCAGAGGTTCGGAAGTAGTATTACGCGCAGGTGTTAAACGTAATGAGAGCGGTGAATGGAAAAGCTATCATGGCAAACGTGGACAGGATGTGACTTCAAGGGGGTTGATCATTACTCCGGTAAATGGTCCGATGACTACCGGGGACGACCAATATGTAAACAAATCAGGTTTCTTTGTCAGAAAGTTTATGGATGAAACTGTCGGTGCAACCACCCGTGGCCGTGGTTCTGAAGTATGGTTCCCTCGTTTCCGTGTATCGGAAATGTATCTGATTGCTGCTGAAGCTGCCATGGAAATGAACGATCAGGATAATGCTCGCCGTTATTTGAATGCAGTTCGTGAACGTGCCGGTATCCAGCCGTTGAACGGAACTATCACACTGAATGATATTGTTCGTGAAAATCGTGTGGAGTTTGCTTTTGAAAACCATCGTTTCTATGATCTGAAACGTTGGAGACTGGCAGATAAGTTTTGGGATAACAATGAGAACACCTCGACGGCTATTCATCGGGTATTGTTCCCTTATCAGATTGATCAGGTGGGCGATCCGAATGACTTGAAATGGGTTTTTGATGCTACAACAACTTATATGTCTCCGTATCCTCGTTATTTTCAACCGAAGAATTATTATAACTTTATTAACCAGGATTGGATTAACAGGAATCCTAAGATGGTGAAGAATCCGTATCAATCTTAATTAAAAGGTAATGAGAATGAAAAAGATAATATATAATATAGCCTCATTATTGTTGTTGGCTGTTTTTGCCACTAGTTGTGGTATGGATAATTACGATGCTCCCGAATCCAAGTTGTATGGCCAGATCCTGTACAAAGATGCCGGTGGCGTAGAACATCCTTTACAGGTGAAAGGTACCGGAGAAGCCATAAAACTCTCGTTATATCAGTATGGCTGGCAGTTATCAGATGGTATTACGTTGTATGCCGACCAGGATGCTAAGTTTGAAGCCATTCTTTTTGACGGCGATTACCATATGATTACAAACAATAATAATGGTCCCTGGAAAACTGTACAGATATCTGAAGTAAAAAAAGATACAGTCGATTTTACACTGAAGGGTAGTACCGAAGTCAAGATCTATGTGACTCCTTATTTTATGATAGAAAATGCTGCAATCAGTCTGAATGGAACGAATGTATCGGCTACCTGTGCTGTAAAACAGATTATTTCTGATGCAGCGATAAATACGCAAAGTGTGTTTATTAGTTCTACCCGGTTTGTAGATGAGCAGACGAATTTCGCTCGTATGGACTATTCTGAAGATAAGTCTGCCGGGAATAAAAACTTCTCATTCGCGATAACCGATGCATCACAGCTAAAATCTTTGGAGAATGCAAAGAATCGTACAGGAAAAGTGTATGCTCGTATAGGTATTAAGGCAGAAGGAGCTGACCAGTTTATTTATTCGGAGGTCTTCGAACTTGCAGTAAAATAAATTGCTTTGTAGGAGGGGTGTGTCATTAGATAATGATGCACCCTTTTTTTATTATGACCTCAAAATATATAGTTATGAAAGTACATGCCTTTGGCTATTTATATTTTTCAATATAGAAATATTTATACAATGATATAGAAAGTGGGATTTACTTATTAATTTTGACCCATTGAATTTTCAGGCAATTATCTCATTCTAGATCTCATTTACTTATATTAAATAACAATATCATGAAAAAAGTTGTGTTTATTTGCTTTCTCTTCTGTTTCTTTTTAGGGGGAGGGATTAGTATGAAAGGGCAAAGCCCGAATAAGTTTACATTACCAACTCCCTGGACCGATAAAGCATTGGAAGTTGCTGTTCCTTTGCCGGAATATCCGCGGCCACAAATGGTGAGGACGGAGTGGTTGAATTTGAATGGTGTATGGGATTATATGGGTGGAAAAGACTTACAGGACCCGGTGTCGGCAACTTCTGTCCCGACATTCCCCGTTAAGCCGGAACAAATCAAGGTTCCTTTCCCACCGGAGGCAGAATTATCTGGTATTGCCCGCAAAGGGGATACTTGTTTATGGTATCGCCGAAGCTTTACTATACCCGGAGCCTGGAAAGGAAAGAATGTCTTATTGAATTTTGGTGCGGTAGACCGTATTTCGACTGTGTTTGTGAATGGAAAGAAAGTGGGCACACATACAGGAGGATATGATGCTTTTACTTTTGATATTACTGCTTTTTTGAAGTCGGGTGAAAATACTCTTGTGGTCGGTGCCTATGATCCTAACGATGGAAAGGCCGCATCCGGTAAAAATGGGCCGCGTGGCGATTATACTTTTACGTCCGGTATCTGGCAGACAGTCTGGTTAGAGCCTGTGGAAAAACAATATGTTTCTCGGATCAAGCTGATCCCCGATCTGAAGAACAACCGTTTGGAGGTGCTTGTTAACACAGATAATGACGGGTTAAAAGTTTCGGCAGTAGCAAAAGATGGTGGAAAGGAAATAGCGAAAGCGGAAGGAACCGTTAATGGTAAGTTTTATATTCCCATACAGAACCCTCGTCTCTGGACTCCTGAAGATCCTTTTTTGTATGATTTAAAGTTACAGCTGAAGAATACGAAAGGTAAAGTAGTGGATGAAGTCGATTCTTATTTTGGAATGCGCTCCGTTTCTTTAGGAAAGGTGGATGGAGTAAACCGCCCTTTATTGAACGGTATGTTTGTTTTTCAAATAGGGTTGCTGGATCAGGGATATTGGCCGGATGGTATTTTTACGGCTCCGACGGATGAAGCATTGCTGTATGATATAGAATTAGCCAAACGGGCCGGTTTTAACGTGATCCGTAAGCATATAAAAGTGGAACCGCAGCGTTGGTACTATCACTGTGACCGCCTGGGATTGATGGTCTGGCAGGATATGCCTAATCTTTGGGAACCGGATGGTACCGATTCTGTTGCTGTACGTAAGCAGTTCCGCGAAGAATTGAAAGTAATGATCGATCAGCATATCAGTTCACCTTCCATAGTGATGTGGGTTCCTTTTAATGAAAACTGGGGAGCGTTCGAGGTTACTGATATAACAGCCTGGGTGAAAAAGTATGATCCGAGCCGCCTGGTCAATGGTTTGTCCGGCTATAATTATGCACCGGGTTACCGGCCGGCCTATGGAGATCCCGGTAATGGTGATTTCGTCGATATGCATCATTACGGCAAAATAGAACCGAAGGCAATGCCTCGTCCGGATGAGAAAAGAGCTGCGTCTCTCGGTGAGTTCGGAGGGAAAGGATTATTTGTCAGAGATCATTTATGGCCTGTAAGGAATGATGCTTATGAAATGATGTTGAACAAAGAGGTACTGACCGATACATATATACTTATGCTTAACGAATTGGAGCAAATGATTAAATACTTTGGCTTGAGTACGGCTATTTACACGCAGACGACGGATGTGGAGCACGAAATAAACGGGTTGGTCACTTATGATCGTTGGGTTGAGAAGATGAATCTGGATAAGGTTAAACAAATCAACCGGGAGGTAATAGAAGGTACGCGGCAGAAATAAGTAGCATATCGATGTGGGGAAGGTAGCACTATAGTGTTGACAGGTGTAAGTCTATAGTGCTGATAGATGTAGGTTTATAATGTTGATACATCTGAGTCTATAGTGCTACCTTATCCTTTTTCAGTATTTAGAATACAGGGGTTTCAGCCTCCAGTGAGGGGGTAGAGCCGGTTACCTCCGGCCAGTCGTTTACCCATCTGACCTGATCGAGCATCAGGACGCGTCCGGTAGGATTTTCTTTACTTACCGCATGATAAAGCATCCAGTCGTTTCCGGCTTTGTCAGTCACTATTTCCGAGTTATGACCTGTACCGACAAAAGCCTCATTTCCGCGAATCAGTATCTCATGATGGTTTTCCATCATCGGTTGCCCCTTTTTGTCCACATAAGGACCGAACAGGTTTTCTGAACGGCCGACTACGGTTGTATAGGTGCTTTTTAATCCTTCGCAGCAACTGCCGATAGAGGCGAACAGGTAATAATATTTGCCACGTTTATGAATATAAGTTCCTTCATAAGCTGTACCGGCTACCTGTTTTTTCTCTGCTCCTTCCTTCAGGGTTAGTCCGTCGTCTGACAACTCTATCCCGTAAATGCCCCGGAAGCTTCCCCAGAACATGTACTTTTTGCCATTCTCTTCGATGTAATACTGGTCGATTGAGTTTTGCACACCTATCGTATTGCTCCTGAACATCATCCCCCGGTCGGTAAAAGGACCCTCCGGTTTGTCGGCAGTTGCGACTCCGATACCGCAGGTCCATTCTCCACCCCAGACGGACATGGAGTAATATAAAACGTATTGCCCGTTGATATAATTGATATCAGGTGCCCACAGACCGCCTTTAGGCTCGAAAGTCGGACGGGTTTCGTCTGTAAAGGCAGTACCTACTTCTTCCCAGTCTACCAGGTTTCTGGAACGGTGGATAGGGAGATTGCGGATATTCTCCGTTGCATACACGTAAAAGTAACCGTCATCGGCTTTGATGAGGCTGGGGTCCGGAAGGCTGTAATCGATGACAGGATTCCTATAGGTCTTATTTTCTGTTTGTAGCGGCTTATCGGCCAGACAGGCTGTAAGCGATGCAATCCCGAATAAGGATATAAAAAATAATTTTCTCATATAGCTGTTGTCTGAATGATTGTTTGAATAAAAACGAATTAGAAAGTGCCTTAATGAAACGAACCGGTATTTTCATCCAGGCTGAATACGGAAGACATGGTTTGTATCCCTTCCTGATCCTTTAATGTACATAGAACGTTCTTATCCCTGTCTACCAGGAACAGATGATCCCGTTTTTCCGGATTTACATGCCCGACCCAGTTGGTGAAGAGCAAACGTCCGTCAGGGAAATATTGCATGCCTCCCAGAAACTTTAAAGGCTCTCCGGGAATGTCCTTGTTCGATATTTCCCATACGGTGTTGCCTTTTTTGTCTAATTCGACAATGCGGGGATTCTGGGTTTTATCGGCTACGGCGACCAGTGTGTGGCCGTTCGGCAGCCGGATCACAGAATGGGGACCGCCGGGGACCTGTACCTGCCAGACCACTTCTCCTTTTGAATTGTATTCTTTGACGTATTCCCCTCCGTAATGCGCAACGAGATAATTGCCATTATCCAGTTTGCGGGCATTACGCATAAAGGCGAATGTTCCGTCCGAGACACCTTCCGGCAGGATGCACACCTCACTTACGATTTTCCCCCCGGGAGAAACTTCCAGTAAGCGTCCGGCATTGCATTCACCGATAAAAGTATTCCCGTTTTTCAGACGCTGGCAGGCGAAGACGGGACTTTCCGAAGCATAATAAAAGACGGTATCGTTTTGCCGGGTCACTTCCAGTACTCCTTTGCCAACCGAAAACAATAAGTTCCCATTCGGAAGTACCCAGAGATCATTCGATTCCGGAGCCTCATGTTGCCAGACGATCTTGTTGTTTTCCATAATGAAAACGATCCCCTGGGAGTAATCGGCTCCGGCGAAGTTCCCGCATTGTGCCAATACATTAAAGCAGTGGATGCAGGAAAGAAAAAGGATATAAGTAAAAAGTCTCATAATGTTGTTTCTTAAAGAGATAATACGTATTCTGCCAGGTCGTTCAGTTCGTTTTCCGACAGTGTTTCTGCGGGGCCATGCACTTTCAGCATTTCCTGCATGGTGTAGCTGCGCCCGTCATACAGGTAAGGAGCTGTTCTCCATACTTCGTTCAAGGCGGGAACATCCATTTTTACATTCTTATCCGACCCGTTCGTCCAGTTTACCTTGTATTGTTTCATATCCGTATAATAAGTACCCGAATGACAGGACGCACAGTTTTTCTCGAAATGTACCTTCCCTTTTTGGGCTGCTTCGGATAAATTACCGTTTACCAGGTAAGGACTCGGAACCGGCGACAATGACTTCAGGTATACATCGATGGCCGGAGCTATTTCTTCTGTCGAGGCAGCAAATAAGATATACTTGATACCTGAGATAACAGCCGTTTCCGCATCTTTACGAATACCGGAAACCATACAGGGAGGAGTCTGGTGGGATAAAACCAATGTCTTGGTATTCTTAGGATTCCCCATGCCGTCGTTCAGCAAATCCCAGTTCAGCCCGTCCATGCGGGCATCGTTGGGATGGCAACTGGCACAGCTCTGCCATTCCTGGAAACCGATGGAAGCATCGTGGAAATACATATCGCCTTTCCCTTTTTGAGTGGATGCGAGCGCAGCACCCAATGAGGTAGAAGCCATATCCTTGCCGCTTCCGTTGAAGGCAACCAATTCTCCGGTATAGTAATTCGCCGTATAGACTTTATCCGGTGTGACGTACAGGGCACGGGGACCTTTCCCCTGCGTTTTGTAGAAATCGCGGATGCCGTATAAGAAACCGGCATCATCCGGGATATGCGCATAATCTTTGGTCGAAGGGGTTACTTTTTCGCCTTCTTTTGCCCGTGCCAAGCGGTCATGCAATGAGGTTCTGTCTACACAAACCAGTTCGTGAGTTCCGGAGACAGAGATCCATATTTTACTGTCATCCGGCGAAACGACAACGTTCCACGGATTGGAGGCGCCTTTCTGCGGAGTGTCCAACAGGACCGTGTTTTCCACTTCCTGTGTATGCAGATTGATGACGGACAGGACGTTCGTACTCATCCATCCCCGGTCTACCTGATTGGTCGGGAGCTGGTAGCGTGCCAGCAGATGAACGGCATACGCATAATCGCCTTTGCTGTCCGTAGCCAATGCTTTTACATCTGTGGAACCGTTTGGAAGCTGTAAGCGTTTCACTACCTTTTTATTGTTTACATCGACAATATCCAACTGGCAGGCAATCGGATAAGTGAGCGATGACATTTCCGGCAGGTTGTTGGCAACCAGCAATAAGCTGTCGCCAGCGAATGAAACGATGTCTACCGGTTCGCGGCCTACGGTAATCCGGTTCAACACCTCTTTGGTTTCCGGAGATACTTCCCACAGTTCGTTGTTGAAGCGTTGAGTTGTCCATAAAGAGCCTGTCTGCCGGTTGAACAAGAGGGCTGAAGGCGTGTGTCCCAAGGCTGTTTGAGAGATAACGGACAGGTCTTTCCCGTTCAGCTCACATAAAGAGCCTCCGACACCGTCGCATACCACCCAGATATGCCGGTCGGGCGTTTCCGTCAGGTCGTTGGCGGCGGTTGGCAATGTCACTTTGATACCTGTATTCTTTAAACGGGTATCGATGAGGCATATTTCTTTTTTATCCCGGTTTGTCACCAGAAGTCCGCCTTCTTCTCCGGCACTCCATATATGATCCGGAGCAAAAACATCATTCCCGTTGCATCCTGTCAGGGCAGCCAGGCACAGACAGGCTATATAAGTCCAGTTTATTTTCATAATCTTTACTTCTTTGCTTTTAACGATTGAAGATACTGACGGATGTTTTCTTTCTCGGCAGCCCGGGATGTCTCCCGCTTCTTCTCATAATACGTATAATAATCCTTCTCCTCCTGTGTCCAGTTGTTTGCTTCCCGGTAATCACCGATGAACGGTACGCACAGGTCGATCCATAAAGCGATCGTTTCCATTTCTTCCTTGCTCAGGTTGCATCCGCCGTGCCCGTTTTCGAGCCGTTTGATCAGGTTGCTTGTGTTGGAACCGGCAAAATAAGGGGCGAGCAACGTCGGTTCGGACAGATTGCTTATCCAGTTTACTTCCGGGTGATGAGCATCTCCCTGCCAGGAGTCGTTGTCTCTCGTCATCTGGCGGGCATGCGTCAGGTTCAGATAAGAGTCTGAGAACTTGCGCTTGGTCTGCTGGTCGACTACTTTCAACTCGCCTTTCAGGCTCAGTTTGCTTTTCACCCCGTCATGGCAGGATATGCAATGAGCATCCCAGATAGGCTGCACCTCTTTGATGTAACTGAAGCAACGGTCGCCAATTCCTTCCGGCTCGATCTTTTGGATACCGGTGTTCATCGCCATAGATACCGGATGCGAAGCTACCGGAACCGTATTTTTGTGCTCGTGGCATCCTACGCAACTTTGTGTTTCTCCCGGCTGCAAAGTTGACCAGCTACGCATGGTCTGTACAACGCGGTTGTTTTCATCCAATGCCTGGAAGTATAAAGGCGTGCGGCAAGGCACTTTGAAGAAGGCCGAACCGTCCGGCTGCACATCTATCGTTCCCAGTATCCGTTTTACGTCCCAGCTGGCATTGCCGACTCCTACCGGGGAAAAGGCATGTCCGCCGCCACCCGCGTCAAAGCCATAAGCGGCACCGATACTGGCTACGCGGTAGATGGGTTCGACAATCCGCAGTTTCTTGATCGTTCCCGGCTCGATGCCTTTCAAACCGTTTCCTTCGTAAATGTTCTGCATATAGTAGACACCTTCCTCTTTCGTGTAATCCACATTGTTTACACGCTCGAAAGGACGTTCACGTTCGGCCAGCAGGACTGGCTGATTGCAGGATATGCTGGCATCCGAAACCAATAGTTCGCGTTCTTCGTCCGGTGTCATCCAGTAGATACCAAATTCCATCGGATGGCCTACGTGGTAGCCTAGCGGCGTATAGGAAATCAGAAACTCTTCTTCATTCAAAGGGTAAGGGTGTTGGAACTGGTCGTCGAATTGTCCGTATGTATCGACTTTTACAGCTTCCGGCCTGTGGAGCGGGGCAACCAACATGACACCTTCGTTCTCATCGCGTCCGGCTTCAGGGTCGATGATGCATAATTTACCGTGTTGAGGAGTGTGATGACCGAGGATGGTTGCCATCACCTTTCGTGTTCCGGGGATTTGGCGGGTATGTGTGACCGTGGTAGGGAAGAAGCTGTTTCCTCCGTAATACTCAGCCTGTCCGGTACCGTCCGGATTCATCTGGCAGAGCGGTTGCATAAATACCTGGCCACGGTCGTTGTATTCCCAACGGGTATAGACAACGCGGCCGTCGTCGAGCAGTGTCGGATTGGAGGTATGCACCTGGTCGAATCCGACCTGCCGCATATAACGTCCTTCGCGGTCGCAGAGATAGAGGTTGCTGACTTCTACAGTCCAGCAGTCTACCGCACTACCGTTGCGGGTCGAGTTGAACAGGATATTTTCGTCCGGCAGATAGATCGGCTCTATATCGGCAAATCCCAGGCCGGAAGTGATCTGTTTCAGTTTCCGGGAGGGCATTTCCATTTCGTACAGGTGGAAGTCGTCTTCTTTCTGTGATTTCTTCCAGGCAAATAATATATGCTTTCCATCGAAATGTACGTCCGGATCACGGAAAACGCCGGCTGTATCTTTCAGCAAGGTTTCTTCTTTAGCCCAGATACCATCCATCTTAAAAGATGCCAATTCTCCCCCGGCAAAGAAATTACATTCCGCACGGGCATCGGACAAACCTTCCGTATAGGCAAAGAAAGACGGACGCAGCGTACGGAATTTGGTAAACACAACTTCGGGAGTGTTCTTTATAAATGAAGCCAGCCGCTGCTCTCTTCTTTTCGTACAGGCGTCGAGATAGGAAGACAAAGCCTGTGTGATGCTTTCCGGGGTATCGGTTACTTTTGTTTCCAGCTGTAGTTTGTGCAGGCGTTCGCTGATCTGACCGGAAAAAGTCCCGTCAAACCATTTCACATTGCTTCCATCCTGTAGCCACCAGTCGTAATAGACGGGATAGTGATGATATAAATGCAGATGCGCCTCCCGGATCAGGGTGGCGGTACTGTCTTTTGAGACTATCCCTTCGGTAGCCTTTATTTTATTGAATCGGTCTTGTATTTCGGCTATAAATTTCTGCTTATCGACGGGATGGTGATCTTTATACTCGTTGTTCTGACAGGCTGCCAGTACAACGAGTATAAGTCCCATTCCTATTTTGTGTAAGTTATTCATGTTACTCCCTTCTTTATTAATAATCCGGTTACCGGAATAAACTGAAACGATGCTTTGTTTGTCTTTTTGTAGATATGGTTGACTCTCTATAAGAATCCAAAATGAGAGAACAAAATTA